>JAYVXT010000620.1:0-13471 GCA_043785065.1 Bryobacterales bacterium | reverse complement strand
GCGTATAACGTTGAACCATAAGCACTTACGTCTCAGAGTGGAGTGGTGTAAAAAGTAGACATACTAACCGTTATCGGAAGTTGAGCGCATAGGGCACTGGATAGGGTAGAGCGTTGGGTGTGGCGTCCGATGGGCAGGCCCCGTACCCATGCCTACCCCCGGTATACCCCTTTTTTCGGGTTTGGTTCCATCGCCAGCGAGTTGGTAATTTTCCGACAAAGATTCACGCACCCAAAACAATCTATGGACGTTTTACGCATACAAGCCGGGATTCGAGAAGACTTGGAATTGTTGAAGGATCGACTTAACGAGGCATTAGGCTGTTGGGTATCCCGTACAACCCCGATTCCCGAGCCTAGGACGGCCCAGGACGAATCGTTAGCCGTTGGACCACCTGAGGGGTCAGACTGATGCCACTAGAGACTGGAGCGCAGAAGGAAGTAGTTGTGAGTAGGAATGTACCATCATTACTCTCAGGTGAATAATCGAAGCCTACAAGGAACCGGCTCATGAGCTACGGGACAGACATAATAAATGGCGCATGTGTGACATTTGGATTTGCCGATGTCAAGGATTGGCTCGCCTCTGTGATTCTGTCTTTCCCTGCGCCGTGGTCACTTGCGCAGCGCAAGGGGAAATACTACGGAACAGTAATACTGGATGCTAGGGGAGTACCGATCCTATCGTTCTGGGAAGCAAAAGGTGATCCATCGGAACGGGAGAAGGAATACTTCGGGGCGTGGACGCAAGAAGCTTGGGATGATCACTGTTGCGATAGTCATTGGGAATCAGCGAACACGTTAACCGTCGCGGAGCATGTGATAATTATGCGCAATGCGGAAGACGATGCTAGTGCCCATATACTTGTCCGCTTCATAGTCGATTACGGTTCGTGGGAAGATTCCGTATTCAGGGAGATCGCTTGTGGTGGTCCACTGCGCCGGAACACGAAAAGTAAGGGCGGCCACTAAATGTCTCTTGAAACGGGAACCTCGAAGGAAGTAGTTGGACGGAACATCAAAACGGAGATGGCGGCGGGGAAGCCTCAGAAGCAGGCTATCGCAATCGCGCTGTCGGTTGCTCGCAAGCCTAAGCGGTATGGAGAGAAGTAAAGAATCAGCTTTGAGAAATCAGATGTACCTCATCACCAAAGGGCTAAAACCGAGACCGATCTGCCGGGAGTGCCGCAAATTGCATAGCCAGAAGGATTGTCCTGCGCTGAAAGTATGTTGTGCGATCTGTGGATGTGAAGCGCCGGGTGCCGAAAATCCCGCCGATGGAATGGAATCTGTTTGTCATCAATGCTTTACGGAGAACTTCTATTCTGATGGGAGATTGAGAAGAGAACCCCTTCACCTTAAACCGTATTTGACTGGGAGCGGTAAGTAGTTTTACTGCCATGAAGTTACAGGCAAAAAATGGCTCAGACTTTGTAAAGTTTCTTTACAAAGGTTTGTCAAAGGAGTTTACAAAGTTTTGAAGCGGGTGCCCTGGGACCGAGCGGATGCGGCGAAGCGGTATGCCGTGGTGCCATTTTCTCTAATGAGTGACCAGAGAATTGGTGGTGCTGAAACGCTGGTGTGGCTGGCGCTGGCTGGAGTAAGCTTCGTGACTGGTTCGAGTGTTGTGAAGGCGGGCCATTCATGGCTTGCCAAGGCGAGTAAGCTGAGCCGCCCGACCGCGGTGAGCGCGTTATGCGTACTGATCGAGCGCGGGCATGTGGACATACTAGCTGGTGCACGGCGTGGCCGCACAGGGGTCTACAAACTAAATTCTGAATGCTTTGCTTCTCCGCTCTTGGTGGTTTCCGATGAGAGTGGTCAACATGCCGTGGCTCGCGAGAATATCGAAGCATTCCGCAAGCGATTGAAGGCGAAGGCGGCGGTTTGATGCCACTTGAAACCGGAACATCAAAAGAAGTTGTGAGTAGGAACATCAAGACGGAGATGGGCTCGGGGAAAAAGCAAGCCCAGGCGGTTGCAATTGCCCTTTCGGTAGCCGGGAAGGCGCGGCCCAAACGGTACGGGGAGAAATGATGAACGAAGGGATCAAGTATCGAATTCCCGATGATATCGCAATGCTGGCGGAGTCACTTCTTGCGGAAGCGATTTTAGACATCCATATGGCAATGCCGGAAATAAATAGAGTCGGCGTAATCGATATCCTCATGCGGGAACTTCGGCATAAGCGGAAGGCTACCTCGGAGAAATAACGATGGAACAGCTTATCCAGCTTTTGATCTACGCGATTGTGTTTGCCATCGTGGCCTACGGGCTGAAGTGGGTTTGCGATAACTTCGGGATGCCGCCTCCGGTACTGTGGATTTGCGGCGGGATTCTATTGGTGATCCTGCTGTGGTTCGTTTCCGGGCAGTTGCATAGCGGCGCGGCGTGGTTCAGGTGATAACAATGCGTAGCTGGCTGGAACGGCGCTGGTTTCTGTTTACTGGTTGGCTTATGGATATCACCTATTGGCGGTACTAGCATGACCAAACTCCCTAAACTCCCCGGCTTACCGAAGCTTCCGAGTATCGGTGGCGAAAAGCGGCCTTCTGGCTGGGCTGCTTACGATGCGAAGAAAAAGCTGATGCCTAAAGCGATAAGTATTCCGAAGCGGTATGGTGTGAAATGAAAAACACCTGGACCTTTCCGCTGATCCTGAATGGAACTGTTCCCATGTCGGATTGCATCAACCAAATCCTTGGATTGGCTGAACGGGTTGGGATGAAGCCCGTAGAATACCCGTTGATCGATGGGCGCGATGGGCTATCGTTCGTTACCCATGGCACTGACGGAAACTGGCGGGCGGCGCTACAAGGCGAGTTCACGGATGAGGAGTGGGCGAGCATCGAGGATCGAAGTAACCGCCTCATCATTTACGGACTTGAGTTTCCGGCGATTCTGTCGCGCCTTGCAACGCATCCGAGTTAACCCGCAAATCACTCCAACATGAAAATCTACCTCATAGCCGCGCTTGCGGTCCTGCCGATCTGTGCCCAAACGGTTGACTATGTGACCCAGATCGGCCGTAAACCGGCTTATGACATCCGGGAATATGCCTTCTCTCGCGTCATTGGCAGCAGGGTGACTGGAAGTCTCTCTACCAGCGGCGCGAATACCTTAACCTTCACCTCATGCCCTAAGGGTGTATCTGGGGCCGATGCAAACCATTACCTTTACGTGAGTGGCGGAACGGGTACGGCGGAATCGGTGCTTATTACGAGCGGAACTTGCGCCTCGGGCGCGATTGCGGGTGGAACGGTCGCATTCACTACGGTAAACATCCACACGGGAGCATGGGCTATAGGAACGGCGACATCTGGTATCCAAGAAGCTCTGAATGCAAGTGCCATCGACAATCTCACTCTTTATGGGGCCAGAATCTCAAATGTCTACATCCCCGCCGGAATCTTCACGATTAACGCGCAGATTTACTCAACCGACGCGTTGATTCTTGAGGGAGCTGGTTCTGGGGCCTCTCAACTACAACCGACCATGACGAGTGGAAACGTTTTCTACTTTGCAGGGTCAGCACAGCAGAAGGTGGGCAGTTTCTCCATTGCCAAGATGTCACGATCTGCGGGGACAGAGAACGCTATCTATACCACCGGAAAGAACACAAATTCCACCTTTCACGATCTCTACATCGGGAACATTGCGAATGGCTTTTATTGCAATGTTGGCGGTATTGCACTATCTACTATCCAGATCATTGACTTTACCGGCATTGGCTTCTATGCGAATGGCGGAATGGGGCCATGGAACGACGTAAACATCAACCTTGTAGCCCTGAACGCAACCGCCAGCAAAGGCGTCTATGTTCAGGGAACCCTAGATGGCTGGCAGTGGGTAAATGGTGGGGTTGGCGGCAATGTTTCGGCAAACGCCACGCTTGCCTACGGCGTCCATATCAATCCGACTGTGTATGCAAGCAATGTCGTGTTCTCGAATCTGTTCTTCGACAGCTTCACCAGCTACGGGTTATATGCGCAGGGAACGGCAGGCGGAATTTACGAGTTCTCAAATGTTCGGTTCGCTGGCAACCAAGCGCTAACAAATACAGCGACTGGAGTCCGCTTTGATGGTTACACAACCCTGAATTTCAGTAACTTGTTTGTGGCGGGTGCCAAGAATGGAATTTCCCTAAACGATGTTCGCGGGGCCGGGATTACGAATTCACAAATTGAAACTACTGCAACGGCCGGTAGTGTTGCCATATCCATTACCAGCCCCACGAGCCTTAGTTCCGATATCAGTATTTCCGGGAGCTACATCGGCAAGAACTCGGACACGTCGATCCTGTTATCCGGCATCCAGAACAGGCTCCACATTACTGGGAATAACCTTACAGGAACGCTCCCAATTGATTCGTCGGCAGCTAGTATCGTCGCTACCAGCCGGATAGTTGGAAATGTCGGAGTCGATAACATCACGCCGACAGTCGCGACCGCAATCACGATCACGATGCCCCTGAATCCAGTCGTTAGTTTGACCGGCAGCACGAGCGTTCAGAACATCTCGCTCACTAACGTTCAGATCGGCAGGATCTACACCTTCAATTGCGGGGCGGCCACCTGCAATTTCATCACGGGCGGAAACATCACCGCTCCAGTTACCTTTACGTTGTCTCAATCGGTCCAGGCGTACACGAACGGGGCAAATTGGTACTTCTTGAGTTCAGCAACCAGCGGCGGTGCGATAACCTCAGTCTTCGGACGTACCGGAGTAGTGGCGGCGGCGACTAACGATTATAATTTCAACCAGATTGCAGGGAATCTAGCGGCAATTCAGATGCCCGCATTGACTGGTGGAGATATCGTAACGACCTTAGGTTCCGGCGTGCTAAACCTGCCTTCCACTGGTGTAACGCCCGTCGCTTGCGGCAGTACTACTACATCTTGCTCGTTCACCGCGGATCTTAAGGGTCGCATTTTGACAATGAGCAACAATACGATTGCATTGGCCTTAGGCACGGCGGCAATCACCGGCAACTTGCCGGTATCGCAGTTGGCAAGCGGGACGGGCGCTTCTCCTACAACGTTTTGGGCGGGTGACGGGACATGGAAAACGCCATCGGGGAGCGGGGCGCTCGCCGATCCTGGCGGCCCCGGCATTATAAGGCGAACGACGCTAAATACGACAGTTCCAGCAGTTGCGGCAGACCTGCCTGTTATGATCGCATCCGGCGCATCGCATTCAGGCGGGGCAGCACCGGACCCTGGAGTTACGGCTGGTACTGTCAAATTCTTGCGGGAAGATGCAACGTGGGTGGTTCCTCCCACCACGACTGGACTAGCGGCACTTACAACAACCGGAGCTATCCCATATACAAGCTCTCCGGCCACCTTGGCCCAAGATCAATCGGCGGGTGGTCAATTCTTTTGGGATGCCACCAATCATCGTTTGGGCATCGGAACAACCACCCCGCTGGGACGCCTGGAAACAGTGACAGATGGAGGGGTTAATTTTCAGTATTCCACTTCTTACGGCAGTAACACTGCAGGCTCTTATAAGGCCAGAGGGTCAAGGGGAACATTTGCGTCTCCAACAGCAACTTTAAACGGTGATGGGTTTGGTTTTTTTGGAATGGGAGGCTATGGAGCTACGGGCTTTCTGTTATCCTCTAGCGGAGGTATGACGGGTATTGCCACGGAAACCTTCTCCGATACCGCAAATGGGACAGCGTTAACGTTCGGCACGACCGCTAATGGAACTGTGGCTCGCACGGAGAGAATGCGAGTCGATCAGAATGGGAATATCGGTATCGGTACCCCTATTCCTGGAGCAACGTTAGATGTAGTCGGCGGCGTTCGCGGCAACACTCTAACCAGTAACGGCGTCTCGTTTGTAAGCCTTGGGACTCCGGCAAACGGTACAACCCAGTATTGTACGAATTGTGCAAAAACGACGCCCTGTACCGCTGGTGGAACCGGCACCATGGCGAATCGCCTCAATGGGCTCTGGGATTGCGGATCGTCCGGTTATGACGTCAATATTCTGAACTTCGGCGGCGATGCAACTGGAGTTTCCGCTAACGATACGGCCTTCGCGAACGCACAGGCAACGATCCCCACAACCGGCGGATGCGTGATCTTCCCGAAAGGAACCTACCTGTTCGTCAATGGGCTGAAGTTGGGAGATGGCAATCACACCACGATGTCCACGAAGTCCGGTGTCTGCATTCGCGGCGAAGGAATGAATGCAACCCGGATCAAACGCACATCAGCGGCAACTTGTGCTCCCGCGCAAGCGATCGCGAGCGTAACGAACGCTTCCCCTGCTGTCATCACACTTACAGCGCATGGCTTCTATGACGGCCAAATGATCTCCATTGCCGGTTCCACTGGACTTACTTCGATCAACGGCCCATACGTATTAGTAACGTACATCACGGCCAATACGTTCTCTGTCACGGACATGTCCCGAACGGCCATCAATGGAAACGGCGTTTACGCTGGTGGCGGAACGGCAACCGGGCGCGACCCTGGAGCGTGCGCGGTGTTGACGCTTGCTGGACCTTTATATTATGCGAACGTGTCCGGCGTCACCCTGGATGGTAACGGTGTGGTTCAAAATGGTCTAGACATCGGCCATGTGGAGGGGGCGGCTATACGCGATGTGGCGGTAGAGGGATGGCTGGGCAAGGCGCTCTACTCGACGGCTGTTGCGACAACGACTAGTGCTCCTGTCGTTTTTGGTAACTGCCATATAACTGTAGATAATTTCCGGTTCTTCCCGCCGGGTATATTCACTACCCCTAATGCTTCCGGTATGTGGATCGATGGCCTACAAAGCGCACTGGGGACTAATTTCGATACGTGCTCATCGAGCTTCAGGAATATCTTCGGGGCCTATTCCGGTACGGCAAACACATACGGTATCTACTTTGGATATGTGGATTCCATCACCATGGATATGGTGATCGCCAGTCCGGCAAACCTGAATGCCGCCGCATTCGATTATTACTTCCAGCCAACTGCATCAAAGGGGTTTCCAGCAAATATACAACTCCGCCATGTAGTGACATTACTAAACGGTTTCGGCGGGGCGGCTGGGTCACTTACCGGCGCGCCTAGTGGGCAGCCTAGCGTATTTGTCGGACCCTACACGATTGAGCAATGTACTGGTGGCTTCGGTACAAAATGCGATCCCGGATCGATTGCAAACGTTTACAGCACCAACTATAAAGGCGAGACGACAGGACTTGCCGGAAAAGATCCGTCATCGGTGCAGATACCTGTCGTAAACGGGCTAAACAATAACGTAAACATAGCAAATGAGGCGTTCGTTGTGCTATCCGGCCCAACGGCAGCATTTAGTATTGGCAGCTTTACCGGCGGAACCAATGCGCGAGTGTTACACGTATGGAACCCAACCTCCAACCAAATGACGATCAATCATCTGGATGCTGGCGGTACGGCGGGTAACAAAATCTGGACTAACACTGGAGGAAACGTCGTTCTCCGGGCTGGATCTAGTTTTGCTACGTTCATCTGGTCCTTCGCCTTCAACGAATGGGTTTTAGCTTCAACAAATTAGGAGTCAAATAAGTGAAAACCTCTCTAGCAAAATTCTTCATTGCGGCGGGTCTGCCTCGCCTTCTACTGGGTATTGCGACAATCCTCACGGTAGCCATCTGCTTGACGCTGGGCATGGTATGGTTCGAGCCTCAAGTACAAGCCGCTGGTCTTATTCGGGGCTATCCGCTCGTATTCAGCCAAGGCAAGCAACTCACCGGCGATTTCGTTCCTAACTCGCTCACCACCATCACCACCGGCGATGCTTATGTATTTCATATCAGCCTCTCGAACACGACCGGCACGGCCACGACATGCACTATTCAGGATCTTCAGGCAACTCCTCGGGCCTACTTCCCGACTGTTTCGATTGCCGCGAATACCGTCTACGACGACAATCCCAATGGGCGATACTTTCAGGGAGGAATTACTTGGAGTTGCACCGCCGCTAACGCGGTGATCGGCGAGATATGGTGGAAGGTTCATTAAGGAGTGGCTAAACGTCCACCAGCACCGAGTGGTCCTCAAGTATCTGTTTGCGGGTCACTGCCATCCGGGTATCAAGGGAACGTTTTATGGAAGCCTAATCCAGGCCCGCAAACCGAGTTATTTCTTCGGAATGAATATGAGATCTTGTACGGCGGCGCAAAAGGAGGCGGAAAGTCGGAAGCTGGCCGCATATGGCTCCTGCGTGGCAATCCCGAGCGCATGTCGCTACCGGAAGCGAGTCCTGCCGATGTCAGCTACATAAACCATTCGCACTATCGGGCACTCGTTCTTCGTCGAAATCGCGCGGACATGGAGGATTGGATCGGGAAAGCCAAACTTATCTATGGGGAACTTGGCGCAGAGTATACGGCCACCCCATCGGAATTCACTTTTCCAAGTGGCGCGAAAATAGTAATCAACCACTTGGCCGAGGAAGACACATGGCAGAAATATAGCGGGGTCGAATTCCACCGGATGCTGATTGAGGAATTGACGCAAATTCCTTCATACCGGCTTTATTCGATGGTAATTATCAACTGCCGGAGCATCTACGAAGAGTTACGTCCGCAGATTATGAGTACGGCTAATCCCGGCGGACCCGGCCACGGTTGGGTGTCGAAGCGGTTCTACACGACGACGCCAACGTACTGGAACAACACGTTGCGAGAAAAGATTGTAGATCCATTCACAGGAGAACAAAGGTCAATCACCAGGATCTTTATTCCTGCAAAGTTGTCGGATAACTTAGAGTTACTCAAAACCGACCCTGGCTACCCATCTCGACTCGCTGCGACCTTATCCAGCGATGAAAACATGAAGCGGGCGCTTCTGGATGGCGACTGGAACGCGCTGTCGGGAAATTACTTCACAATGTGGCGTCCTGACGGCCCGCTCTCATCTGAAGTCGTGCAATGGCCCTGGGCGCGGCATGTAATCGAGCCGATCAACTTGATGCCGTACTGGACGCGATGGATTGCGATTGACTGGGGATATAAACATTACTCGATAGTTCTTTGGGGCTGTCAGCATCCTAACGGGCAGGTCCATATCTACCGGGAGTTGGCATTCTCCGGGATGTCTCCGGAGCAATTGGGCGTTGAGGTGGCTCTGGCATCGATCAAGGATCTGGAGGGACAGGAAAACCACTCCATGATGCTTGCGTTATCGCCGGATGCTTTCGGACAACGGACGGATGCGCTTCCAATCTCCGACCAGATTAAGGCTGGAATTTGCTCCGTGCTTGGAGAGAAGGCAGCTTACGTCATTCCAACAGAAACAGAGCAGGCAGCAAGTGGCATAGAGCGTAAAGACTTTTTCCAAATGCGGGAATTCCAGACTAAACAGGCTGGAATCGGAATTAAACGGGCCGATAACAGCCGTATCGCGGGATGGATGTACATGCACTCGCTGATGCGGTTCAAGCCGCTGGTTGCCGACTCGGAGCCAAAGTTTGACCGCGTGTATGCAGAGCAATTGGCGATGGAAGATGCAACCAGGTATTTCCAGTACTGCCATGCGTTCGACCGAGCGAAGGAAACATTGCCTCTCTTGCAGGTCTGGAAGACGTGCCCGATGTTGATAGCGGCGATTCCTACCGCGATGCACGATGAAGCTCATAACCCGGAAGATGTCCGTAAGACGAACGAGAAAGATGACGATTTTATGGATACCGTAAGGTATTTACTTATGTATCATAGACATGCAATCGCGCAGGTTCCGCTGAAGCAGTTCGTTCAAGATCGAATCGCTACATCGTATCGGCAAGATGAGATGAGCGGAAACGCGATGTTCCAAATTGCCGAGCGTGCCGAGCGGGACTATGCTCATGCCGGGGCCGCGAAGCCGTTTGCTATTCGTAGAGCATCTAGCCGAAGACGAGTAAATTAATGAAGAACTTCACTCTCGCAGACCGCAAGCGCAACCTAGTCGGCTTCTTCATGGTTCCTCCGGCTTATGACTTGTCTTGGATCGAGAATACCGTGGATACCGGCGGCGGCGGTGGTACGACAGTGCCGTATACGCAACCGTACAGCGCGACTCCCGCGTTTGCGTCCGCTAACGGTAGCCCGCAGACCATCACATTGACTGGCGATGTCACTAGCAGCACGCTAACGGGCGGGACAGAAGGATCTCGGTTGCTGTTAAGAATAGTACAGGATTCCTTGGGACTTCATGCTTTCAACTTCCCGACAAACATCCGGCTTGACCCCGGCTACGCGATATCGCCAATAGGAAATACTGCAACAATCCTTGACCTTGAATACGTTAATGCAAAGTGGGAGCCAGTCGCGCCTCCCGTAGTAGTGCCACTCCCATGAATTCAAACTTTAAGCCAAAACCCAAATCGACCATGCTTTCTATTGGCATCGGCCCTTCACCAGCCAAGAAGTCCATGCCGCCATCGTTCGGCGGTTCAGTGAAGAGAGAAGCTGCATCCGAAGGAGAGCCGCTTGCCGAAGAGCAGACCGAGAAAGCCGCTCCTGGCGGTGACACGGACGATCAACAGGGCGGCGAGGTGGAGATTTCGCCTGAGGCTGTTGGTTATCGCTCCATGGAGGAAACATGCGACTCGTGCAAGTATAACGAGGGCGGCATGTGCAAGCCGCTGAAGATCGAGATTGGCAGCGGTTGTAACCTGTTCATTTCGACTGGCGGCGGTGGAGAGGAAGCGGGTGAAGAGATGGGCGGAATGCAAGGCGGCGGTATGCCTCCTCAGCAGAAGCCGCAAATGGGTGGCATGTGATGCCAGATCCTTCGATTTATGAAGTTCAGCTAGAGCACTACGAACGATGGGTTCAGCGAGAGCACTACCGACGATGGTCGGACGACGCGATCATGGTTCACATGAAGACGATGAGAGAGAGACAGAAACCTAATCGGCCATTGGAATTCCTGAACGCGAATCTGAAATTTGGACCGACAAAAGATGAACTTTCCAAAAAGTTTCCTGAATTGCTAAAGTATTGGCCTGAAGAATGGGATTAACGATCCAACTTCTTAGATTCTTCGCTGCCTATCGCCGTCTCGAAGCTCAGCTTCGTGAGGAAGCGGGGCATCGTATCGCAACAGATGACAAGATTCGTGCGCTTGCGGCACAAGTCGCGTCCCTCGAAGGGAAAGAAGTATCCGCGAAAAATGAATCCATCGACACGCTGAAGCATTTCGTTGACTTCATTGCGCGGAATACCAGCGGCCGAACGGTATTTGGCTCTGTCGTGGAAGAGGTGCAGATTGGCCAGAAGCCGGAACCTACCTATCGCGCTGGAGTGAACATGCGGACTGTTGTTCGTCAGCAGACCGCCGAATTTCACACCGAAGAAGCGGCACGGCTCCGAGAGTTCTACTCAGCTCAGATTTAATCCATCATAAATGTCCAAAATCATCACCAAACAGAGTGATCCGGCTCTGATGGAACTGCTGCGCCCGAAGATCGAGAGCCTCGTCAAGACTGACGTGCAGACCGATGTGGACCGCGAAAAGACCATCCAGTATGCGAATGCTCGGCGGAATGATCTTTACTACGCTGGCAAGCAGTACCTCGTGCCAGTCCGAACCGGCGATGGCAGTACAGTCGATTGGTCTCCCGCTAACGGGAACATGATTTCCGGGTTGGCGGATGGTGGCCGGGCATACGACTATGTGATGAACTTCATCCGGGGCGATGGCGACAAAGCCATCGCTGTTTTGTCTCAAAAGAATGCTGCTATCAAAGGGATGCCGGATCGCGTAGATGATCCAGAATGCCACCGAAGAGCACGACGGGCCGATGTATTATCCAGCATCCTTGATGGTCAATGGGACATTTCGACTGCCAATCAGACAATCGCATTAGGTCTGTGGAAGACAGGGACGATGTTCCTGTATACGCCATTCACCGCGAACGCCGCGCGCTATGGGACAACTGAAGAGCCGGTCATTGAGATGCAAGATCAGGCGCTCGGCGAATCCGCGTATCATTGTGTGCAATGTGGCGCTCAGACGCCGCAATCACAAGTAGATCCATCCATGCCGAATTGCCCGCAATGTGGGGCACCGCTTGGTCCAGAGGATCTCCAATCGCCCGAACCCACTCCCGTTCCGGTGCAGACGGGAACCACGACATACGCGAACGGAGCAGTACCGCTTATAGTCGCCTCCATCTTCGAGGTCACTACTCCGTTCAACATCAAGGATCTCTCCGAGGCTCCGTGGTTATGGTATGAGTATAAGACGCATAAAGGCGCTATCATGGCGACATTCCCCGAAACGCGGGAGATGTTCAATGACGGTGCGCAGGGCGGAGAGAGCGCGATCAGTACTGCCGGAAACCTAGCCCGTGACATCGCTGCATCTCCATCAAAAACGCAGGGAGGTGCTGGAAAGAATCAATGGCTTTTTACTCGCCATTGGTTCCATCCAGCCATGTACGAGTTGATACCAGACGGCTCCGATAAGCAAGGTGGTTCGATTCGCCAGCAACTCGGGCAACTGTTCCCGGATGGCCTGAAGGTCACGATGGTGAACGGCAAGGTCATCCGTCTTGAGGGTGAGGCCATTGAAGAAGTATGGGCAACGATAAAGCCCCGTGCTTCCGATTACCTTTATGCCGATCCGCTTTGCACGGATTACATAGAACCACAGAACGTCATCAACGATACCTATAACATGACGGCGGAAATGGCCGAACGTTCTATTCCAATGACGTTCTACGATCCGCTGGTACTCGATCCGGAGATGATCTCCCGGCAACGCGCAACTCCTGCCGAGTTCATGCCTGCTAAATCGGGCGTTGGCACTTCGCTTCGAGAGTCGATGTTCACGCCTGCAGTGGCTAAGATCGACCCGGATACGATGAAGCTTGGCGTAATGGCGCGCGATTCAGCCCGTCAGATCGTCGGCGTTCAACCTGCTATGTTCGGCGGAGACGAAGGCCACGAACAAACAGCCAAGGAAGCCACCATGAAGCGAAACCAATCGCTCATGCAGCTTAACGTGTCTTGGATCAATATGAAGAATGGCATTGCGATGGCGAAACAGAACGCTATCGTCCAGCTTGCCAAGTATTCGGGTGGAAAGATCGCTTTACGCCGGAGCGCATCTCTCCCCCCGGAAATCATTGAAATGCCTGAGATCGAGGATCTTGCCAAAGGCGGATGGCATCTCGATGCCGAAGATGCAGCGCCGATGACTTGGGGCGAGCGTAGCGATAAATTTTGGTCCATCATCGAGAATCCGCAACCCGATATCTGGAAAGTGCTCGGAATCTCTGAAGCAGATGGCCTTCCAGATCCACAGAATGTACTCGAATTTCAGCAGGCCCTTGGAGTCCCGGACTGGAAAATTCCGCTTCTGGACGATTACTATAAGGCCATTGATACAATCAGGCTGCTGTCGGCGCAAGAGCCAATAATGCCGCCGCCGGTTGATCCGATGGCACCGCCTCCTATCGATGCAATGGGCCAGCCGTTACCTCCTCCAGAACCGCAG
>JAYVXT010000619.1:0-4295 GCA_043785065.1 Bryobacterales bacterium | reverse complement strand
GAGGCGCTAGCGGCGCAGGCTATGGTTTGGAAGGCGCTCGACGAGTGGGATGCCGCCCCGGTTTCCATGGATTTCGATGCAAAACTGTATGCGCGAATTGAAACCGAACATTCTAGTGTTTGGGGGAATTTGAAATCGTTGCTGCTGCCCGCAACCACTTGGTTCCGCTGGCAGCCGGCCATTGGCATGGCGGGTGTAGGGGCGTTATTCGTGGCTGTGTTTCTATTACAGACTCCGGCTCCGTCAGACCATGGCGGTGGCGCCAGAGTCGATGGTGTAAGGATGGAATCGCACGAAATCGAACAAGCCGAGCGCGCTTTGGACGACGTGGAAATGGTTGATAAATTGTTTACCGAAAACAAGGGTGAAGCGCAGACGCTTTAGCTGCCATGAAACTTCCGATTTTATTGATCGCAACTTGGCTTTCCTTCGGGCTAATCGCGCAACCGGCGAAGAAAGCCGCTAACGCAGCCGCCAAGAAAGAAGCAAAAATTGCTGCCAACCAAAAAGTAGCGAACCAGAAAATGGTGAACCAAAAGGTTCCGCCTATGCTCGAAAAGTTACGGGGCATGAGTCCCGACGACCGTCAGAAAGCGTTGAAGACTCTGCCTCCGGCACGCCGGGAACGGCTGGAAGCCAGGCTGGACGCTTATGACCGGATGAACGAACGGCAGCGCAAGAACGTGGAGCGATTCCAGCAATTGCCTGCGGCCCAACAACAGCAGGTTCGAAAAGTCTATCAGCGCTTCAATCAACTTCCGGACGGCCGGAAAGCCGATCTGCGTCAGGAAGTACGCAAAATTTCCCCTATGAGTGAAGATGCGCGGAAGAATTACCTTAACAGCGAGGAATTCCGCGCGAAATACAACGATCAGGAACAGCAGATGATCCATCAACTCGCGGATTCCTTCGCCACCGAAAAGTAAAAGATCCCGTTCTAGAGCTACCATTGGGGCATTTGATTCGCTAGAATGGTTTGAGCTGAGTCGCGCACCCACCGGTGTGCGTCCGCAAGAACCTAAATGCTGAAACCCAAGGCAGAACTTCAAGAAGACCTTAACCCCCAAGAAACAAGTGAATGGCTGGAGGCTCTCGATCAAATTATCGATGAATCTGGGCCAGATCGCGCCCAATATCTGCTAAAGGCCGTTGAACAGCGTGCGTCTATGTATGGCGCCGCTCTTCCCCGTGACATTACTACTCCTTATGTCAACACCTTGCCGGTAGAGAAGGAAGTCCCTTATCCGGGCGATCGTGAAATTGAACGCCGGATCAAAAGTCTCATTCGCTGGAACGCGCAAGCCATGGTGGTGCGCGCCAATAAGAATGATCCGGGTATTGGTGGCCACATCGCCACCTATGCCTCACAAGCGGCGTTGATGGAAGTTGGTTTTAACCACTTCTTCCGCGGAAAAATTGGCGATCAACCTGGTGATTTGATTTATTTCCAAGGACATGCTTCGCCCGGAATGTATTCCAGAGCGTTTCTCGAAGGGCGCTTAACAGCCGCGCATCTTGAAAACTTCCGTCATGAATTGCGGGAACATCCTGGGCTTTCCTCGTATCCTCATCCTTGGCTGATGAAGGATTTTTGGCAGTTTCCCACCGTATCGATGGGTCTCGGTCCGATCAACTCCATCTATCAGGCGCGCTTCATGCGCTATCTCGAAAATCGGGGACTGTTGCAACAGACGGATAGGAAAATATGGGCATTTCTGGGCGATGGCGAAACCGATGAAGTCGAATCGCTGGGAGCTCTTACCTTGGCTTGCCGCGAAAAGCTCGATAACCTCGTCTTCGTGGTAAATTGCAATTTGCAACGGTTAGATGGCCCGGTTCGTGGCAATGGGAAAATCATCCAGGAACTGGAAGGCGTTTTCAGAGGCGCAGGCTGGAATGTGATCAAGTTGATCTGGGGAGCCGAGTGGGATTCTCTTCTTGCCCGCGATACCACTGGCCTGTTGCTGAAACGCATGGGTGAATGCGTGGACGGCGAGTATCAGGCGTATAAGGCCAAGGACGGCGCCTACGTTCGCCGCGAATTCTTTGGCAAGTACCCCGAACTCTTGGAACTGGTTAAAGATCTTTCCGATAAAGATATCGAACAGCTTCGGCGCGGTGGGCATGATCCCCACAAGATCTACAATGCCTACAAAGCGGCAACCGAACATCGCGGCGGCCCGACGGTTATTCTTGCTAAGACCGTGAAAGGCTACGGCATGGGGAAGGCCGGCGAAGCTCGTAACCCCTCCCATCAACAGAAGAAGCTGAACGAGGACGAGTTAATTTATTTCCGCAATCGTTTCAATATCCCGATTTCGGATGAACAAGCAAAACATTGCGACTTCATTGAATTGGATCGAAACAGTCAGGAATGGAAGTATCTTCAAGAACGCCGCGCCTCGTTGGGTGGAGCGGTGCCTGTGCGTGAGCCCAAAGCAATTACGATTAAGGCTCCTGCTCTCGATAAGTTCGCTGACGCTCTGGCCGGTTCACAAACCCGCGCCGTCTCCACCACCATGGCGTTTGTCAACATCCTTAAGGTGTTACTGAAGGACCCGGAATTGGGTAAATTGGTGATTCCGATCGTACCCGATGAGGCTCGAACGTTTGGTATGGAATCGCTGTTCCGGCAGATTGGCATTTACGCCAGCCAAGGCCAGACATACAATCCTGTCGATTCCGGCGATATGTTGTTTTACCACGAATCCAAGTCGGGTCAGATTCTGGAAGAGGGCATCACGGAAGCCGGTTCCATGGGAAGCTTCACCGCGGCGGGCACCAGTTATGCCAACTACGGAATTCCCTTAATTCCCTTCTATATTTACTATTCGATGTTCGGCTTCCAACGTGTTGGTGACTTGGTTTGGGCCTTCGCCGATTCGCGAGGGAAGGGATTTCTGCTCGGGGCGACAGCGGGACGGACTACTTTGAATGGAGAAGGTTTGCAGCATCAGGATGGGCATAGCCATGTGCTGTCCTCAACTGTTCCAACTTGCGCCAGCTACGATCCGGCATATGCTTATGAAATTGCGGTCATCATCCGTGACGGTATTCATCGGATGTATGAGTTGAACGAAGGTCGGTTCTACTATCTAACGTTATGCAATCAGGATTACGTGCAGGCCCCAATGCCTCCCGGTGTGGAAGAAGGCGTTCTTAAAGGGATCTATAAATTCAAGGCCGCCGCCAATGGCCAGCCAAGAGCTTTGTTGTTCGGCAGCGGAGCTATTTTCAGCGAAGCGCTAAAGGCTTCTGAGATTCTGGCCGGCCAGTTCGGCGTGGAGACCGATCTGTACAGCGTCACCAGCTACAACGAATTGCGCCGGGAAGCGCTTTCCGTTGAGCGATGGAACCGGCTACATCCTGATCAGCCCAAGCGCAAGTCATATATAGAGCAAGTGTTGGGCAGTGAAGGTCCGCCTATCATCGCCGCAACGGACTACATGAAGATCGTTCCCGATCAACTTTCACCGTGGCTGCTGGGCCGCTTGGAAACGCTGGGCACCGATGGCTTTGGCCGTAGCGAAAGCCGTGAGTATTTACGCAGGCACTTTGAGGTGGACGCCGCCAGCATTGTGGCGGCGACGCTTTCCCGGTTAGCCAGGGATGGCCACTTCGATATGGGCCATGCCCGGGCGGCAATGGCTGAGTTAGGGATTGATACCGAACGCGGTGATCCCGCCTTCGCCTAGTCTGATTAGTTATTAGTGGAAGACCGCTCCCTTACCGTCACTGCCCCAGCGGTGGTGCATGTCAGGGAGCGGTTTTCTTTTAGGAGAGATTATGCTTTTCTTTGAGGAAGCCGCCGTGCGTCGGCTATTGCCCATGGCGAAAGCCGTGGAGTTGCTGGAATCGGCATTTGCAAGCTTGGCAAAAGGCGAGGCGAAGAACCAGCCCAGGCGGCGTCTATTCACCGATTCAGGCACGGTTCTGCATTCCATGGCCGGCGCTTGCGGACCCTATCTTGGAACCAAAGTCTATTCCACGAATCCCAAACATGGAGCGTGGTTTTTGTTCTGGCTGCTGGACGCGGGCACTGGCAAACCCCTGGCGTTGTTTGAAGCAAATGCACTCGGGCAGATTCGCACCGGTGCTGCTTCCGGCGTCGCCACCAAGTTGCTTGCCAATCCCAATGCGGCGAGGGTGGGCCTTATAGGAAGCGGCTTTCAAGCCCGAGCGCAGTTGGAAGCAACGCTTGCAGTGCGGCCAATTAAGGAGGTTCGGATCTGGAGCCGCAATCGGGAAAAGTGTGAGCAGTTCGCAGCGGATTTCGGTCTGCTCGTGACCATTGC
>JAYVXT010000618.1:0-4317 GCA_043785065.1 Bryobacterales bacterium | reverse complement strand
AGAGAATTCGCACGATAGCCATCAACGGGACTGAGAGTAACATGCCGGGTACGCCCGCAATTTGTTCACCTGCCAGCACGCCGAAGAGCACGGCTATCGGATGGACCTCGACACCGGAGCTCATTAAGTAAGGTTGGATTGCGTAATCCTGAAACATGCGGTAGACGATGAAAAAGATAATCATCGCCACCCAATGTGTATAACCGCTGACCGTTGCCACCACCGTCGCGATGACTGCGCCCAATAAGGGTCCTGCAACTGGGATGAACTCCAACACTCCGGCGATCAAGGCCAGTAGCAAAGCGTAGGGCACATCGGCTATTTCAAAAAACAAGGCGTAGAAAATAAACGCCGCCGTGGCAAGACCAAAAAGCGCTCGAATATAGTGGCCTAACAGTTTGTGAACTTCCTCAATGAATTTTTGCAGAAGGCGCCGTTTATCATCGTCGTGGAGCATTTCGAGTAAACTGGCGCGGATCTTCCTGGCGTCCAGCAAGAAAAAGAAGCTTAGAATCGGCACCAAAATAATGTAAAGAAGATGGGCCAGTCCGGCCAGCAGACTCTTTCCGGCGGTTTGCAGAACAGGTAGCGCATAGTCGGCCAGAGAACTTAACTGGGTCTTGGCCATTGCTTCTATCTGAGGTCTATAGATTTCCAGCCAGCCGGGTAAGGGAATTGTAGTTGATTTATCGGCCAGCAGTTGTGGTATACGCAAGGCTAGCGAACCGGCCTCTTCCACAATTCTTCCACCTAGCGTCAGGGCTCCGGAGATAACGGCTGTTAGCAATAAAACGTAAACAATCGCCATGGAAGCCCATAGGGGCAATTTCCAACCAGTGTGACGATTCACAAAATCGACAGCTGGGGCAATCATGTAGGCCAGCAGAGTGGCGATAATGAAGACCAGAATCGCCTCGCGGGCGGTGAATAAAAGCCAGAAGAAAGCAATAATTGCGGCAACGGTCCAAGTTGCCTTGGCCGCCTTCGGATCCAGTGCAAGCATGAATGCTATGGTAGCAGCCGTATACTACAAGGAATGGATCAATTATTGGCCCAGTGGCGGGAACTGGAAGAAAAAGTCCGTCAGGGTGGCGGCCCGGCCAAAATCGCAAAGCAGCATAAGGAAGGAAAGCTTACGGCGCGTGAGCGTGTGGCGCAATTGGTGGACCCGGGTGCGCCGGTATTGGAATTGGGGTTGCTTGTGGCTTGGGACCTGTACGACGGGCAGGCGCCGGCAGCGGGTGTGATCACGGTTTGCGGCCGCATTGAAGGACGGCCGGCGGTGATTGTGGCCAACGATCAAACGGTGAAAGCCGGGGCGTGGTGGCCGGAAACGATCCACAAAATTTTGCGGGCGCAGGAAGTGGCGATGCGGAACCGCTTGCCCATTGTGTATCTGGTGGATTCTGCAGGGGTGAATCTACCGTTGCAGGAGGGCGTTTTTCCTGGCCAGTATGGCGCTGCGCGGATTTTCTATTACAACTGCCTCATGCGGAGGAAACTGAAAGTGCCTCAGTTCGCGGCGGTGATGGGGATGTGCATCGCCGGCGGGGCTTATTTACCGGCCTTGTCCGATGAAATTATCATGGTGGAAGGCGCCAGCTTTATGGGTTTGGGCGGACCGAACCTGGTGAAGGGCGCGACGGGACAAGTGGTGGATGCTGAAACACTGGGTGGCGCGTCGATGCATACCAAGATTAGCGGAGTGGCGCATTATCGCGCTAAGAATGATGCGGAGTGCTTAGCGATGTTGCGTGGGCGCTTCCGCAATTTGCCGGCGGCTAAGCCAGTGTTGACCGGCGTGACTCCGCGGAATGCGGCTGAGGGGCTCTATACTGCCTTACCGGCAAATCATCGGCTGCCTTATACAATCGAAAATATTTTGTCACGCATTGTTGACGGCGATGAGTTTACGGAATTTCAGCCCGACTTCGCGCCGGAGATGCTTTGCGCTTCGACGCGGCTGGAGGGCCGCCCGGTGGCTGTGATTGCTAATCGCAGAGGATTCCTGAAGGCGCAGGGACAGCCGCGGATTGGCGGCATTGTTTATACGGAGTCGGCGCGGAAGGTGGCTTACTTCGTGGAGAATGCCGAGCGGCTGGGTACGCCAATTATCTACTTCCAAGATGTTTCGGGATTCATGGTGGGGAGCGAGGCTGAGGCGGGAGGAATCATCCGTGCAGGCGCGGAAATGGTGGAGGCAATGGCCTGCGCCACCGTGCCGAAGATTGTTCTGACAATTAATCATGCTTCGGGCGCTGGATATTACGCTATGGCGGGGCAAGGGTTCGATCCGCACTTTACTTTAGGCTGGCCAACGGCGCGCATTGGCGTGATGGAAGGCGATTCGGCAGTGCAGGCTGTACACGGGCCGGAGCTTGAAAAACTGAAAGCAGCGGGGCAGGCTGTGCCCGAAGAGTTACAGCAACGAATTCAGAAAACGCGGGCCGATTATGACCGGTGGCTGGACGCGCGCAACGCGGCGGCGCGAGGGCATGTGGACGCGCTGATCGATCCGATTGACACGCGGCGGACGCTGGCGTTTGCATTGGAACTTGCAACGGTTAGCGGACATCGCCAACATTTAATACTGGAGACATTATGATACGTATCGCCAATGGGCAAGGCTTTTGGGGCGATTGGCTGGAGGCGCCGGTGCGGCTTGTGGAACAGGGCCCACTGGATTATCTGACGCTGGATTACTTGGCGGAAATCACGATGTCGATCGTGCAGAAACAAAAGCAAGCTGACCCGAACATGGGTTACGCGCGTGACTTTCCGCCGCTGATAGGGCGCATTGCGAAAACATTGCGGGAGCGGCGCGTGAGAGTGATTGCCAATGCTGGCGGAGTGAATCCGATTGCGTGCGCGAAGGAAGTGCGGCGGCTGGCTCCGTCGCTGAAAGTGGCGGTCGTGTTGGGCGATGATGTCTACGATAAGTTGGACGCGTTGTTGGCCAAAGGCCACGAGATGAAAAGCATGGATACGGGCGAGCCGCTTTCGACGATACGTGATCGCATTCAGAGCGCCAATGCTTATATCGGGGCCTTTCCGTTGGCGGAGGCGCTGGCGACGGGCGCTGACGTGGTGATCACCGGACGATCAACAGATACGGCCCTTGCGCTTGCGCCGATGGTTCATGAATATGGCTGGAAGGTTGACGATTTCGACAAGCTGGCGGCGGGAACGATTGCTGGTCATATCATTGAATGCGGAGCTCAATCCACTGGCGGCAATTGCCAGGCGAATTGGAAGACAATACCGGATTTCGCCAACATAGGCTATCCGATTGTGGAGGCGGAGCCGGATGGAACCTTCGCTATTACGAAACACAAAGGAACTGGTGGACGCGTCTCGCTGGATACGGTGAAAGAGCAGCTACTGTATGAATTAGGAGATCCGCACAACTACATTACGCCGGATTGCATTGCCGACTTTACTTCGATTCAATTGCAGCAAACGGGAGAAGATCGGGTGCGGGTGACGGGGATCAAGGGACGGCCGGCGACAGCCACCGCCAAGCTTTCAATTAGCTATCTGCATGGGTACAAGGCTATTGGTTCCTTAGTATATAGCTGGCCTGATGCGCTCGAAAAGGCGCAGGTGGCGGATAGAATTGTCCGCGAACGGCTGGCTCAATTGGGTTTGAAGTTTGATGAAATATACACTGAATATCTGGGCGTGAATGCGTGCCATGGCCCGGCGGCTCCGGCGGTGGAGCAGATTCCTGAAGTGCAACTTCGCATTGGGGTGAGAGGCCCGGATAAGAAAGCCGTGGACCGATTCACGCGCGAGTTGATTCCGCTGGTGTTGAACGGTCCGCCCACGGCTACGGGGTTTGGCGATGGCCGGCCGCCGGTGCGCGAAGTGGTTGCCTATTGGCCCGCCTTGGTGCCTAAGGATTTGATTCAAACTCGGGTGGAGGTGGTGGAATGATGGTCCCGCTGCACAAGATAGCGCATGCGCGCTCCGGAGATAAAGGTGATGCCTCGAACATCGGCTTGATTGCCTATGAAGACCGGCACTACAAGATTCTGGAACGGGAAGTGACGGCGGCGCGAGTGAAGGAGCATTTTGGCGATATGGTGAAGGGCGATGTTATTCGTTATGAGCTACCCAACTTGGGTGCGTTGAACTTTCTTCTTTATGAGGCATTGGGTGGAGGCGGCACATTGTCACTTCGGGTTGATGCGCAAGGAAAGACAATGGGGGCGGGCCTTCTATCGATGGAAGTGGAAGCCGCTGAGTCCGAATTACAATGAGTCAAATGTTAGAAGTTACCCGTGAAGGCCGCGTGTTGCGGCTTACTTTGTCGCG
>JAYVXT010000617.1:0-4318 GCA_043785065.1 Bryobacterales bacterium | reverse complement strand
GATGAGTGCGGCGTAACGAAAGCGGTTCTGAATACGGTCCAGCGGAATGTTGGAGCCGGGACCGAGCGTGGTCCAGGCAGTTCCGATTGTAACTTGTGGGCCAACGGCATTGGGCTCAGGAACTAGCAGCGTTGTGGCGCGATCCAAGCCAGTAGTGACTTCGCTAGTTGTATTTGCCGAGTAAGTATGAAGCCAAGTAAGTCGGACGGTATGCGACTTACTGGTAGTATCTGGATTTTGTCCCGCCACAAATTGAAACGCGTGCACCACTTGTGAAGTAAGTGCTTCGCGGACGATCAGATGGTCGCGAGTGGAAAGCGCCTGATCGAAGCGAAGTGCAGCACGGTGGGCATCCTGCGTTTGCCGGGAGTTGATATTCAGAGCACGCGGATCAATATCGGTTCGATTGGGGGCAACGTTGGGAAAGGCGTTGAGGAAGCGTTGCAGCAGGGCGCGCGCAGCGGGGTCGGCAGCGAGCAGGTTGCGTTCCGAAGGGAGAGGGATGAGGACATTGCCGTTCACACTGCCGCGAATTTGCTGCATGCCGCCATCGATTGTTAGGAACGCCTGGGTCCACAGAGGAGTTACTAAGTTGATGCCGTATTGATTTTCATGCGCGGGTTGGACGGGGCCAACTTGAAAGAATGTGCGGGCGTTGAAGATACTGTTGTTGAGTGTATCGTTGAGCAAACCGTGAACGCCGGTGAGTAACTTAGTAACAGAAAGATGGGGTGGCGATGTAGGAGTGTTGCCGAATTCGACACCGAAATATTGACGCTGCGCCTGGAACTCGCGAACGATGGTGGCGGTGGTGCCAAGGCGGATATTCAGATCTTTGAGAGCGTTGTTGTCGATGAGGTTGAACTGAACATTTTCGTTGCGACGACTCTCGGCAGATTGGGCGTTGACAGGGTCGGGGGTAGTGACGGCGGGCTTGGTGGAGGCCTTGGCTGGTTCGATTGGCGTGGACTGGGCAGCGCACGGCAGAACGATTAGGCAGCAGGAAAAGTAGAAACTACGAAGCAGAGACAATCCTTTTAAAGTAGCATCGGCAGATGGGGTGTCGGTGGATGGCTGAGATTTGGGGTGCGGATTGGGTTTCGCGTGTTGTTCTTAGTGGGGCGTGACAATGATGATTGATGGGCGTAAAGTAGGGACTGAACATGAAAGTTACGCTGCAACTTCCGTCACAAGTCGAAAAAGCCTACTTGGCCGAAGCACAAGCCCGCGGTTTGTCTCTGGATGCTGTAGTGAGCGAAGTTTTGATCGCTGGGCAACCTGACATGGGGAAGACGAAGCCTGTTTCAGCAAGTGTGTTTGAGCAAGGGTTGGGATTGTTCGGTAGTCCTGAGGATGCCGCTTTGCTTGACGAAGTTGTGGCGATTGCCTATGCGGAACGACGGCGTCCTGTTGAGTTTTGATGGATGAGTCTATTCCTTGGGGAGTGATTCGACAAATTCACGGAACGTTGGATCGGAACGGATCGGGTCGAAGTCAGATTCTTCGTTAATGCGCTTTTGTGTAAGATTTGATGCTCTTCGCAAATGTTCTATGGACGCTGTGGCGTTGCCGAGGATGCCTTCGATACATGCCAGTTTAAAAGAGGCCAAGCCGGGTTGTATGCGCTCGGCGTCTCGCAGTTTAGTGTGTGCCTGTTCGTACAGGGTATCCGCTTCTGGTCCCCTCTTGGTGCTAGCTTGAACTTCGAGCGCGGCACCCCAATTGAGGAGGACATGTGGGTTGCCCGGTTTCAAGCGCAAGGACTCGTTGTACTTTTCGCCCGCTTCGGTGAAGAGCCGATCCGCTTCAGGTCCTTTCTTGATCTTGGCTTGTTTGGAAAGCGTGTTGCCCCAACTGTTGAGATAATCAGGGGCATCCGGTTTCAATCGAAATGCTTCAGTGTGCTTTTGCACCGCATCGGTGAAGAGAATATCCGCTTCTGGCCCTGTTTTGCTTTCGGCCTGATTGGAAAGCACGACACCCCAATTATTGAAATAATCTGGGAAGTCTGGGTTCAGGCGTGTTGCCTCTCGGAACTTGTTCATTGCTTCGGCAAAGAGCAGCTCAGCTTCCGTTCCAATCCTGGTTTTGGCCTGTGCAGCAATGACAACACCCCAGATGTTGAAGCAATCCGGACTAGCCGGGTTCAGGCGCGCCGACTCACTAAGTTTTTTGTCCGCTTCAGATAAACGCCTATCCGCTTCCGAGCCCGTATTGTCCTTTGCTTTGAGATATAGAAATGCCCCCCAATTGAAGAAGACTGTAGGTCGAAAGCTGGGGTGGCGAGCCATGGTCACAAACAAACGGTTCAATTCGGACTCAGGGGTGGAGACGTTTGCGTGTTCTGCGATGGTCGCTAATAGTGCGGCCCCTACTTCGTTGTCGGCGGCAGCTGCGCGGAGTGCTCGCTCCAAGATTTCTGAAATACCCCTGGACTCCCTAACCAGCGGCAACTCAATGCCGATAGGATAGAGCTTCGTCAGCAAGGGAAATATCTGGCGCGGCTCATCGCCGACATGCTCCATTAGTCGGTTGGTGAGTTTTGCATATTCGCCAGTCATATATTCATCGCGAAAGTCCCGGATGAAGATACTTTCTTTCAGAGCAATTTGAGGGTGATAGGAAAGCAACAAGGGGCGAATGCCCAGGGCTTTTTCGAGTACTTCCATCCGCTCCCGTTTTGCCTTCACTTCGCCAGAGGGCACCGGGCTCGCTACAAGAATGGTCGGCTTTGGGCCTAGGCTCGGAGCTTCAGTCGCCATTGTGGCCACTGGGTCGGCGTCATCCCAAAGAATTGCATCTGCGGTCCTTGCTTGCGCCTTAATTCCCACCTCATCCAAAAACATCCGCGTTCCTGTAACGTTTTGATCATTCAAACCAGTTAGCACTACTAAGCGATCTGCAAGCGGACCAATGCATAATCCGCCGAACTCTGTGATGCCCGTTCGGCTATCGACCAGGATGTAGTCATAGGGTGTGGAAATGGGCGGGTCGGACTCTTCTACACCGAGAGGGCGGAATGGGAATCGCTGCTGCTTGAAATAAACATTAAGGAGACGGCTTAGATCGATCAGTTGTTCTTGCGTGAGGTCTTTGAATTGAAGTTCCGCCAGTCGGCCTAAGTAGTTGCGATCCTGGTCGGCTCCGATGACGTCGAGACGCCCGACCTTGCCGAACTTTGGCTCCAAGGTTGCCAGTTTATCGAACCGGACGGATCGGAGGAAGTTGGAAACTGGAGGGACGTGGTCAGCCTTCTGTTCGGTACGGACGGCTTCCATTGCCAGGTAAAGAAGCGAAAGTACATCTTTGGGGTGAGCTCCTATAGGTTTGTCGAGTTCGCCATTACGATGCATGAAGCCGCTGATGCCGGGGGCCTCAAGGTCGAGATCGAGGATTAGGACGTGGCGACCGCGGGAGACGAGGGTATAGGCGACATTCAAGAGCGCCATGCTGCGTCCGACGCCGCCCTTGTAGCTGTAGAAGGTGAAGATGTATGGGAAAGGCAATCCGGATTCCTAGGCGGCTCTTGCTCTCTCAGCCGCTATACAAAGCATGGGGCGGCGAGATGAAATAGGTTTTTTCGAGAATGCCACCGGACAATTGATACTGCGGCTCATCGCGTCAACCAATTCTTGAAAAGAACTCTCCATCACAGTGGAAGGCACTAGCGAAGCGATGAGTTGCTCGCCGGCAACATCATGCTTGGCGCGGTGAATGGCTACCATGATCACCAAGGGCTCCACCAAACGGTCATCGGCCGAAATGGCGATACCTGCGAGGCGATCTGCTTCTGCAAATGAACCGTTACGGAATTCGGCTTGCGCTTGAGCAATGTACTTGATTGCAATTGCAAGAAGCTCGCTGTTAACTGTTTCCCGCAACTTGTATTGGGGCTGGAATTCCTGATCAATGTATAGTTCAAATCCTACCTGCGCCGGGAACGATTCGTCGAAAACAGTTATTGCTTCACGGTTCTTTAATTCCCGAATTTCCTGAGCTTCCACTTCCGCTGCATTGTAAAGACAACCGGCGTTGAAGAAATAAGGTGGTAGAAGGTGGAGGCTAGGATTGGATCGCACGCGGAAAACAGGTGGGACGATGGAGGGCAGCATTGTCCTATCAAGCGCATCTGCGTAACCGATTATGTCTAAATCTTCAACCCGCCAGGGGATTGCCATAGATCTTAGTATAGCTTCCGGCGGATATAGGCTAGGCATGAGAGTCTTGTCTCATGCAAGATGAGCCTGAAGCGGTGGGCGATTCTCACACAAGATGAGCCTGAAGTGGCAAAGGTGTTGGAAGCTGGGGATTGATCATC
>JAYVXT010000616.1:0-4324 GCA_043785065.1 Bryobacterales bacterium | reverse complement strand
GACCATGCCGCCGTCAACTCCGGGCGCGATCCGAACCACTTCCTTTCTAAATGATGCAGTGAGCAGGTTCTTCCAGTCTTCCGGGTCCAGTTTTGAGGCCATCCCGTTAATCTGCCATTCAACTTCTTTTGAGATTGCCGCCAGGATGGGCCATTGGGCCGCGTTCTGTGCGAGGTTCCGCGTAGGTTCGGTGATAGTGACCACGGAACCATCCGGCGCGTCCTGTAGGCATTGCAGCGCGAGCTTGCGCGATGGATGCGGGGCCGGATTTAGGATGAAAGTTCCGAGGATCACGGCTTTCCTTTTTTGGGCATCACTGGAAAATAAATCTGATCCAGGTCTTTTCTTAATTCTTCTCGCGTTTTCAATGGCACGGGCTTGGCCTGGTGTTCCGCGATCATCAGTGGAGCCAGCGCCAGGATGCCCAGTAGCACAATCCCAACCCACGCCTGGATACTCATGGAGCCAGTGGTAGATGGAGAAACGCAGCCCCGATGGTTTTCCATTTCATTCATGGAGTAGCTCCCTCCATCCATGCAAGTGGGCTGCGATGATGCCATCCACGGCCAATGGTTCAACCCATCCCCTAAAAATTGGGTGACACGGATCAAACCCGCCTAGTGATGCATCTTGTAGCTGGATACAAACCAGCACCTCGCCTTCGTGTTCCAACGCATGACCGTCTCGCCACGTCATCACGTGGACCCGTGCGACGGAGCCGACTTTTGATGAGAAATAGCGAAGTGTGATTTTAGAACGCGGTCCAGAGTGCCCTTGATGCGTCATCTAATCACCAAAGAGCGGAGTTTCCCCGCGCAAGACTGGATCCGGAATGGGCACGGGCTCTATTTCTAATGGCCCGAATTTTTCAAAATAGGCGTGGCACGTTGCGACGAGGCGGCTAATCTCGATTCTCGGGATAGCCTCAAAAGCTTTGAGCCGGTTTGCTAACTCCTGTATTTCATGCCGGTCCATGGGGCTGATGGGGTAGAGACTTGGGCTCATGAGTTCTTTCTCCCTTCCAGAATGGCAAGAACTTCATCAACCTCGCCCAGGAAGATTCTGACTGCGGATTCAAGCGCGGGAATATTTGCTTCCGCACGGTGAAACCGCTTGATGTATAACTCTAGGTGCTCCGGTAATCGCGGATCATAGCTCACGAAGTCGCACCATAGGCGGCCCGTGCAAGCAAGCTGCCAGCCCATCTGGAGTTTGTACTTTTCGGGAATCTCATCACTCAGGATGGTTTCCAGATGGGTTGAGGTATTCGGGCATTTTATTTCCACCAAGCCGTCTTCAGTCACCAGTCCATCCGGGGAGGCCCCGGAGCGATCAATGGCCGGATGGATCACCATGCCAACATGATCCACCGTCACACTCTTTTCAATCTCGTATGCCACGCGTGCCAGAGGTTCAGTGTCAGTTCCCCACTGCATGGCCCGTGTTACAAAAACGTCATCCTGCGGCTGGCCCGTGAGGAGTTCGGCCACAATCTGAGCCCGGTAATTCCGACGTGAGGCCCCTTCTTTCCCGGCCTTGGTGAAGTCTATCACGTCGGCTAGCTTTGAGGCCGTGACCTTGCCCATGCGGGCCGCCTTCCATTCTGTTGAGCCTTGTACGCATTCGATAATATTCATGGTCTAACTCCTAGTAGGAAATGGAAATGTGGGAGATTTTCTTTTCAATGATGGCGATGATGATGGACCGGGCCTGATCCTCGTTCAAGCTGCAAAATTCCACCAAGGATGCGACGGCCTCGCCATTGAATTTCCGGCGATGCTCTTTGTCGGATTCCCTGGCTACCCTGGCATCATCTTCAGCTTTGATAACGGAAGCGGCGCGGGCCTTTTCAGTGGCTTCAGCTTCCGTCCGCGCCTTGGCTTCGCGCTCCGCACTTGCGGCCCGCTCTTGGGCTTCCCTGGCCTCGGCATCCTTCGCCCTCTGCTCGGATGCCGTCCGCTCCGATTCAGCCCGTACTAGGGCTTCTTGAGCATCCCGGACGGCGGCTTCCGACTTGATCCGCTCCGCTTCCCGCGCTTCGGATGCGATTTTGGCTTCACGATCCTTCCGGGCTTGTTCTTCTGTTGCCAAAGTCTCTGCGACTTGCCTGTCAAATTCAGCATTCAAGAGCAGACCGAATTCGTGATCCCGTTCTATCTGTGCGAGAGTTTCCCGCGTTTCCGCTTCGGCCTTGAGCCTTGCTTCGACTTCGGCTTGCTCCGCTTCCCATGCGTCTAAGTCTTTCCGGACTTCGTCCCGCAGCGCATCCATTGCATCGCGCATCCGTTTACGGTTTTCATCAATGGCCTTGGGTAGCGCCTTGAGGTCAGTCACGAGGTCTAATCCAAGCTTGTCCAGAAACACTTTGGACTGGCTCACTTTGTAGGCCCATGATGCAACCTTGGCGCGGTCGGATGCCGTGGCAACACTCTTAGGCGCTTCGGCCATAACATAGGTCCGGAGGGTGTTCACAATGTCAATGAGTCCTTGCGCCTTCACAAATACCGATTGGATCGAATTCTTCTGGATGGAAACCAGTTGATTAGGATCGGTCACAATCTCGGGAATGATGATTTCTCCACTCATGCCTGCACCGCTTTCAGTTCCGTTAGCCGTGCATCACGGGCCGACACGAGTGCTAGCATCAACACCTTGTTTTTCGCCTTCGAGGCCAGCTTCCATTCTGATTCGAAATGCGCCTTTAGTTCGGTGGCATCATGCGCTTCAGTGATGAATTCGAGGGCCGCGGTGCCCGTCCCCGCGCCGTCATTATCGTCCTCACCTGTAGCCAGTCCAGTAGCAGCCAGGAGCGTGTAACGTTCCAAGTACGCGACGGTAGAACCGATACCCTGAACTGCGTTTTTCTTCCCACTCTGGTCTGCCACGCCTTCGAGAGTGACGGATTCCGAGTGGCCCTGGACGTGGGTCAGGATGCACGTCACACGGATGGCCCCGGCTGCCTGCTCTACATTCCATCGGTGCGAGATTCCCACCAGTGAAAGAGCTAGGCCAATCTTGCCAGATACCTGATCCAGTTCGGCGTGCTTGTATTTCACGTCAAGGAAAGCGACTTGCTTGTCCTTCACGATCTTTGGTGGGTTTTCCTTGAACTTCGCCATTGCCACCACGAAAGCTTTGCGGGCCTCGTTCGCCTCCCATCGTTCCTGTAATTCCATCAGCTTTTCCAGCTTAGAAGTGTCCGCACCCTGCGTCACGGCAGCCGATAGTAGCTCCATCGGCGTAACAGTGTTGACCGTGTTTATGCCTGTTTCACTCATGCCGTCACCTCTAGACTCTGGTTCAGGCGGGCGATGGAATTAAGAAGGTGAGCCTGAGCCTTAACTTTGAGTGCCTGGCCTTCAGGAGTCTCGAAAAACGCGAGGGAGGTCATCCCTAGATGGTGCGGCATCATCGGCGTTTCCGAGTAGCCAGTAAGCCCAGAAACCGACTCTACGCTACACACAACGGTGAGTTGCATCGCTTGGAGCGGTTCGGAAATTAGTGAGGACCGCATCGCGAAAAGCTGAAATGTGAGATTCATTCTGTTTTCTCCATCAGGCGAGATGCCATGGAATCAATCTAGGCTACCATTTCCCCGTGTCAAGTAAAAAAATCCTTGCATAGCTGGCTGCTTGGAATATTCTTTAGGGCAGGAGAAAAGCATGGCTAATTTTAAAAAACTTCTACCGCCTGGGATCACGAGTGAGGATCTAGCACAAACCCTAGACTTGCACCCGAACTACATGGACTCGATCCTAAGTGGACGCTACAGGCCCGGAGCCAAACTCGTACTGCGAATCTGCGAGTTGTGCCCTGCCATCAAACCAAGAATGCTCCGCCCGGACATTTTCCAATGAGGGTTTCCCCGATAGAGAAAAAGCCATTCCCCCGCAACAAAAAGAAGGCATCAAATATGGTGGAGAAGGCCCATATGGGCCGCGTTGCCGAACTTGGGTGCATCGTTTGTATGAATGATGGGCGGCTCGATGTACAGGCCCAGATTCACCATATGAAGGTGTCCCCCTTGACCGGGTTGCATCTCGGAATGGGGCAGCGGGCCTCGCATTTCCACGTCCTGCCACTCTGCCCATACCATCATGGTCCTGGCACGGGGGGGGGCTATCACGATGGAGCTTTAACTTGGATAAATCTGCACGGAACAGAGATAGAACTTTACCGCCAAGTCTGCCGGATACTTGCCGCAGACGGCTATTCCTCACCCTCACTCTAGGAGTTAAAAATGCAATCCCTCACAATTCGTCTCCGCCGTTGGCTCGGACTTTGGGCTCCCTATGGCTCATGGTCAAACCCGTACCCCAAGGAT
>JAYVXT010000615.1:0-13551 GCA_043785065.1 Bryobacterales bacterium | reverse complement strand
TCTGCGTCGACGAAGTAGGCGTATCTATGGCGGGCGCGGGATTGTTGATTTCCCAACGGCCGTCGATATTAGTTCCCTTGCTGCCAACATAGCCAATCGTGATCGCTTGACGGCCTGGCAGCTGCCGTTGCAGGTCAAAGCTCCACTGCGTGGTGTACGGCTGCAGGTTGGTTGGGTCCAGCGTGTTGGCATTGATGGCGCTGGTTGAGTTGACCACGCCGAACGGCTGCGCGAAGGTAAGCACCGTGGAACTGATGATCTTACCAGTGGCATCGGCGCTGTTGGTAAAGCTGCTTGAACCCGAAAGCGGAGCGTTCAAGTTCAGAATGCTGTAGTTGTTTAGTTGGTGAACGTTGTAGTAGATACCGAAACCTGCGCGGATAACCGTCTTTTCCGACGCGCGGTAGGCAATGCCAAGACGCGGCATGAAGTTAGTCTTCTCCGGATCGTAGAAGTTGTACTGGTTACGAATGGTAGGGACGAAGGTTGGATAACCATTCACGGTATCTTTGAAGCTGAGCGCGCGCCACAATCCACGAATGTCTTTCGCCATGGAGTTATATTCGTAGCGAACGCCAATGTTGACCGTTAAGCGGCGGTTCACTTTCCAATCATCGTGTGCATAAACGGCATAGCGTCCTTGGCGAACATCGGTGAGTGGCAGACCTTCAGGGGAATTTGCGGAAGAAGGATAACCCAGTAAGAACGAGGCCAAGCCGTTGCGGGCAATAGTATCCGCGAAGGACACATCGCCTCGCGCGGTATTTGCGGCGCCCCGGAAGAGACTGACCCAGCGGTAGTCGAACCCGAACTTCATGCTATGGGCTCCCTTGTTGTAAGTAACGTTGTCGTTGATCTGGTGAACGTTGTTGAAGTCGAATCCGTTGCCCCCGTCGCGATCGCCAATACCGGCGAAGCCATTAATGTTGAACGATGGCAAGCCGGCTTCCCGTGTTGTGAACTTACGATTGGCATCGGTCAACAGCCGGAAGCCATTGAGGCCGATGGTGTCCAGATCGAAGCTGGTGTTCGAACGCGGATTCAAAGTATTATCCACCGAGCGGTTGTAGCCATAGCGCAATTCGTTAATCAAGGTCGGCGAGAAAATGTGAATCCATTGCGTGGCGACATTTTGATTACGGCCGGCGACGTAGTACTGGAAAATCGGATTGTCGCCGGGCGTCGTGGTGTAGGTGATGTCCTGGAACGCATACCGGCCAAATATTTTGTCCTTCGATGAGAAGTTGTGGTCACCGCGAACGAATACTTGATCTTCATCCTGCTTAATGCCACCTTCGCCGAAGTAGTTGGATCCATTGATTGGATCAGGCTTAGCAATTTGTGCTGTGGGAAAAAAGGCGAACAGCGCCTTGGCGGTGGGGCTGATTCGAGACGGCGGAATGATGTTGCCTGGAAACGGCGTGCCGGTTAAGGGATCAGTAATGGCGGTATTTTGAGCCGGGTTTGCCCGATTCAAAAACGCACTCAGGTCGCCATTCTTCATCGCTTCAGTAGGAACGTTTGCCGTACCAACCAAGCCTGGTTGCCTCCTGGCACGATGCTCGTAGTTAACCATGAAAAAGGTTTTGTCTTTTCCGTTATACAATTTCGGGATCAGCACCGGGCCGCTCCAAACACCGCCAAATTGATTCTGGCGCAGATTGTCTTTCGGTCGGCGAGCGGCAGTCGGGGCATTGAAGTAATTTTGAAAATAAGCTTCCGCGTCGAACCTGTCGTTTCGCAAAAATTCAAACAAAGAACCGTGCATGGCGTTCGATCCGCTCTTGGTGACGATAATCACCTGGGCGCCGGAGTTAGTGCCATACTCAGCCGAGTAGGAACCTGACAACACCCTGAACTCTTCCACAGCTTCGGTGGAAGGCGCGAAAGGAATCGTGTTCACACGAGGCTCAGTGGCTACCACGCCGTCCAGCGTACCGTGCATGTTCGTATCGCGCTGGCCGTTGGCTGAAATGGAAATAGCTTGACCGGGAATCGGCACGCCACCGCCGCCGCCCGTGAGTCCGTCAAAACCCATGCGTCCGCCAAACTGCACGCCAGGCTGCATCACGGCAAGGCCCGCAAGATTGCGGCCGTTTAGCGGCAATTCCACCACACGGCGTTGCTCCACCACCGAACCAAGCGAGGCTTCGTCCGTTTTCAACTGGGCAACTTCACCCGTAATAGTGACCATTTCAGTTTGCGCGCCGACTTCCAGGCGGAAATCGACGCGGGCCTTCTGATTGATTTGCAGTTCGACGCCTTTAGCCGTCTCCGTCTTGAAGCCTTTCATCTCCACGGCAACGTTGTACATGCCGACGTCAACCAGCGGGAACGCATAGTCGCCTGCGGAGTTTGACAGTTCCTCACGTTTAATGCCGGTGTTCGCGTTAGTTGCCGTAACTTTGGCTCCCGCCACTATGGCGCCGGAGGAATCGGTTACTGTTCCAAGAATCGTCGTGGATGTCGTTTGGGAAATCGAAGGGAGTGCGGACAGCAGCAGTAAAGCGGCTAACGAGAGAATGCGTCGCATAAATGGCTCCTGAAATTCTAATTTACTTCGTTGACACAATGCTACATAGGTTAACGAACGAAGTCAATTCGAATACGGTGGTGCTAACCTCAAATTATGACCAGATTTGCCGCGATATTGGTCGCGTTGACCGCCCTGTCCGCCGGGCCCATTACGGTACGCAATTTCCATGCCGTCGATGATCGTATTTATCGAGGTGGACAGCCTAGCGAGAAAGAGTTTGAAGAGATTTCCAAGCTGTCCGTGAAGACCGTGATCGATCTGCGCGCCGGGGTTGATCGTAGCGAAAAAGCCATTGTGGAAAAACTTGGAATCCGCTATATTCATGAACCCATGAGCGCCATTATGGAGCCCACTCCGCAGCAAATCGGTAAGATTCTTCAACTACTGGAAACGGAACCCGGTCCCGTCTACGTCCATTGCCTACGCGGAAAAGATCGCACCGGCACCGTGATTGCCTGCTACCGAATCGCGCACGACAAATGGGAAAACCAAAAAGCGCTGGACGAAGCCAAGAGCTTCGGCATGAGTCGGCTGGAGTGGCGAATGCAGCAGTTTATCCGGCAATTCAAGCCGCCTCGAAAAATCCATAACTAACCCGGCAAATGGCGGGCCGCCGACTCTTCGCGTCGTGCCTTTTTGACTCCTTCTAAGCTTAACTAACATTGCTCTCCAAACGGACATTTCGACTAGCCCCCGGATGGAAATCGGATGAAGGTTCAGAGTTCCAAAGACGGACTTTGTTCGTTCTGGGCTACTTCCTCAACGCATGTTCCAAAGCTTCGACGAAGTAGTGCTCGCCCCACATCACCGATTCGTCGATGCCCAGATTCTTATGAATATGGTAGACGCCTCCGGTAAGGATGCCCTCATAGCCACGCTCCTTGCCCAAATGCCATTCACAAAGGGTGCGGAGAATACGGATGCCGGTGGCCCAATAGAGGTGGCCCTTGATGGGGTCGTGATGAAAGCGTGACAGCCGCAGCAAGCCGCTGGCGGCGATAGCGGCGGCCGAGGTATCGCACAAAATACGATTCTGAGCAGGGGCGTTGTAATCCCACGGCGGAACCCCGTCCTGGGGCGTGTGAGTAATGTAGTAATCGGTGCAAGCTTCCGCGGTGGCCAGCAAATGCGGGTCGCGCGTGAATTCATAACAGGTGCCGAAACCATGAAGCGCCCAAGCCAAACCGCGCGACCAGCAGGAATCCCCACGATAGCCTTGCTGCGTGCTTTGGTGCAGGAACTCCCCGCTTTCCAGGTCGAAAATGCCTTCTTGCGCCGTGGACCCATCGCCGCGAACCAGCACCCGCTGCGTGGTTTTCGCATGGCGAAGCGCAATTTCGCGAAGCCGCTTATCGCCAGTAACGCGGGCGGCATAAAAAAGCACTGGCACATTCATCATGCTGTCGATCGAAAGCGAATCGTCATTGACGAATGAACGAAGATATTGGCCCTTTTCGTTATAGAGTTTCGCCAAGGTTTTCCCGGCTTCGACAATCACTCGTTCAAGGTCGGCCTTCGGCTCAAGCCGTTGCCAGCGGTAGTAGGTGGAAAGAAAAATGTAGCCTTGATCGTAAACTTCAGGATCTTTGCGGCGGGGTTCCAGTGGCTTTGAATACTTAATCGCCTGCTCGCGCCAATAGTCCGCTTCCTTGCCACCCTGGGACTTTTCATGGCGGTGGAACAACCACATCATGCCCGGAAAAAATCCGTCACACCAGCGTGTCCACGCCGGACCGTCATGCTTCCACTTCCCGTTTTGCGTATACATGGGATAAAAGCCGGGGTGCTTTTCGATCAACTTCCGTGTCTGCTTTTGGGCGAACTTAAGTGAGTCTTCGAACAGCTTTTTGTCCGAATCCAACTCGAATTGAATCACTGGTTACATTTCTCCTTACACGGCATCTTTATTAACGTACCATTCGCGCCGCCGCTTTGGCGTTGATATATTGAGACAAATCACGGAAGGCGATCACGTTGAACTTGTTTTCCTTCAGATACCGCAGGTAACTTTCAAACAACGCGGGCGGAGTGGTGACCCAATCGTGAGCGTAGTCGGGCACGCCGTGGATGGTGAGCACCGCTATTTTTCCATCCTTCGCTTGATCGAGGCCGGCAAGGATCTGCTGTTGATTGTCCTTGCGGGTGGTGAAACCGGGTATCAGCAAGGGGTGATCTTTTTGTGGATCGTAAATGCGGTCGTCACCCGCGCGGGCGAACAGGTAGCCTCGGGTAACGAGTGTCAAAAGCGCTTCGGGGCTGGTGGCATAGCCAGGGTAAGCGAACGTAACCGGTCGCGGCGCCCCGAACCCTGTGATCTTCTTTTCTATGTATTCCAGTTGTTCGATCAATTGCGCGTCGGTGAGCTTAGCAACATGCTTATGCGTCCACGTGTGATTGGCAACCTCAAAACCGTCTCTGTGTAATTGTTCTATTTGCTCCCAACTCATGTACTTCTGCTTGTCCGCGAAGTCAGGCGGGAATTCGCAAACGAAAAACGTGGCGGGGAAGCCGTATCTTTTTAGCAGGGGAGCAACGAAGGTGGCATGGGTGGAAACTCCGTCGTCGAAGGTAAGGATTACTGTTTTGTCAGGGATAGGTTTGAGGGGTTGGGCTTGTGTGGCGGCGCATAAGACCAAGAGCAAGAAAACAAGCTTGGGCATAGACAACTATTTTATATGCCGGAGCCAATGGGTGCATGACATGGAAATGTGAAAGTGTGCAAATCCCAATGAATGGCTCAAAATCCTTGCGTTAGTTACGTAAGCGAGTGGGGGGTGGGGCGGAACTCTGTTCCGCGGCTGGCCCCATGGCCAGCCTGTCGATGTCCTCGAAACCTCTTCAGAATCGTGGAGCCGCATCTTCATGCTAATTCCTCCATCACTTTTGAGTCGCACACCCAAGCTCCTATCGGTCCGAGTGACGAGGACAATCGCCCCGACACCCCACATCACCCAACGTGCGGTTACCGTCTCCGGCGGTTGAGCCACGCGGTCTACGACTCTGCAGGGGCGGGATTAGATGGCAGTAGAAAGCCATAATTACGCATAGCGGCATTGCCCGCTCTGCCCCTCACTCCTTATCCTTATATTGGGGGAGCGTGCCGACTATAACCGCCGCATCGCGTAGACATTCCTCGATTATATTTCACCAGACCAACTCTTTCGAATCACAAACACTCGGCAACTTTCTTACATTCAAAACAAGCCACTTACTAGTTTCCGCCAGTTAACCCGTTTTTACCATGCGCTATGTTTTAACCAGAAGAGTACTTTGCTGGCCAGCAAACTTCTACGGTAAGTCCGCGCGGTATCCAAATTAAATCAAGTGACCGGTCGAAAAGCAAGGAAGACCCAAAGCGTTCCAAGGGGGGAGCCCAAAGAACGAGTCTATAAGTATAGGCGCCGCTGTTATGGTTGGCAGCGCGGAGGGAGGAATCGCAAATCGGCCGGAAACATTATTTCAATCAGGGAGGGAGAACTGTATGCATACCAGGTGTGGACCGAATCCGAAATCCGGGAATCCTCATCCGAGATTCGGGCATAACCGGATTCAACTAATTGCACGGGCATTCAGTTGAGGTAAAATAAATAGCAGTAATCAACGCATGTGCCTCGTCCGCCGCACCTGAAGTTCAGGTTGACCTTCATTACACAATTCCTGATTCGCTATGTCATTTTCTATTCGACCACATAAAGAATTCCTCGTCCGCCCATCGTTGCCGGATTCATTGAGCCGCTTGGCGGAGCTGGCAAACAATCTGCTTTGGGTTTGGGACTATACGGTGCGAGGCATCTTCCGGCGCCTGGATCCGTCGGAGTGGCACAATTCGCACCACAACCCTGTTCTAATGCTAGGGCGGTTGTCCCAGGCGATACTTGAAAAGGCTTCGAAGGATGCACGCTTTCTTTCCATGTACCGCAAAGCTTGTGAACGATTGGATCACTATCTGCAAACCGGAACTCCGCCGGCAGGCAAGTTGATCGCTTATTTTTCGATGGAATACGGTCTATCGGATTGCTTGCCCATCTATTCGGGCGGCCTGGGAATTCTTTCGGGCGATCACATGAAGGGCGCAAGCGATTTGGATCTGCCGCTGGTCGGCGTTGGTCTCCTTTATCAAAAAGGATATTTTTCGCAATCCATCAACCCCGACGGCTGGCAAATTGAAAAAGTCTTGACCAACGATTTCTACACTCTTCCCGTTTCGCCGGTTATGCGCCCCAACGGCAGTGAAATGGTTGTGAGTGTGCAAATGCCCTGGGGGGAAGTGTTCGCCAAAGTTTGGATGATTGATGTCGGAAGAATTAAGCTGTACCTGCTGGACACCAACATTCCGGTGAACTCAAGAGCGGAGGACCGGGCCATTACCGAGCAGTTGTATGGCGGCGATTCGCGCACCCGGATTCATCAGGAAATCGTTCTTGGACTGGGCGGATTGCGGGCTTTGAAGGAACTTGGACTAAACCCCACCGTCTTCCATATGAACGAAGGCCATTCGGCGTTCCTGGCGATTGAGCGCATCCGCCTCCTGATGCGGGAACACGCCATGAGCTTCAACGAAGCGCTGGAGGCGGCGCGCACCAACAACGTCTTCACAACCCACACCTCAGTGCCGGCGGGTATCGATCTCTTCGATCCGGGATTAGTGGCCCACTACTTCGAAGATTATTGCCGCCAAAGCGCGATTCCGTTCGATAGCTTCATGGGATTGGGCCGCTGGAAGAATGACGGCAATCCGCATGAACCTTTTTCGATGGCGATTCTGGCGATTAAAACTTCCTGCTGGCGCAACGCGGTAAGCGCCCTGCATGGCGAAGTTTCCCGCGAGATGTGGCAGGAATTATGGCCGGAGCTGCCCAGCGCCGAAGTACCTATTACGCATGTCACTAATGGCGTGCACCTCAATAGCTGGGTGAATGGCGACCTGGCCGCAATGTTTGATCAATACCTGCAACCCGATTGGCGCGATAGAATCGACGACCCGGCCACTTTTCAGTTGGTGGACGACATTCCCGACAACGAACTGTGGGAGACACATAAGAGACGCCGCCGCCAGTTGATTACATATATCCGCGCCAGGCTGGTGGAAAACGCAATGAATCGCAAAGCTTCTCCGGCTGAAATTAAACGCTTCGGAGAGGTGCTGGATCCCGAAGTGTTAACCATAGGGTTTGCCCGCCGCTTCGCCACTTACAAGAGGGCCACTCTGTTCTTGCAAGACGTCGTCCGCTTGAAGCGCTTGCTGACCAACAACCGCATGCCCGTGCAGATCGTAATTTCCGGCAAGGCCCATCCCAAGGACAATCCGGGCAAGGCATTTATCCGCGAAATTGTTCAGTTGACGCGCGATCCGGAATTGTCCAAGAGAATTGTGTTCGTCGAAGACTACAGCATTGGCGTTGCCCGTGAGTTAGTGCACGGGGTGGATGTATGGTTGAACACGCCCAAGCGCGGGGAAGAAGCCTGCGGCACCAGCGGCATGAAGGCGGCCATCAATGGCGTGCTGAACTTGAGCATTCTCGATGGCTGGTACGACGAAGCCTACGAGACTTCCGGCGGCTGGGCGCTAGGCGATCGCGACGCCTACACCGACGATCAGGACGAGATGCATTCGAGCGCTATTTATTCGCGGCTGGAAAATGAAATTGTTCCGATGTTCTACGAAGCGCGCGAAGATGGAGTGCCGCACGATTGGGTGCGCCGCGTGAAGTTGTCTCTCAAGAACATGTGCCCCCAATTCGACATGAGCCGCATGCTGAAGGATTATTCAAGGCTGCTGTATGATCCTGCTTACGAAGCTTTCAGCGAAATCTGCAAGGATAATTTTGAAAGCGCAAGGCAGCGCGTGCGTTGGGCTCAACATGTTCGCGGATGTTGGGACCACGTTCGATTCGTGGAAAAAGAAATTGGGCCAGCCACGCCGGTCTTTAACGGGCGCCCGTTGCCGCTGCGGGCCGCGGTGGATCTGGCCGGACTTACTCCCGCCGATGTGCGCGTGGAGGCTGTAGCCGGCCGCGTGGCGCCCTCGGGAAACTTAGAGGACGCGCAGGTGTTTACGTTGCCTCCGGTGGATCAACGCGGCTCGGTTTATTTATTCGCGACTGAATTCATGCCCCACCAGACTGGCCGTTTGGGTTACGCCTTGCGGATTAGTTCCAATCATTTCGCCGATCCACTTATGCGGCCCTGCGAGGCGCTGCTAAAGTGGGGCTAATATCGGGTTAGCCCAAGTTTGTTGTAAGTAAATTTGCTTAGGGGATAAGATTTTGCTTCTCTTGTGACAACTTCCGTGGTAAATAAGAAGTATAAGAACCGGGTGGGTTAGCAAACTGTTTAGCTACCTGACCCGGAATACCCCCTGACCTTCAAAATTACACTCCCAGAGTTTGTTGCTGCCCTCTTTGCGTAATAGAGGTTTCAGCCGCAAACCGGGGTTGTTACTGAATCGTCAATTGAATCGTAAGTCAAGAAGGAGTCTCCGTAATTACTTATGGACGGCGACCGCAAATATAAACAAAACGGCTACCAGCAATCAGATCGAGGACGAAGTGACGGTCCACGAAATGACAGCCAAAGGCCCCAAGGCCCTAAGCCTTCGATAGATGTTACTGGACCGCGGCTGCCAAGGTTAGTCCAGGCTACTGCCGCATCGCGTTGTAACTCATGCGCCACAACACTCCCGTTGGACATCGATTTCAAGGGCCAGTGCCCTAAGTGCAAGGCGGACTTACACAGTTGCCGGCAATGCGCTCACTTCGAACCGTCCACCCGCTTTCAATGCCTGAAACCAATACCGGAACGAATTCCCGTGAAGGACAAGGCCAACGATTGCACGATGTTCAGCGCACGTGTAACCGTAGCGCGGGATTCGGCTCCGGCAGCCGGGCCGCCAACCCAACAGCATTCCAATTTCAATGGAGCCAATGGCAACGGTGGGCCACGCAATCTAACCGATGCGCGCGCCATGTTTGATAATCTTTTCAAGAAATGAGTGAAAAACGAATGCGAGTAGCGCCTTTGGTGGCGCACCATCGCTTTGAACTAACCGATGCTCCTGTGCCCGATCCCGGACCGGGCCAAATACAGGTTCGCGTCGCTTATGTCGGCGTTTGCGGATCCGATCTACACAATTTCTCCGAAGGCTCGGTTGGCGATTCGCCAAGCATCTATCCTATGGTGCTTGGGCATGAACCCTCTGGCGTCGTCGTAAAGACAGGCGCGGGCGTTTCCGGTTGGGCCGCGGGGGATGAAGCGGCCTTGGAACCGGCCATCTATTGTTACCACTGTGAATTTTGTTTGCGGGGACGGCACAACCTTTGTTCCCACATTCGCTTCTTAAGCCAACCTACCGACCCAGGATTTTTCCGCGATTACGTCAATCTCCCTGTCCACAATTTGTTGCCGAAGCCGGCTGGCGTTAGCTTGAAGGAATTGACGTTGTTTGAGCCCTTAGCCGTGGCGCTGCATTCGCTCGAGTTTGTGCGATTGAGCATGGGCGAGACGGTGGCCGTGTTCGGGTCGGGTTCGATTGGGGCCTTGACGATTGCAGCGCTGAAGATGAGCGGAGCGGGGCGCGTGCTTGTAGTGGATCCGGTAGAGCATCGGCGCGACCTGGCAATGCAGATGGGGGCCGACGCGGTAATCGACCCACTTGCGGTTTCCCCCGGGGCGCAAATTATAAAGGATACCGGCGGACGCGGCGTCGACGTTGCCATTGATTGCGCGACGAAGAATGGCAGCATGGACGAGGCGCTCATCGCAACTTGCAATGGCGGCAGGGTAGTGATCACCGGCATCCCTTCCGAAGCGGAACCAACTCTGAAGTTCCATGTGGCCAGGCGGAAGGAATTGGCAATCTTCAACGTGCGGCGGTCGAACCATGAATCGGATTTGGCATTGCGCATTTTGGGGAGCGAGGCAAAGCGATTCGCGCCCCTGCTGACACATTCACTGAAGTTGGAAAAGATTCACGATGCCTTCACCATGCTGGAGCATTATTCAGACGGCGTAGGCAAGGTTTGCCTTGATTTGACCTAGCACGAATGGCATTTTGTGGAATACGCCCGCAGTTACAAATATTCACCGTTGGCGACCTGACTTTGACTAGCCCGATGAGAATCAGGGACTAGTCGATAGTAGTGATCTGTTTCAAGGGTTATACAGAGCCAGTTCCAGCGCCCCGTACAGCACACTATCATCCCCCAGTTCCGCTGGAACTACATCAATCCGCGCACGCGACCAGCTCGTAATCACCCGCCGCAACTCCGCACGCAGCGGCGCAAACAGCTTATCCCCCGCTTTGCTCATACCACCACCAATCACAATTCCCGCCGGATTCAAAATCATAATCGCCGACTTCAAACCCAAAGCCAAATTCACCACATACTGCGCCACAAACTCCGGATCCTCCATCAATTCCTTAGCCGTCTTGCCGTAGTCGCGCTCCAACCACAACCCGCAGCACATCCGTTCAAAACAACCCCGCGCCCCACAAAGGCACTCGGGGCCATCAGGCCGGATCGTCATATGCCCTAACTCCCCCGCATAAGAATCGGCGCCGCGATAGATTCCCTTCTCCGTCAAAATGCCTCCGCCAATACCCGTGGAAAGTGTCATGTATAGCAACGGGCGTTTGTCCACACCCGCGCCATGCATTCCCTCGCCCAACGCACCCACATTCGCATCATTATCCATGATGCTGGGCAATCCGAGCTCCACTCGAAGGAAACCCGGAAGATCGAAGTTACTCCAACCACCGACATGTGTAGAGAGCGTGACCATCTGCGTCGGATAATCCACCGGACCACCAAAGCCGATCCCACACCGCCTCAGTTCGTATTGCGCCTTCCATTCCAGGCCAATCGCGCGGATCTGTTCCAGCATCCAATCCTTGCCGCCTTCGCGATCCGTGAAGCGTGACTCGCGCGCAATGATACGCGCATCCTCAAACACAGCCATCGACAATTTAGTCCCGCCGATGTCGATAGCAAGTATGCTCATTTGGCTAATATCTCCGCCGGCGACGCCGTTCCGGTGCCACGCTTCATAATCGTAACCGACGCAACCAAGCCGCCAAACCGCGCGGAACTTTCCGCATCGCCGGTAACCGCCAAGGCCATGGCTGCCCCAGCCGAAAAGGAATCCCCCGCCCCGCAAATATCAACCGGCTTGGCCACTTTCTCCGTTGCGATTCGCCGTTCGCCCTTTTCATCAAGCAGCGTTACACCGCTGCCGCCGTGCGTCACCAAAAGCAAAGGACCATCAATCAAAGAGCGCAGGCCTGCATAGTTGAAAGATCCGAAAGCCCGCATGCATGCCGCCGCCGCTTCATCCTCATTAGGCTTCACGATCACTTTGCGAAATAGCTCTGGCCTCAACCGCGAATCCACCCAAATCACTTTATTCGGATCCGCCGTGGCAAGCGCCATCAACTCTCCGCGCATCCCGCCGCCCACCACTCCACCGCGTTCCGTTTCCGCTTGGTCGGAAACAAGGATCACATCGAACTGCGGGGCCACGCTGCGTAGAGTTGCAAGCAATTGCTGTTCGGCAGCCTCCGGCAAATCACCCGTGGGAATGAAATCCAAACGAGGGTTGTCTTCTTCGTCCGTATCTCGATTAATGATCTTCGTATAAGTGAAGGTGGTCCATTCCGGAAGTTTCACCAGAAGATCGGCTTCAATGCCACGCGAGGCCAGCGCCTGGCGAAGCTCGAAGGCAAAACCGTCATCGCCGGTCACGCCCAACACCGATACGCGTCCCACACCCAGAGCCGCTAGATTATTCGCAACCGTCCCCCCAGCCCCCGGCGTGATTTCGGTGGTCACAACCGCATTGCGTGGAATTCCGGTTTCGCGCGAAGGCTCGGCCAGAGCCGGATCGTAGCGGCACCAGCGATCCAAACAAATGTCGCCCACAACTAGCGCGGACATTTTCGGAAAGTGATTCAGGATCTCTTTAGTCGTCATGCCGGTGCTAGGAAGGCCCGCCGCAAGGCTGGGAAAGTAGCGCGATGATCGCCGCAAAAGTAAAAGCTAGAACCACCGTCGGCCACCGTGCGCACCAGAATTGTCTTATGCGGGCGGAAGTAATAGCCGGGATCGGATTTCGGCAGTTCCTTGTGAATATCGCCCGCAATCGGCACCATGTCGAACACCGCCGTAGTGAAATTACGAATTTGCCTCCCGTGCTGATGGGCCACATTGCGCGACATTGCCAAGGCCTTCAAATAAACCTCAGGCGCCATAATCGCCGAACCGAAGCTCAGCATCACCCCTAATTCCAGCCCTTCCACGGCTTTGACGAAAATCAGGAAATCCGTATAGCTGGCTTGTCCTAAAGAAGCGCCATCACAATTGGGATGCTCATGCAAAATGTCATAACCAATGCCCACGTGCACCGTCACCGGAACAGACAGGCGGTAAGCCGCAGCCAACACGCTGAGTTCTTTGTGAGGGTACTGACTCTCTTCAATGCGCCGCCCCACGTTTTCGCCAAGCCCCAATCCAAGCCCCGCCGCCTCAGTGATCCAATCGTTTAACTCGCCGGTTTCTTTCCACAAGCCGAACTCGCCGGAGCTGATGTAACGTGTCACGCTTTCGGTGGTCGCCCCAATGCGCGCTACTTCATAATCGTGAATAGCCCCCGCCCCGTTCATCGCAATGTGGGTGATGGCCCCGCGCTCCAGCATGTCGATCAGATGGCGGTTCGCGCCGGCGCGAAGCAGGTGTGCCCCCATCATTAGAATTCGTGAGGCGCCGGTTACTTGGGCGGCGTGGAGGCGTTGGGCAATTGTGGCTAGATCTGCGTGGGTGAAATCTGGGGCGGGGTCGTCCAGACTCATCCAACGGGCTAGCTGGAGGTCGTTCACGCGCTCCGCCAGCGGCTTGACGATTAAGCGAGTTCGGTCGAATTGCGGGTACTTTGACAGCATTGAATTTGTCGTAATTAGATGCGAGTTTCAGAGCCTGGACAGGCCGGCCGGGGGGTCGACCGCGGACCAGGGGGTCCGCCCT
>JAYVXT010000614.1:0-13562 GCA_043785065.1 Bryobacterales bacterium | reverse complement strand
GATAGATGCTTAGCCCGGTGATCAGGATCGCGCTTGCAATGGTTAGTGTTCCTTCCCACGATCTTGCCTTGGCCGAAAAGGTGATCACCGTGGCTATCGCACCGGGCCCGGCTATCAACGGCATCGCCAGCGGAATCAGGATGCGATCTTCCGAATCATCCTCATGGGTGGATTCGTTCTGCACCTTTGTTGGCGCGCCGCGCAGCATCTCCAGGCCCATGAGCAAAATCAACAGGCCCCCGGCCGCTTGGAACGCAGGCATTGAAATGCCGAACATGCGCAGCAGCAGTTCACCACCCAGCAGCGCCACTCCAAGGATCAACGTAACCGTAACAGCGGCGCGCAACGGCGCTTTGCGGCGGGCTTCGGGCGGCATGCCGGCGGCTATGCCCAGGTATGCGGGCACAGCTCCAGGTGGATCGCAAATCGCAAGCAAAGCGACGACAACTTGCAGAAACTGGTCGAGTGGCCCGAGGATACCTTCAGAGTAACACCGGACCCCTAAGTCAGCACCACATCCCATCCAAACCCAGGCCGCTCGCCGGGCCTGATATAAATACCTTCCGGCCCGCGCGAGATGCTGTACTCTTCCTCGTACATCGAGTACACTTCCTTCGGTCCGCCCGGTGCCGGCATAAACAATTCTCCCCATGGCGCGTTTTGCGCGGCCTGAATCCAATGCACCGAATCGAACCGGCCGCCGCCGTGCGGAATCACCGGGATATCGTAAGCCGCCGCCAACGCTCCTATCTTGCGCAACTCGGTAAGCCCCCCACACCAGTTAATGTCCGGTTGCCAGATTGCGGCGGCATTATGTTCCAGTAACTGGCGAAAACCATAGCGGCCATATTCATGTTCGCCGGTTACGATACGCGTTGACTTGATGGCGGAGTTAAGCCGGCCGAACCCGGCATAATCGTGGGGCGGTAGGCATTCCTCCATCCAATAAACGCGATAGGGCACAAACATCTCAGCCATCTCCAGCGTGTAGCGCTCGGTCCACGCCATCCAACAATCCAGCATGATGTCGCCATCGGGGCCCAGCGCCGCGCGCGTGCTTTTCACCAACTCAAGGTTCTTCTTCATGCCTTCACGGCCATCAGCTGGGCCGTGGGGAATCGCCAGCTTCAGCCGCTTGAAGCCGAATTGGATGTGCTGCTCAATATCGTTGCCGGTGCAGTAAGCCGGAATGCGTGGCTTGGTTTCTCCGCCCAGCAACTTATAAACCGGCATGTTAAGCGCCTTCCCCACAATGTCCCACAACGCCAGGTCGACGCCGCTGATGGCGTTCATCGTAATGCCGGAGCGTCCGTAACTCATGGTGGAGCGCCACATGATGTCCCAGTTACGTTCTATGTCGAACGGGTCGCGCCCCATCATCAGCTTGCGCAAATGGCCTTCCACCACGGGTCCACCGCCTGGCCCGCCGTTACCGTATCCGGTTATACCCTTGTCTGTTGTCACTTCAACCACGATCGACGGCACATTGTCCGCCATGAAGAGGCTTCGCATGGGCTTGTACTCGTCATAAATCGACATTGGGTTGGCCACTTCCACGCTGCCCGTGGACCACGATCCGGCAGCCGGAGTATATGTGGGCGCGGGCTTTCGAAGCTTTACTTTAACGAGGCGGATGCCAGTGATTTTAAGTTTGCTTTTTTCCGATTGAAAAGCGAGTGCGGGAGTCTGGACGGCGGCAATTGCGGCGGCCGGGGCAAGTGAAAGGAAATCGCGGCGGTTCATCCGTGCGATTATTTCAGCAGTGGGAAGACTTATTTAGCGGCAATCTCCGCTGGGCTTGCAACGGATGCGCGACATAGAAATGTGAAAATGTGCAAATCCCAATGAAAAGCCTAAAAGTGGGGCGGAACCCCTGTTCCGCGGCTGGCCCCCTGGCCAGACTGTCAATGCCCTCGTAACCCTCTTCAGAATTGTGGAGCCGCATCTTCATGATTAATTTTAAGTCGCACACCCGCTAACAATTAGTCCATTGCATGTTGAGAGTCACAAACAGTTTCAACTTTTCTCACATTCAAAACAAACCACTTACTCCCCTCGCACTCTCGGCGCACCCACATCCGCATGCTTCAATTAAGTAGAAGGTGATTTTGCTGGCCAGCAAACTTCTGTGGAGAAGTCCGCGCGGTATCCAATTAATCAGTTGTAATAGCGACCGGCCGCAAGGCGTGATGAACCCGAAATGTTCCGAAGATTGAGGAATCCGAAGGAACAATGCTTTAACTCAAGGCAATCGCCGTTTTGGTTGGCGGCGAAGAGGGAAGCAGCGCCACGCGACCGGCAACTTGAAAATCGACAGGTATGCCGAAGTGTCTCTAAAGGCACGGTTATTTTCCGGCAAGACAAATCAAGTTGCGTTCGGAATCCTTCATGATGACGAAAGTCCCCCAGGGTTGATCTTGCGGAGGCCCGGCAAATTCCACCCCATTTGCGGAAAGCTCCTGATAGGTCTTGACGACGTAATCCACCTCCCAGGATGAGTTGAGAAACGTACCGATGCGATCCTCCTGCCCTTCCGGCGTGAAGAGGACAACCGCGGTCGCCGCGCCAGGAATGGTCAGCTCAATCCAACGCTGCTTCTCGTTAAATGGCTGATCGGTGAAAACCTTAAAGTCAAGTTTTTCGGTGTAGAACAGGAGTTCTCTTTCCTGATCGTAAACGGGGATGCCAATGAATTTGATACGTTTGATCATCGAGCAATAGAATGACAGCACACCCGGCGGAACCCAATAGCCCAAAGGAAAAATGGCGGAAGCGCCAAGACACGCAGGGCGGATTGAGGTTGGGACTTGAAATGGAGCTTTGAAAGCTTAGTCAGCGGCTTTCCCATTCATGTGGAGATGCCGCGCAAGTTACAACCGGGTCCGTTCGCCGCCGAGATCAGCTACTTCGCTCCCGCTCTCTTTTTCTTCTTCTTTCTGCTGTGGCTTGGTGCGACAGTGAAGGAGATCGACATTCATCCAATGCATTTTTTCTTTCTGGCTGCTTCGTTTTTCGCCTTCCATTTGTTATTGGCTTACTTTGTGGATCACATTTCCGTACACTTGGCTTTCGTCATTTGCGCATTAGTTTCGACGGGGCTGGTGGGTAGTTACTTGCGGCGCGTGGATGGGTTGGGCCTTGTGTGGCGGGAAGCGGTCGCGGGGCAGCTGTTGTACCTGGTGCTGTTTTCGTACGCGTTCTTTTTTACAGATTACACGGGGCTGGCTATTACGGCGGACGCGATTCTCACTCTGTTTGCTTCCATGCTGGCTACGGCGAAGGTGAATTGGGCGGAACGGTTCCGGTGCATTGGCGATTTGTGCAGCAAGCCGCCTCCGCCGCCTGGGTTGACGTCCTGAAGCGGCCTGCCGCACTCGTCCCGGGTTTTAGCGCAAACTGAAGATATGTTTCCCGCCGATAGTTACCGCATTGAGCACGACTCCATGGGAGAGGTCAAGGTTCCGGAGCAAGCCCTTTACGGGGCGCAAACGCAGCGCGCCGTGGATAATTTTCCGATTAGTGGATTGCGTTTGCAGCGTGAATTCTTGCAAGCCATCGGATTGATTAAGATCGTCGCGGCCAAGGCGAACCATGCGTTGGGTGAACTTTCCGAAGAGGCCGCGAATGCCATCATCAACGCCGCCGAACAGGTGGCGCGAGGCGACCACGACAGCCAATTCGTGGTGGATGTTTTTCAGACAGGCAGCGGCACATCCACGAACATGAACGCCAATGAAGTGATCGCCCGGCTTGCCGGCGTGGGTATTCACCCCAACGATCATGTCAACCGCAACCAATCCAGCAACGATGTGATTCCCAGCGCCATCCATATCGCCGCGGTGTGCGAAATTCATAACCGCCTGCTTCCCGCAATGCATGGCCTGCGCGCCGGCCTCGCCGGGAAGCAGCAGGCATTTCACGGCTTTCTTAAAATTGGCCGCACGCATTTGCAGGATGCCGTTCCCATGCGCCTGGGCGATGAGTTCGGTGGCTATGCTAGGCAAGTGGAGCTCTCGATTCAGCGAATCGAAACGGCTACCGGCGGGCTCTACGAGCTTGCCTTGGGCGGCACTGCCGTTGGAACCGGACTGAATGCGCCAAAGGATTTTTCCCGGCTGGCGATTGAACAGATCAGCGGGAGAACCGGCTTCCCGTTTCGCGAGGCCGTGAATCATTTTGAAGCGCAAGCTGCCAGGGATGCGGTTTGCTTCCTCAGTGGCGCGCTTCGCGGCAGCGCCATTGCGCTAACGAAAATTGCGAATGACATTCGTTGGCTTGCATCGGGTCCCCGGTGTGGACTGGGCGAACTGCTCATTCCGCCCGTGCAGCCTGGGTCCAGCATGATGCCGGGAAAAGTGAATCCGGTGATTGCCGAAAGCCTGTTAATGGCTTGCGCCCAGGTGGTTGGGCACGATGCCGCCATCGCGTGGTGCGGCGCTTCGGGAAGTTTCGAATTGAACGTGATGATGCCGCTTTTGGCCTACAATCTCTTGGATTCAATCCACCTTTTGGCCGCGGCCGGCGCGAACTTTCAACACCGCTGCATTGCGGGGCTGGACGCGGACCAAAACAGGATTGCTGAGTTGGTGGAGAATTCGCTGGCTAATGCCACCGGGCTAGTTCCGGCTATCGGGTATGAGCGCGCGGCGTCAATTTCCCTCGAAGCCTATCGGAGCGGCCGTACAATTTATCAGGTGGCGCAGGAGCACAGCGGTTTGACGGAAGCGGAATTGCGCAGGTTGCTGAACCCGGCATTGCAGGCGGGAAAATGAACCTCGGGTGCACGGGGACCCATCTAGCTATCATGGAAACATGAGCGAATCCTCCTACAACGAACCTAGCCTGACTCTTAGCCGTATCTATACCCGCGGCGGCGACGACGGCAAAACTTCGCTCGTCGGTGGCCAGCGCGTGGAGAAAGACGCCGCTCGTATTGAATGTTACGGAACCGTGGATGAGTTGAACTCTTTCCTCGGCGTGGCGCGGTTAACGGTGGAGGCGCAGCCCAAACTTACTGAGTTGGCTGCCATCTTGCTTCGCGTTCAGCATGAACTATTCAACCTGGGGTCTATCCTGGCGACATTGCCCGAAGACGTGCATCCGCGCCAACCGCGCGTAACCGAAAAAGAAGTCACGCAATTGGAGACGGAAATTGACCGGATGAATGCGCCACTGGGCGCTCTACGCAGCTTCATACTGCCGGGTGGTTCACGCGCCGCCGCCGAGTTGCATATCTGCCGCACGGTTTGCCGGCGCGCCGAGCGGCTGGTGGTGGCGCTGCGAAAGACCGGCTCCGTTCCGTCCGAAGCGGTGGCTTATCTTAACCGGCTGAGTGATGCGCTGTTTGTTTGGAGCCGCTGGGTGAATCATGTGCTAGGCGTTGCCGAAACGCTATGGGCTCCGAACGCCGCCTCTTCAGGAAATTGACTTGACTTGGGTTGCAGGTAGTGGCATCGTGTTGGCTGTCGTCAAAATGCGCAAGCCTAGAATCGGGAATTATGCAACCGGCAGTTTTTAATTCATAGTTGGATCCGTTAAATCGAACGATTGCAAAATTTGAGTGATCGATCAATAATACTTGAGTGACTGCTCAAGTCGTAACTTCGCCGGAACCGGAAACCAAGGAACGCATTCTGCGTACTGCTTTCCAGCTTTTCCATGAACAAGGCTTCCACGCAACCGGCGTCGCCACCATTGTCCGGGAGGCGGGGGTCAATCCGGGGAGCCTCTATCATTTCTTTCCAGGCAAAGAACAGCTGCTGCTGCAGGTGCTTGAATTCGCCACCCACTACCTGGGTCCCGCCGTGATGGAGCCCGTCGAGCAGCTGACTTCCGATCCCATTGAACGCATCTTCGCGCTGCTCGATCAGTACCGCGATGGCATGTTGCAGCGCGGTTGCCGGATGGGTTGCCCGATTGGGAATTTGGCGCTGGAGGTAAGCGATGGCAATCCGGAAGCCCGGCAACTGATTCATCGCAACTTTGAAAATTGGGCCAAGCGCGTGGAAGGCTGGCTCAAGGATGCAGGGGACCGGTTGCCGTCTGATTTGGACCGTGGTCGCCTCGCGCATTTCGTATTGACGGTGATGGAAGGCGGACTGATGCAGGCTCGGGCGGCCAATGATCTTGGGGTTTTCGACCAATCGGTTGCCGTGCTTCGCGACCATCTTGATTTGCTTCAACGGCGCGCCCTGAAGCTGAAGAAACACAAAAAAGGCGGCAAGAAAGCCAAGGAGACAAAGAAATGAAACGTACCCTGATTTTGCAAATCCTATTCGCGGCGGGAGTGCTGGCGGAAAATCCTCAGAATGACTCTCCGTCGTTCGTCAACGAAGCGGACCTCAATGCGCCCCTTCGAGCGGTGTGGAATGTTTGGAGCTCGGGCGAAGGGTATAAAGCGATCGGAGCGGCCAAGGCGGATGTCGATCTTCGGACGGGAGGCCTCATCCGGTCGCACTACAGACCGGCCGGCGTGTTGGGCGATGAGGGGACGATTGTGAACCGCATTTTGGCCTATGAGCCGCAGCGTATGATGGCGATTTAAATCGACAAGCCACCGAAGGGCTTCCCTTTCAAAGAGGCTTGGAGGCATACTTGGACTGTGATCACCATGACGGATATCGGCAATGGGCGCACGCACCTGCGCGTGGCTAGTATGGGTTTTGGGACGGACGAGGAATTGATGGCTATGCGGCAATTTTTCGAGGCCGGGAATGCCGCGGCGCTGAAGGCGATTCGGGCGCATTTGGAATCGCCTGGGGCAACCAAATGAGAAGCTTCGCGGGGACCTTGCTTTTTTGTGCGATGCTTCCAGGCGCCGACTGGCCTCGCTTCCGTGGACCGAACGGTGCGGGAGTGGACGAAAGCTCGACCAACTTGCCGTCGGAGTTCGGCCCGGCGAAGAACGTATTTTGGAAGGCCAGCGCGCCGTTCGGCCGGTCGTCACCCATTCTTGCGGGCAATCGTTTGTACCTTACCGCCAGTGAGGGCGACTTACTTGTCACCCTGTGCTACAACGCCGCCGACGGCAAGCTGTTGTGGCGGCGCGAAGTGAAATCGGTTCATAAGCAGAAGGTGTTCCGGGCCAACGACGCCGCTTCGCCCAGCGCTGCGGCCGATGGCCAGAATGTCTACGTGTTCTTTGCCGATTTCGGGCTGGTCAGTTATACGAAAGATGGCAAGGCCCGCTGGCGGCACGCTTTGGGGCCGTTCGATAATTTCTACGGGATGGCGTCATCGCCCGTGGTTGAAGGCGATCTAGTGCTGCTGCAGTGCGACCACAATGCCGGCTCGTTCCTGCTGGCGCTGGACAAGAACAGCGGGAAGCAACGTTGGAAAACGGAACGGGCGGGAATAGCCATGGGGTGGAGCGTTCCTATCGTGATCACTCCGGCCAAGGGGCCAAAGCAGCTTATTGTGACGGGAACGACACGCATTGATGCCTACTATCTTTCCACCGGCGAGCGGGTGTGGTGGACGCCTCTTACTTCCGAGGGCGCGATGGGAGTGCCGGTGTGGAATGGGGATTCGTTGATTGCCTTTTCCTCAGGCCATGACAAGCCGTGGGTCCTTTCCTTTGATTCGACGTTGGCGCAGTATGACACGAATAAAGATGGCCGCCTTTCGAAGCAGGAGTTTAGTGCTGATAAAGATTGGGGTGAGCATTTCGGATGGATGGATGCGAACCATGATGGCTTTGTGGACGCCGCCGAATGGAAGGCGATTGAGAATTTTGGACAAGGCGGTGAATACGGCATCCTTTCGATCAAACCTGGCGAGGCCAAAGGCCAGCTTCCGGCATCGGCGGTGCAGTGGCGAATGAAGCGGAACTTGCCTTACGTGCCTTCGCCGGTGCTTTATCAAGGCGTCTATTACATGGTCAAGGATGGCGGCATCACGACATCAATCAATCCGGCAACGGGTGAAATTTTGAAGCAGGGACGAGCGGCTGATAGCCTAGGTGAATACTATGCTTCGCCGGTGGCTGCCAACGGAAAGATCTACCTCCTGAATGAAGCCGGGAAGCTTACCGTTTTGAAAGCCGGCGGAGAGTGGGAAGTGTTAGGCGTGAACGATATGGGTGAAGAGGCTTACGCCACACCCACGATTGCCGATAACCGTATCTACGTGCGCACGCGGTCGTCGCTGTATTGTTTTGGGCTTCGTTGAATTATCTGGATGCCAAACTGGTTTGGGCGAACTTGCCAAACCTAATTAGCTCCGGCTTCAACAGACGGTATACCGGCTCCTCAACAAAGCGATGAAACCAGCAGGTAATGGCAACCAACACGAGCAAGTATACACAAGTGGCGAAAACTCCAATCGGCGCCAAACCAATTAGGACAACCAACTGGAAGTTAGTCTGAGGCGGGCTGAGTCGGTTGGATAAGTAGTGTGCTGTCCAGAGGAACTTGCAGTATTAGAGTTGTCTACTTGCCTACGAATGGGCAACGGTCCCAATGCCGACGTAGGGCGATGAAGACCGAGGTTACGACAAACGCCCCTAATCCTAGAAAGGGCAGTTGGACTGTCAAATCGGCGCCAAAATAGCTGAAAGCATTGGAATTTTCAACTGCTCCGCGCCTCACCCCTGGGGTGCCAAGTATATTCCCTGCAAACGCTTGTGGGAAAGAAGTTCTTCGGAGTTGCGGTTGTCCAACTGCCGTTTCTAGGCTAATCCAAGCCCAAGAAGTCCAAGTGACTTTGTTAGCGCTTGTTTCTTCTTGCGATTGACTACGTCAGCCGTAGAAGAACCATGGGGTAGGAAATACTAGTGGCTATGAGTGGCTGGGCAATTGTCCCGCGGCGTGACGGCTAGGCCGACGACGTCTAATTATTTAAAGACGCCGCCATACGTTTATTGGAAGAAGACGTGCGCGCCGCCTTTCTGGAAGGCAAAGCATACGCGGACCGGGGCGAGGCCATTGAGGAAGAAGAGATGGACGCCCGCTTCGAGGCTATGATGGCAAACTAGCCCCCTATGATTAATAGGGGGAAGCGCTCGATGGAATCGGGGGATGCGCCGGACAAGTTCGGCGATGTAACGTGGAAATCACTCTATTCCGAAGTTGCTTCATCTACCTGAGCAGTCGGGCAAGGGGGCTCTCCGCAGACCAGGGGTCCGCCCCACTGTACACAGGTTTTTCCAAATTCCTGTAGATGTTTCTTACATTGGAATGTAAAAACTTCGGGCTTGTCATGATTAATATGGGATCGCGCTCGCAGCCTACGCGGCAAAAGCGGCTTCTTGCAAGCTCCAAAGCGAGCCATTCAGGGTAAAACTAGAAAAGCTTACCCTACCCCACAAGCAGTTCCGCCCGCAACATTCCATCCTCCTCATCTGGCTTCGCGCTCACCGTAAACCCCGCTCTATCCATCAACCGCCGGCTCGGCGTATTCATCGGCTCCACCGCCCCAACCAACCGCGCACAACCCTGCTGCTTCGCCCACGCTTGCAAATACCGCATGGCCGCCAAGCCAACTCCCTTTCGGCGGAAATTCGGCGTTACCCAAACCGAGAACCACACCGCGTCGCCAAGAATCTCACAATCCAGTTCCACCACCGCCGTCCCCGCATGCACCCCGGCCAACGTTTTCCGCAGCGTCGATTGCAACTGCACATGAAGCGCCGGGTCGATCAAATCCATGAAATCCTCGCTGCGTTTTAAGCGATGCATTTCTTCGGCAAATTTGACCGTCAACGGCAACCATTCAATTGAGACCATACTAAGTTAGTATGATGCAAGATCGTTTGCTATTCTGAACTAAACCTATGCGGAGAATCTCAATTGGTGTTGCCACGGCATTTTTCCTTTTACTTGCAGGCTGCGGCGAAGATCCTAAGCCTGTCAAGAAAGAAGAAAAGTCTCCGGAGCCGGTGACCGCGCTGAAGGCTTTCTACGCCATCTTCGGCAACGCCCGTTCCTGGGCCGCCGACATTCAGGTGCTGGAAATCAAGAGTATCGACCTGGATGCAAAACATATGTGCAAGGAAGGCAAGTGCTGGGCTTGGTCGGTGAATCTTGTCTCACCCTCCAAGGGTAAGTTGAAGAATTTCACTTACTCGGTGATTGAGGCCGAAGGTAACTTACATCAGGGCGTATTCTCCAGCCTGGAAGAATCATGGCGCGGGCCATCGGGGCCAGACAAACCTTTCTTGATGCAGGCGCTGAAGAAAGATTCCACCGACGCTTACAAGGCGGCTGCGGCGAAATCGGTCGAATATATGAAGAAGCATCCGGACATGCCGGTGGTTTACGAAATCAGCCTAACGTCTAAATACGGGCTTCCTGCTTATCGCGTGATCTGGGGCGAATCGGTTTCCAGCAGCGCCTATTCGATTCTGGTGGGTGCTTCCACCGGCGAATATGTGGAGACGCTGCGCTAAGTGGTAACCGCCGCCGACATCACGGCCGCGCGGGAACGGATCCGGTCGATTGCCAATGTGACGCCGGTGATGACCTCGCACGGGTTCGATGCCCAGGCGGGAGTGCGGACGTTCTTCAAGTGCGAAAATTTTCAACTTGGCGGTGCGTTCAAAATCCGTGGCGCGGCTAATTTTATAGGCTTGTTAACCAAGGATGAATTGGCGCGCGGTGTGGTTGCGTTCTCTTCTGGTAACCATGCGCAGGCGGTGGCAATCGCAGCGGAACGGGCCGGGGCCAAAGCTACAGTAGTGATGCCGCTGGATGCTCCGAAGGCAAAAGTGGCGGGGACGGCGGCGCGGGGGGCGCGCATTATTCGCTATGACCGCTTTACCGAAGACCGTGAGGCCGTGGCGCGCAAAGTGACCGAGGAAAGCGGGGCGGTCACCGTGCCGCCCTTCGATCATGAATGGATCATCGCCGGACAGGGCACCGCCGGTTGTGAATTATTGGAACAGGCCCAGGACTTGGATGCGATCGTCGCGCCCGTGGGTGGCGGCGGATTGCTGAGCGGTTCGGCGATTGCGGCCAAGGCGGTGAACCCCAAGCTGCGCGTGTTTGGCGTGGAGCCGGCGCTGGCTAACGACACGTACTTGTCGTTCCGGAAGGGTGAGATTGTTACGATAGCCAACCCCGATACCATTGCCGACGGCCTGCGCGCTCCGCATTCGGGTAAGCTTACGTTCCCCATAATCAAGTCGCTGGCCGAGGATATTTTGCTAGTGAGTGAAGACGAGATTCTGGCCGCGATGCAGTTTCTGTTGGTGCGGATGAAGATCCTGGTGGAACCTAGTGGCGCGGTCCCCGCTGCTGCCGTTCTGTTTGGAAAATTGCCGAAGCACGTGGGTCGCGTGGGTGTGATTCTGTCCGGCGGGAATGTGGATTTCCCGCTCCTATTTTAGAGGTGGGCGGGAAGGCGCATGATTGTAGCCCGCTTTTCCCCGGCCCGGTCTGTGCCGCCATTCACGCTGTCTTGCACGATAAAAGCATCAGCAGGGGTACTCTTCCGATATGTAATTCTGCAAATGATGGATGGTATGGCTCTTTGAAGAACTAATCCACTTCACTAAATCCCTCATTGAAACCACGCCCACCACCTTTTCGTTTTCAATGATGGGCAAATGCCGAATTCGCTCCTTCGTCATCAGGCAAAGGCATTCGTCAATGGTTTGTTCCGGAGTTACCGGATGCACGGGCGAACTCATAATATCCCGCACTTTCGTATCGTGCGAATGGCGGCCTTTCAAGATCACTTTACGCGCGTAATCCCGTTCGGAAATAATGCCGGTCAAGTAGCCGCCGTCATATACTACATCTACCAACGGATGATCCGCCAATAGGCTGATGAATTGAATGGCGTCAAACAAATTCGATTTTCCAATTCTGTTTGGCCCGAGTATGCAAGTAAAAGGTCCAAATCGAACATCAAGGTCGAGCAGGTTTTTTAAACCGCGAACTTTGAACCGCGTAAGCGTCGTCTGTATCACTACTATGCGAAAGTTACCGCCCGTCCAACTCCACAATAGTCGCCCCAGTGCCACCCTCAACAGGGGTTGCCGCTTCGAACTTTGACACGTGCGGATTCTGGCCCAGTAACTCGTGGATCTGTTTCCGCAAGATTCCCATTCCGTGACCGTGCACAACTCGCACACGATGCACACCAGCCATGGCCGCTGAATCCAGAAACTTATCCACTGCCTCGCAAGCTTCTTCCGACCGCTGGCCGATCACGTTGATCTCCGTGGTCACGGTGTTCCAAGTTGGCCCCTGTGTGTAAGTCACGTTCTTGGGAAGTTTCTGCCCACCGCCGCCGGTCGATTCAGGCATCACTTCCAGCACATCGGCCATCGCCACTTTCATCTTCATGAAGCCGGCCTGTACTTCAATCTGCCCATTAGCGTGTACCTTCAGCACTCTTGCCGGCTCACGCAAATCACGAATCTTCACACGCATGCCGGCGCTGATTTGCAGAGGCACAAGGTCCCCACCACTGGACTCCAGCTTCGTTTCGCGCACCACGTTGGAAAGTTCACGCTCAAACTCGCGCTTCACCACCACCACTTTTTTAAGCGCCTGTTCGGCGGCCTTGCGCTGGCCCTGGCCTTGCATCAAATGTTCGACGCCAGCGCGCGCTTCGGTCTCAAAGTTTTCCATCAGCAAAGAAGATCGCCGTTCAATTTCCTTGATCTTCTGCTCTTCGCGCTTGGCGAATTCCTTGCGTTGCTGTTCGGCGATGGCGGCCAACTCAATCCTTTGCCGGCCCAGTTGCTGCTCAAGCTCAGTCACTTCAGCAAGTTTCACGTCGAGGTCGCGCAGGAAGCGGCTCACTTCGCGCTCACTCGAACTCATGGCCGAACGCGCGCGATCAATCAGGAACAGCGGAATACCCAACCTACGGGCAATATCGAGTCCCGCCGATTTGCCCGGTGCGCCGACGCGCAGCACGTAAGTGGGCTCCAGCGTTTCCTCATCAAAACCCATGGATGCATTCACCACGCCCTGGGTATTACCGCCATAAACCTTCAACGCCAGCAAGTGTGTTGAGGCCAAGGTGAAGCAGCCTTGGCGGCGGAAATGATCGAGCACCGCCAGGCCCAGCGCACCGCCTTCTTCAGGATCGGTCGCACGCCCCAATTCGTCCATCAGCACCAGCGAATCCGGCGTGACGGCGTCTATCATTTCCCGCACTTGGGCGATGTGTGAAGAAAAACTGCTTAGGCTCTGCTCGATGGATTGATGGTCACCAACATCGGCCAGCACTTCGCTGAACAGCGGGAACTCCGCCTCCTCGCAAGGCACGGGCAAGCCCGATTGCGCCATCAGAGTCAGCAACCCGACGGTCTTCAGCGTCACCGTTTTGCCGCCCGTGTTAGGGCCACTGATCAACAGCGTTCGATTGGCGCCGCCCAAGGTCAACGTCACCGGAACCACAAGCTTCTTCTGCTTGCGCAACACATCTTCAAGCAACGGATGGCGCGATTTGATCAGGCTCAAACGTTCGCCAAATTTCGGAATCACGCAACGAAATTCGCCGGCGAATTGCGCCTTGGCAAATAGCAGTTCCAACTGCGCCATCACCGTGAAAGTGGTGCGAATTTCCGTTGCATACTCGCGCAACTGCCCGGTCATCTCCCGCAG
>JAYVXT010000613.1:0-4335 GCA_043785065.1 Bryobacterales bacterium | reverse complement strand
TGCAACGTCTTTGCTTCCGCCGCCGCGGTTTCGGGCTGTGCGGATGTTGACCATATCGCCGTAGGCCGAAACAATCACTGATCGCAGAAGTGGATGCGTCTCGCGCAGCCTTTAGAGCAACGTCAGTCCATCCATGACTGGCATATTGATATCGATGAGCATGACATCAAGGGCGGGGTCAAGTTGGATTTTCCCAGAGCATCTTCGCCATTAACAGCGAACTGAAATGCTAATTCGCCTCTGCGGATCCGCTTCCGAAAGCGCTGCGAGATCAAGAATTCCAGATCGGGTTCGTCATCAACGACAAGGATTTTGTGCGGCACTTGTGGTGTTCCGAGTTCAATCTTACATCAAACTACCTAGAGCTAAGGCCAGAACCTAAAACAGTCCTCATGAAGATAAACAGGAATTCACGCCGGTTCGGATCATCGTTTGACAGAAAATTTTGCGCCGGTCTATCCGCCGATCAAGCGCTTGGTGAATTCATTGTCGCCATGCACGTCCGTCAACCGCATGTCGCGGCTTTGGTAGAGGTACGTCAGCTTGGTATGGTCAATGCCGATTAACCGCAGTATCGTGGCGTTGAAATCGTGAGCGTCAAATGGCGACTCCGCCGGGCGTAGTCCAAATTCATCGCTCGACCCTAACACTTGGCCGCCTTTGATGCCCGCGCCGGCCATCCAGGAACTGAACACATAAGGATGATGATCGCGGCCCTTGGTCCCTTCGGCCAGCGGCGTCCTGCCGAATTCGCTGCTCCAAATCACCAGCGTGGAATCCAGCATGCCTAGCGCCTTCAGATCCGTTAGCAGCCCAGTGATCGGCTTATCGCTCTTCTTGCACATCTTCGTATGCGAGCTGTGCAAATCGTTGTGCGCGTCATCCCAATCCTCACCGATGTTCGTGCCGGAAAAAAGTTGAATGTACCGAACGCCGCGCTCAACCAGACGCCGGGCAAGCAAACACTTGCGGCCGAAGTCGTCTGTCTCCGTCTCCCCAATTCCGTAAAGAGCCTTGGTGGCCTCACTTTCCTTGGTCAGATCCACTGCTTCTGGCGCGGAACTTTGCATGCGGTAGGCTAGCTCATACGCAGCTATGCGTCCTTCCAGCTCCGAGCCGCCCGGATGAGTTTCCAAGTGCCGTTGATTTAAGTCGGCTATCAAATCAAGGGAATTGCGCTGCGCTTTTGAAGTGATGTCCTTGGGATTGGCCAGATTCAACACCGGATACTGTCCGCTGCGAAACACAGTGCCTTGATATACGGCCGGCAGAAATCCAGCGTTATAAACAGATGGTCCCGACTTCATTGCCCCATCGGACATAACGACGAACGCCGGCAAGTTTTGATTTTCCGAACCGAGCCCATAGGTCACCCACGACCCAAGACTAGGCCGGCCTGGGAACTGGGAACCGGAACTGCGCAGATACATCGCCGGGGCGTGGTCGAACGCATCGCCATAACAGGAGCGGATTAACGCAATCTCATCGGCCTTGCTTGCCATGCCCGGATACAATTCAGAAATCTCCATGCCACATTGGCCATGCTTCTTAAACGTCCAAGGGCTGCCGCGCATAGGGGCTTTGTTGAAGTCGATACGGCTGGTCTTCAATCCCTTCACCATTTCTCCGGAAATGGTCTGCCCGTTGCGTTTGGCCAACTCAGGCTTAGGATCAAATGTGTCCACGTGGCTGACGCCGCCGTGCATGAACAAGTGAATCACAGCTTTCGCGCGCGGTTTGAAATGAGGAGCCTTCGGAGCCAGCGGACTTGCCGTGTTGGCGCCCTGAAGCGCGGATTCCATGATGCCCGCCAGCGCCACCGCGCCAAAGCCGTTGCCCGCCTTAAGAAGTAATTCGCGTCGTGATGTTGGTTTCATATTTCTTTAATCCACGTACAAAAATTCGTTGGTGTTGAACAGCACCCGGACCAGTTCCGCCGACGCGGCCTTCTTCCCACCCAATTCGGCGGTTTGACGCTCCAGGAATGCTTGTGACTTTTCTATTTCTTCAGCCTTGGGCGTCCGGGAATAAACAGCAATCCAAGCCATCTTAATCTTTTCCACGTCCGTCGCCGCAGCTTCCATCTTTTCACTCAGGCGCATGGCTTCCTTCACCGTCCACTGCCCATTCAACAGCGTTAGCGATTGCGGCGCAGTGTTGCTTTCCACACGGCGGGAACAGCTCTGTATGCCATCCGGAGCATCGAAACTTTCAAACATCGCCGGACGGAAAGTTCGGCGGCCAAGCATATAAATGCTGCGGCGAGTATGTTCGGTTGTGTCGGCTGTCACCAACCAGAAGCTATTGTTGCTTAGGCCAAACAACTCCTCGCGGGCGATTTCAGGCACCACCGGCCGGCCGCCCATCTTAAGATTGATCGCGCCGGAGCTTTGCAGCATCGTGTCGCGAATCTCCTCCGGCAGCAGGCGGCGGCGGTTGAAGTGAGACAGGTAAACGTTGGCCGCATCGCGATCATTGGCTTCTTTTGAAACCTCTGTGCTTTGGCGATAAACGCTCGACGTCATAATCATCTTGTGCAGCTTCTTGATTGACCAGCCTTGGTTGACGAACTCAGTCGCCAGCCATTCCAGCAACTCAGGATGCGATGGCGCTCCGCCGCGATGGCCAAAGTCGCTTGGCGTTGCAACCAAGCCAGTGCCGAAATGGTATTGCCACACACGATTCACAATCACCCGCGCAGTGAGCGGATTGTCTTTAGTAGCGATCCAATTTGCCAGCGCTTTGCGTCGTTGCGTCGATGCGGAATCAAGTGGAGGTTCCGGTATAGCGCCTCCACCCAAAGCCGATAGAAACGCCGGGCCTACTTCCTCAGGCGGCCGCCCACTACGCGCCGGAAGAAACGCTTTCGGAGCCTCGCGGCTGATGTCCCGCACATTCGGCGCAAACGGGCCAGGCTTGTAGTTACGGAACATCTGCACCAGCTGTTGTTCCAGCGCTTTGATCTTTTTTCCTTTCTCAGGATCCGGCGGGGGCGCGGGAGTGACCGGTTCAGTCCCAACTGCGGTCTCGCCTTTACGAGGCACACGCAGAGGCGGCAACAAGGCAGACAATTGTTCGCTGATTTCGTAGAGCCGCACCTGCCGATTGTTCTCCGCCAAATCGTAACCACGCGCCGGATCGTACTGCAGGAACACCCGCGACTTTTCCGCCGCTTGGAATATCGCCTGCATGGCGACATAATCCTTTTGCGGGATCGGATCGAACTTATGGTCGTGGCAGCGGGCGCAACCAACCGTCAACCCAAGGAAGACTGAGCCGGTTGTGTCCACCCAATCCTGCAACGTCTCCTGCCGGTTGATGTCCTCTACCTTATAGAGCATGTCGCGATTGGGGCCAACTGTGTAAAAGCCACCGCCGGTCATCGCCACCGGATCGTCAGGATAAAGTTCATCGCCGGCAATTTGTTCTTTGACAAAACGGTCATACGGCTTGTCGTTGTTGAATGAGTCGACCACCCAATCGCGGTAGCGCCAGGCATAGAGAAGATAGGGGTCCTGCTCAAAGCCGGAAGTGTCGCCATAGCGCACTAAGTCCAGCCAGTGCCGCCCCCATTTTTCTCCATAACGGGGGGACAGCAGCAATTCATCAATCAGCTTTTCGTACGCGTCCGTGGCCGGGTCGGCAACAAACTTCGCGACTTGATCAGCCGTCGGCGGAAGCCCGTGCAGATCAAGATAGGCGCGGCGAATCAACGTGGCGCGGTCAGCGTCCTTTGCCGGTTTCATTTTTTCGGCGTTGAGCTTGCCCATGATAAAAGCATCCACTGGAGTTCGAACCCAGGCTTCCTTTATGGTTGGAATCTTGGGACGGACCGGAGCTTTGAACGACCACCATGCCGATCCTGGCATTTCGCCCGCAACGGTTTTCGGCCAGGCCGCGCCGTTAGTGATCCATTTTTCTATGGCGGCAATTTCAGTGTCGGGAAGCTTTGGCCCAGGTGGCATGGCGAGCGGGCCGGACCTACGGATTGCCTGCACGATAAGGCTTTGGGCCGCGTTGCCACTGACGATGGCCGGGCCGCGTGTGCCGCCTTTCAAAGCTGCATCGCGCGAGTGCAGGTTCAAGCCTGATTGCGCCAACCCCGGGTTGTGACATATCGCGCAACGAGCTTCCAGTACGCCCACGGCGCGGTTCGCCACTTCAGCATCCTGCGCGAAGGTTAACGCGGCTACAAATCCGAGTATTGCTAGTTTTCTCATCAAGCTACCCCAATTTTATCCTAATGCAATAGCCGAAGTACCGTTCCCAGCGAGCCTTGACCGTAAGGGAGCGGTTATCCAGCTACGGAATCCAGCGTCAAAACTGAAGGCGCAG
>JAYVXT010000612.1:0-4344 GCA_043785065.1 Bryobacterales bacterium | reverse complement strand
TCCATGCGAGAGGCCTTGCGAAAACTCTTCGAGGAAGCATCCTCGTACTTAGTCAATACTGGCCCCGCGGTTGCCGCGCCAAAGCGGTGTCCTGAACTCTCCGGGGTTCATACACAAATCGGACAACGATGGGAGGAGCAGCGTGCGCTCGATGAGGCAGTGGAAGCTTTCCGCCAAAGCAACTTGCCCCGAAGCATGGCGATGCTTGCGAGTCCACCTTTAAGCTCCTGCTTCGCACGGAACCGTTCGCTATTCGCGAATTTTGTTGGCGTGCTCATCGGGAGCGGTAACAGCGCCATGGCCCGCTACGCGCATAGGATTTTGCTTGAGAATCCCGATCTGGCGCACGAAAGCTACAGTGGCCGCAGCCTCTTGCACGCTGCGTCCGCCGCCGGGAATCCGCCCTTGGTTGAAGCGCTTCTGAAGATGGGGGTCGATGCCAATATTACAGACGCCGGTGGTCATACGCCGATCTATAGCGTTTGCAACGAATGCGCGGGGGGCGGTCTTGTAGTGCGCGCTCTGATTCAAGGTGGTGCGAAGGTGGACGCCTGCGATGGAGTGAAGCGTTGCACGGCGCTGCACATGACGGCCCGGCGCGATAACGTTGAGGCCGCCGAAGTTTTGCTCGAATGCGGCGCTAACATTGAAGCGCGCGATAGTCTTGGCGAAACGCCACTTCGGCGAGCTGTCAATTGCGGGCAGAAGCGTGTCGCCGCTTTGCTTTTGGCTAAAGGAGCAGATCCGCACTCAGTAGGCAGCAAGGGAATAACTCCGCTATCCGCCGCGTACAAGCGCACTGCGCGGTCTCTTCAAAAACTTGGACTAGGCAAATAAGATTCTTCGCGCGGGCAATTGCAGTTTCAGCAGCCAGTACAACCCCCCACTGACATGATGCCATTCCAGCTTTGGTCTTTGCGCCGGCGGCAATCCTTTTCCGAACAAGCTGCGCAGATTGAATAGGATCGTATCGAAATAGAGTGGCCCAGAAATTCCATATCGGTGAAGCTGGCGTCAATCTTATCCACTTCATCGACCACCAATACTACAAATTCCGTATCCCCCCAGCCCGCGGTTCGAGATGAACCACCTTCGATAAGGCTAAGGAATAGCACTCTCGTGAACCGCAGTCCAACCATTGTGTACGTGCCGAGCTAAACGCAATACTCGTCACTTACAAACGCTTCGAATGTTTCTCTAATATCCGGAGCACGCTGGCCAGGGGGCCAGCCGCAGACGAGGGCGTCTTCCCCACTTTGGTTAACCTCTTAAGTGACGAGCATTGGAGTTAAACGATCTCCTCAATCACCCGTCCCTGCACTTCCGTCAACCGCTCTTTACGGCCCAAGTGCAGGTAACTCAGCGCATCTTGATTCAATCCCAATTGGTTGAGGATCGTCGTATGCACATCCCGGAAATGGTACGGCTTTTCAACCGCTCGCAGCCCGATATCATCGGTCGCGCCCACCACCGTGCCACCCTTCACGCCACCTCCGGCCATCCACATACTAAAGCCCAGGTTATGATGGTCGCGTCCCTTGCTGCCTTGCGTCTCCGGTGACCGGCCAAACTCGCCGCCCCACACCACTAACGTCTGACTTAGCAATCCGCGCTGCTTCAAATCCTGAATCAATGCCGCCACAGGCTGATCGGTGTGCCCGGCCATCCGCAAATGATTCTCTTCGATATCGTCATGCGCGTCCCACTGCATGTTACCCGGCCCGCCGCCCGCAACCACCGTCACAAATCGCACGCCGCGTTCCACCAACCGCCGGGCCAACAAACATCGCCGCCCGTAATCATCGGTCTTCGCCGCGCCAACGCCATACATTGCGCGCGTCGCCTCGCTTTCACGGTTGATGTCGAAAACCTCCGGAGCCTCAACCTGCATCTTGAACGCCATATCGTAAGCCGAAAGACGCGCTTCAAATTCCAAATCGCCAGCGGTCATATTGGCCTCGTTGAGACCCTTTAACAGCTGCAGCGTTTTCCGCCGCTCGTCCATCGTGACGCCCTTCGGCAAATCTAAATTCAGCACCGGCTTCGACCCGGGACGAAACATGCTGGGCTGATAAATGGCCGGCAAAAATCCTTGCATATACATCGGCTGGCCAGCTTCCAAGGCGCCCTTCGGATCGGGCAACACGGCGTAACCCGGCAGCGACTGACCCTCGCTTCCCAACCCATACAGCACCCACGACCCCATGCTTGGGAACCCCGGCAAAATGCGCCCTGTCATCAGCTGGTACTGCGCCGCCGAGTGGACGACCATATCGCCGTGGCACGAACGAATCACCGCCAGTTCATCAACCACTTTGCGCGTGTGGGGCATCAGGTCGGAAACCTCAATCCCCGACTGACCGCATTTTTCAAACGTTCTCTTAGTGCCCAGTAACTTCGCGTCTTTTTGTACAAACTGATACTTAGCCTCGCCGAAACTGGCGGGCCGCTTCTGTCCGTCCAACTTGTTCAGTAAGGGCTTTGGATCAAACGTTTCCATATGGCTAGGCCCACCCGCCATGAACAGAAAGATTACCGATTTCGCCTTGGCCTTTGCCGGCATATGAGGCGGCTTCGGCGCCAGCGGATTTATGGCGCCCGCTCGCGCGGCTTCCTCGGCCAGAATCGCGCCGAAAGCCAAACTACCCATTCCGCAGAACGCGTCGGTCAATAACTCACGGCGATTTTTAGTTACACGAACATGATCCGGCATCACTTACTCCAAATACAAAAACGCATTCAAATTTAGGACAGTCAACGCGAACTCACGCAGAGAATTGTTCGTCTTCAGGTAACTAAGCGACAACTCCCGCTCCTTGGTGGCAGGTTCCCGGCCGGCGGTCAGTAAGTAGGCCAAGCTAACTCGCTTCGCAACATCCGGCCCCGCTTCCCGTGCCAGTCGCGCCGCCAGCGCCTCGGCCATACGGTTCGACAACTCCCCATTCAGCAACTCCAGCGCCTGCGGAGCATGGGTCGACGATTCCCGCCGCGCACAGCTCAACTGCAAGTCCGGCGCATCGAAAACTTCCATGAACGGCAGCCGCAAATTACGCTTCGCCAACAAGTACACACTGCGCCGGTTGTGTTCGCTTTCCCCTGGGGTCACAGCCCACTGCGAAGGCTTGTACAAGAAGTTCACCAAATCCTTCTCCACCGGCACAATCACGCCCGGACCGCCCATCTTCAACGAAAGCAGCCCGCCCGCCGACAGCATCGCATCGCGCAACTCCTCCGCTTCCAGCCTCCGCCTGTCATAGCGCCACAACAGTCTGTTTTCCGGGTCCACTTCCTCCGCCGCCTTCGCAATCGGCGAATGGGACGACTGCCGGTAGACGTTACTCATCACCAGTATTTTGTGCAGCGGCTTGATTTTCCATCCGCCCGCAATGAATTGATTGGCCAGGTAATCCAGCATGTCAGGATGAGAAGGCTTCTGGCCCATGCGGCCGAAATCATTAGCGGTTGAAACAATGCCGCGCCCAAAATGGCCCTGCCACAAACGGTTCACCATCACCCGGGCAGTAAGTGGATTCGCGGGGTCTGTAATCCACTCCGCCAACTTAGTCCGCGGATTTTCAATCGCCGTCTTCTCCGGCGTTCCATCCGGCAGCAGTACGCCAAGAGGCCGCATGCTCACCTTGTCACCTTTGTTAGCATAGTCCCCGCGAGCCAGTAAGTGGATGGGCGACATTTTCTCGAACTGATTCTCCACGGTAAACAGCGCAGGCAATGGGGCTGGCAATTGATCAGTCACTTCCTCAAGCTTTGTTTCAAGCTCAGTCAGTTCAGGGCCTATCTTTCCTTTCATCTGATTCTTTATTACTGCAATCCCGGCATTCGTCTTCGCCGCCTTGATTTTCCACGCTTCCATTTCTTCAGCCGAAGCCAAACTTACATCCTTCTCCCAGGTAGCGGCGAAGTAGGCTTGAATGCGATAGTAATCCGACTGCCGAATCGGGTCAAATTTATGATCGTGGCAACGTGCGCAGCCAAGTGTTACTCCAAGGAACGATGCTCCCACTGCGTTGGTCATTTCCGTCAGCACTTCATTGCGTGAACTGGCCACTTCTTGATTGCCGGCGTTCTTTCGCAGCGGACCCATGCGTTGAAAGCCAGCCGCCGAAAGCTTCTCCTGGTCTCCCGCTCCAATCTCATCGCCGGCCAGTTGCTCAAGGATGATCTGGTTATAGGGCTTGTCGTTATTAAGGGATTCAATTACCCAATCCCGAAAACGCCAAGCTCCATTGCGATGCGCATCATATTCAAAGCCGTCCGATTCTGAATAGCGAGCCACGTCTAACCAATGCTGCCCCCAACGTTCGCCATAACGAGGGCTGGAAAGCA
>JAYVXT010000611.1:0-13630 GCA_043785065.1 Bryobacterales bacterium | reverse complement strand
TTGCACCTGGGTTGGCAATCGGCACCCTTGTAGAGGCACCGGTAACTTTCACTTGCACTTGGCAAGTGGTGGTCAACTGATTGGCACCGAATGCGGTAAGTGTAAACGTTGTATCCATGGTGGGTTTCACCGGAATCGGACTGGAAACGCCGAGACCGTTGAAGGTTACCACGTTGGCATTGGTTGCCGTGAAGCTGATCAAAGCTGTATCTCCGGCATTGATCACTGCGGGGGCGACAGAACAGGACGTAAACACAGGAGGCTTGGGTGCGGCAGGCCGGACATTTATGGCGACCGTCGAGGAAACCTGTCCACTAGGATTTGTGGCTGTGATGGTATAAATCGTATTCTGTTGAGGATTCACTTGGCGCGAACCGGTCAAAGGAACACTACCCAATCCGGTGATGGTAACCGAGTCGGCATTCTCCACCACCCAAGTCAAAGTTGAGCTCTGATCGGAGGTGATTTCCTGCGGATTAGCGTCAAAGCGGATGATCCTAGGTCCTTGCGTCCCCGGCCCGGGGCCAGGTCCGTTCACTTGTACCGTGGCGGTAGCGCTGACATCACCGAATTGGTTGCGGGCAGTCAGCTTATAAGTTGTGGTTTCTTTAGGGGAAACCATGCTTGTCCCGTTGACGTTCACCTTGCCAATTCCGTCAATCTCCACGGTATCGGCGTTTTCGGTTTGCCAAGCCAGCGTCGATGTCCCGCCGGGATTGATATTGGCGGGCGATGCGGCGAAAGTGAGGATGCGGACGACTGGCTTATCCACCGTCACTGTAATGGTCTCATTCGCTTCGCTGTTCTTGTTCTTCGCCGTAATCTTGTAGGTGGTGGTTTCCTTCGGGCTAACTTGCGACGAGCCTTGCGTTTTATCCACGGCTCCGATTCCGGTGATTTCAACCGTATCGGCATTCTCAACCTGCCACAGAATGGTGGAGGTAGCACCGGACTTGATCGATGCCGGATTCGCCGTAAAGCGGAGAATCCGCACAAGATTCGGCGCTCGCGTTGTTACCGTAGTTCTCGCGGTTCCTTGGCCATAAGCATCCTTCACCGTCAGCCGGAACGAATAGCTTTGCGAATCCGCCGCCGTGAAGCTGGCTTTGGAGGCGGTGGAATTATTGATCGTCACCGCAGTACCTGCAATTTGCGTCCATTGGTAGGTAAGCGCATTGCCCTCGGGTGAGTAAGAGCCTGTTCCATCAAGGGTAACCGAGCCGGCGACAATCCCTAATTGGTCGGGACCGGCGTCAGCCACTGGTGGATCATTGCCGGTTCGCACCTTTCGGGTCAGCATTTCGTAGCGGATCCGCGGGATGTCCACCGGTACGGGACCGGTCTGATCGCCGTAGCTGCGGGGGCGCAGATAATTGCCAAACAAGACGCCGAACGCCACACGTCCATTGGCATCTTTACCAATCTGTGTTTCATTAAATCCGCCCTCAACGCTTAAAGCGATGTAGGAGTTGATTGGCTTCACTAGCCGGAGGGTTCCGCCGGGTTTGTCGTTACTTAAGCGGCTTTTCAAATAAGCGAGGTTTGCTTCCGCGTATAAATCTTTATAGAGGGCAATGCTGGTGGAAACGCCTATTTGGTCGACCACCTTCATGTACGTTTCCTCGAAAACATTCCGCGTCAGCAGAGCCCGGTTTACTACCGCGTTATCCATGAACGCCTTGGTTCCGAAAACCCCTACGCGGCCCTTGTTGAAAACATAGTCGGCGGTAAAAGCCGCTTGTCCTAAGGTGCCGCCATTTTCAAATTGGCTGAAAGTCACATGTTTGAAACTCGAGAACAATCCAACTTGCGCATGCTTATAACGATTGACCAGACCTAGATCGAATTGGCCTTCCTTGCGATCCCGGAAGTACATATATTCGCCTTCCGATTGGAACGCTGTACTATCGTTCAATCTGCTAAAGAATCGTCCTTTGCCGGTGAAGGTCAATTTGCCGTCGGAAGTCGGTCCGGCGTTTAATCCAAGTAATGCGAATTTCTTGAGGAAGTTGTCCGATGAATCGCCGGAAGAGGAACCCTTGCTCTTGTCCGTCGTCTTTCCGTCACCACTTCCGCCCGATGGACCCATTGGACCCGTGGGGCCAGTTGATGGACCTTGTCCAGTGGCCGGTCCCATTGTTGTTGCACTGGACGGAGCCGGAGCACCCATGTGCGCCGTCAACTTGTTTTTCAAATCGTCGATCTCGCCATTGGCCCGTTTGACGCCATCACTTGCTGTAGCCAATTGTTGCTTCATCTGTTCGTTTTCACTCTTTAAATTCCGCAACAGGGCCAGAATGTCGTCGAGCTTGTCCAACCTTTTCAGAACTTCATTGCAGCATTGCTCGCCCATTGTCTTGTTGGATTCGAGCCCACGAATAGCATCGCCAATCCCACCCGAGGAGATCGGCTTGCCGTTTCCGTCAAGCACGGTAATTTCAACACGGCGGTTCATCAAGTCGGAATTAATGTCTTTACCTGGTGCTTTTGGCTTTTCGTTGCCCATCGAAGCCAATTCAATTTGAGCGCCTCGAGCGCCGTATTTTTCCAGGAAAGACTTCACAGTCCGTGTGCGGGAATCGCCCAATTTTTCATTGTACTTTTTGGATCCATGCCAATCGGTATGGCCCACAAGTCTTACTTTGAATGTTGGGTTCTTCCCTAATAATTCCGCAAGTCTTAGCAGGCTCGGATATCCATCCACGAGCGTCGCCGAGTCAAATGCAAAATTGATTTCTTCCCAGTCATCCTTGCTGGCGGAAGTATTTAAACCCTGCGAAAAAGCAGCGGGTAAGGTGAGGGCCGCCAGCAGGACCACAGGGAGAAGTGTTGGTCTTAACATGTGCGAATGATGCCTCCAGTACGGTAAATGATGTAGGTAAGTTGCGATAAGATCGCAACTATCTTTACATTAGTTTACATCAAACCAAGGTACTATGGCTACTAGTAATATCCGCCAAAGGTTTAAGAATGAGCTTGATAGACGAGATTTCCGTTTATAAAACTCTTCATGACACGAATTGTTTTCGTCTCTGCCAATACTTCAAATTCGATAATGTCGGCGCGTTCGCCCAGCACAAGTCCCTTCGTTCGGCCGGAAACTTTACCCACGATTGCGGGGTTTACGGTGGCCATCCTGATTGCATCATTTATTGACAATCCGCAAATTCGCATCAGGTTGGAGACAGCCGCATCCATCCGCAAGGCCGACCCCGCAAGGCGCGTTTGGCCAGCCAATACGACGCGCTGATCCGCGGTAAGGTCTACAACCTGGTCTCCCAATTTGTAACGGCCAGGCTTGGCCCCCGCCGGCGAACTGGCGTCTGTTACGAGAAGTGAGCGGTGAACGCCTTTGGCTCGAACGGCGGTCTTAGTGAAGCTTTCAGACAGATGGATTCCGTCCACAATGAAATCGGCCCACAGCCGATCTTCAGCCAACTGCTCCCATATATAGTTAGGATGACGCGGAAGGGTGGCATGCGCGCCATTGCCCAGATGGGTTGATAAACTCGCACCGGCCGACACAGCTGTTTGAATCTGTTCGCGGTCGGCTCCAGTATGACCGATCGCCACAGTGATCCCATCTTTTACCAGCGCTTCGATATAGTCTGGCGCCTCAGGCCATTCCGGAGCCAGCGTGACCAGTTTTACTCTACCTTCAGTTGCTTCTTGCCACCTCTTGTATTCATCGACGTCGGGCTTTCTCACCCATTGGCGCGGATGGGCGCCACGTGGGCCATCCTCGGCGCAAATATGCGGCCCTTCAACATGGAATCCTTCAATCGCGCACCCCTCGGGCAAATTGTCTTTAGCCTTGGACAAATTCTTGAGAGCGGCAACCATGGCCTCGGGTGCTCCCGTGATGACGGTGGGGAAAAAGCGTGACACGCCCGTGGAAAATAGTACCTGAATGGAGCGTGCTATTTCTTCATGGGATGTGGATCCGGAATTGTAATCCACTCCGGCAAAGCCATTCACTTGAATATCGACAAACCCCGGAGAGACATACGAAGTACTATGTACCCCCCGCATATGGGTTAACCTCATTTGCGTTATTTTGGTGTCGCCTTTGAGTTCAATTTCATCACCGGTGAGGGCATTAGTCCCACTACATTTTAGCTCGTCCATGTTTTATCCACAGTTTTTTCTCTTTTGCTGCTTCTAAACCACTGATTATACAATAGAAAAAGGTGGGCAAGAAACGAACTTTACGCTAGCAATTTTTAGAGCAAACTGATACAACAGATACAGATTCCGTTGCCGGTACGATCATGAGCGCCAAACTCGGGGGAGGTGGCGTCTTGAGATTGTACTGGCTGCGGAACTCCCAACGGTGCTCGTCGCCAACAATCAACAAACCAAATTAGATCCGTTTGCAGCAATTACGTCTGCCTCTTCGGAATTCTTAGTCCAACGCTCCATCATTTCCCTGATACTTTCCCATTTCACAGGTTTGCTCAGATAATCGTCCATGCCTGCCGCGAGGCACCGTTCCTTGTCGCCCTTCATTGCCGACGCGGTCATTGCGATGATTGGTACGTGCTCTCCCGGCTGCTCTCTGTCCCGGATGATTTTGGTGGCCTCAAACCCGTCCATATTGGGCATCTGGCAATCCATGAGAATCACAGCATACTTGTGGTCCGCCGATTTGGCGACAGCTTCATTGCCGTCAACGGCGATTTCCACGCTGATTCTCATTTTTTCCAATAGCCTGGTCGCGACTTTCTGACTCACCAGATTGTCTTCCACGACTAGAACGCGAATTGGGGCATTGGTGCGCTCATCGGGCTCCATCGCGGTGGATTCGTGGAGGCGAATCAGATCACTGCCTTGATTGGACGCATCAGGACCGCCGGACAAAGCCGAAATGGTTTCGAGCAAGTGCCATTCCCTGACCGGTTTCGATAACGTCGCGGCGATTCCTGTTTCACTAAATGGTGCGCTGCTGCGCTGGCTAAATGGCGTCATCAGTACTAACTTAACCGGGCTCAGATTCGGATTGTTCCGAACTCTTTGGCAGAAGTCAGATCCGGTAAGTGGAGACATGTTCCGGTCAACCAATACAATATCGAAGCCATGTCCGCGGCTCTCAACAGTTTGTACCAACTCCAAAGCATCCTCGGCGTCCGATATACCCTGCGCCAACGCACCCGCTCCCGCAATTTGCGTTAGTATTGTCCGTCGCACCGTCAGGTTGTCATCCACTACCAGCACTCGGATTCCATTAAGAGTTGCCGACTGAGGATATTCCACCTTAGCTTTGGAATTCTTGAAGCGAAGCGTGAACCAAAATGTCGAGCCCGCGCCCAATTCGCTTTCAACTCCAATGTCCCCGCCCATTAACTCTACTAATTGGCGGGAAATCGCCAAGCCTAGTCCTGTCCCTCCGTGTTTGCGGGCGCTTCCACTTTGGGATTGAACGAATGGCCGGAATAGATTTGCCTTAGTCTCAGGAGCTAGGCCGACTCCCGTGTCGCGAATTTCAAAGCGAAGGGTGAGGTCCTCTCCCTCAGTGTCCTCAATCACTACTGCCGTCGCAACCTCGCCTTGAACCGTAAATTTTACCGCGTTGCCTACTAAATTTAAAAGGATTTGCCGCAAACGGCCGGGGTCGCCATCAACGATTTGCGGGACATCCGCCGGCACGTTGCTTAGAATTTCCAACCCTTTCGCATCGGCCCGTTCCGCTAAAAGTTCGACAACATCCTGAATGGTCGCTCGCAGGTCGAACGGGACGTACTCAATCTCAAGCTTGCCTGCTTCGATCTTGGAAAAGTCTAAGATGTCGTTGATGATATCCAGCAGGCAATCGCCCGATCTTCTCACGGTTTCGGCGAATTCTCTTTGTTCCTTGCTCAAAGGGGAATCAAGCAGAAGACCGGTCATTCCGATAATCCCATTCATGGGCGTCCGGATTTCGTGGCTTACATTAGCCAGGAATTCCGATTTCATTCTTGAGGCTTCAAGCGCCGCGTCTCTTGAACTGGACAGTTCTTCCGATTGGATCAGCAACTGAGCAGCTTGTTCTTCGATTAGCAGTTTCGATTGCTGGGTGATCTTTAATGCTTCCTCGGCCCGTTCCCGCTCGGTTTCCGCCAGCTTGTTCGCCGTCTCCATTTCTTCAGTACGGCGCACCAAAGCTCGTTCGTATTCCTTCAGGTGAGTAATATCCGTTAGCGTCCCCTCGAAATAAAGATGTCCCGTAATTGGGTCCCAAACAGGTCTCGAATTCTCTAGAACAACTATTTCGACGCCATCTTTGCGGGTCAACGAAAGCTCCAGACAACGAAGCTCCCCGTCAGCTTCGATCTTGCTGGCATATTGTCCCTTGCTTACAGGATTGACGTGAAAATCGGTGTAAAAATCCAGTTCGGCTAATTCTTCCGAGGAGTATCCTAACATGGAGCACAATGCCGGATTGGCGGCGATAATCTTACCTTCGGAAGTCATTTGATAGATGCCTTCAAGGACACTCTCGAACAACTCGCGGTATTTGTTCTCGCTTAAACGGATGGCGTCCGCCGCCCGCTTTTGTTCCGTTACGTTGCGGATGAGAAGCTGGACAGCGCCAATGCCGTCGTAAGGAACGGGCAATGCCGTCACTTCCAAATGAAACTCACGGCCATTGGACATCACCGCGCGCACCTGATGAGGGGTTGCCAATGCCGGTTCAGACGACGCGTCCTGTTCCAGTTTTTCACAGACTTTTGCCAGAATTTCACGATCATCTTGGTGAAAAAATTCAAGCATCTGCGAGCCGACTAGTCTGTTTTGGCTCTCAATTCCTAGCAGGTTGGCGGCGGCTTGATTACTGAATAAAATGGCCCCTTGCCGCAAAACGACGATCCCATCCGGTGCGAATTCGACGATTCTTCGGTATCGCTCCTCGCTTTCCTTCAATTTTCGCTCTTGACTATAGATTTTGACGGCAGTGCGTCTCAGCAAATGGACATACAATATGATGGCTGTGCCCAGAATGGAGCAAATGGCAATGTCGACCGCCAAGGATAACCAGAACGGCCCCAATGCTTGCGAGGAACTTTGAATGTGGGACCGCACTTCCCGCACGTGCTCCCGCAGGGCGGTTTCCATCTCGATCAGAGCGCCCCGCCATTGTTGCTTCAACACTTCCAGCTGTTCGGGTTCCAAATCCTCATGGAGCCGTTTGTCGTAGGCAAACAGGAAACGAGTCGATCTCTCTAATTTTTTAATCGGTTCTTTTTTCAGCCCCTGCTCGCTAACGGTGGAAGACAACTTGCCCACTGCCGCTTCGATTGAGGTTTTGGACTTATGCTGAGCTATTGGGCCTTCTTCAAACCACTCAACTACATAGGATTCAAGCCTTTCCGCCTGCTCTAAGTAGGCGATGCCGCGTTGGCCCTGCTGTTGTAATGTTTGAATGGAATTAATAAGATAGGCAGCAGATCCAAGCGCCATTAGCGCGAGCACACCCGTAGCCAGGCCCCAAGCCGAGGTTACGGCGGACAATGGACTGGCCGCACCTTTATCACGCGGCCGATCAGAATGGAACGAATCTGTCATCCCCCCTATTTATCGGGAGACTAAGAAGAAAACTTCACTTAACATTCGGACTTAATGATTCTTTTGTTTAATTTCGTATCTTTTAATTGATTGCGCCTTACCGGTTTCTAGATCAACTTTGATAATGGAAGCATGCAATTCTACTCCGGTTTTCGCTGCCTCCATACGCACGGGCATCGCCGTTTTAAATCGTTTTAGGATTAATTCTTTTTCAACGCCGATCACGGAATCGTACGGTCCAGTCATTCCGCAATCGGTTTGGTAAGCTGTCCCGCCCGTCAGAATGCGCTCATCAGCTGTCGGAATATGAGTATGGGTGCCAATCATGGCCGAGACACGCCCGTCCAAATGCCACCCCATCGCCATCTTTTCGCTAGTTAGCTCGGCATGGAAATCCACGAACTTCACCTTCACGGTTTCCGGCAAAGCCGCCAGAATTCCATCAATTTTGCGAAATGGATCATCGGTGGAAGGCATGTAGCTGCGTCCCTGCAGATTGATCACCGCGCACTGCACTCCATTCCGCGACTTGCCTACCCAAACACCAGAGCCGGGAAGGTCTTCCGAATAGTTGGCGGGCCGCAGCAGTCTGGACTGCCTCGGGAGATAATCATAAAGCTCGCGTTTATCCCACACGTGGTTGCCCGTAGTCAGGACGTCCAAGCCCAGAGAGAGCATTTCCTCGGCGATCTGAGGCGTCACTCCAAAGCCTCCGGCGGAATTTTCGACGTTCGCGATGGCCAGACTGATTTTCTCTTCGGTAATGATGCGTTGCAAATTATCGGCGGTGATGTTGCGGCCAGCGCTGGCGAAAATATCGCCGATAAATAAAATGTTCATGGGAAATACTTTGGAGTGGATGGTGGAGTGGAAGCCTTCAGAACAACACTAGCCCCCCGTCTTTTGACCCCTTCAAATAACAAGGGGGAACCCTCCGGGCATTTTAAGGCTTCTCCAATGATGCCTTTCGAGGGGCATCGGAGCTTGCACACCAATGCAACTATCGAGCCGAGTTCCAGACGAATTGGTATAGGATCAATTATAAGAGACTAGCGACAACCTGCCCCTTTAGCGCCCACTCCGATTCCGATTCTACCATGCTTGGTCTCGAAAATAAGTTAGAATAACCCTCAAGTGAGAACTTCCGATGACCTTATCCCGCCGTAGTGCTTTTCCTCTATTGGGTTTTGCGGTCCGCCAATTGGCAAGGGCGGCTTCTCCGGTTCAAATTCCAGTCCGTACCCGCATTCAGCCCTTTAAAGGTTCCGATGTTTGGAAAGAGATTGAGCTAACCGAAAGCTTCGATCCAACCAAATCCGCCGTTCTAATTTGCGACATGTGGGATGATCACTGGTGTTCCGGGTCCTCGAAAAGAGTGGGTCAATTAGTGACCCGGATGGTTCCTGTTCTGACCGCGGCTCGTGACAAGAAGCTGTTAATAGTGCATGCCCCTTCGGATGTAATGGATTTTTACACGGATTATCCGCAGCGGAAGTTCATGCAGCAGTTTAGCGGATCAAAACCCGAAACTGGTCTGACTTTGATTGATCCGCCGCTTCCGATTGACGATAAGCAGGGCGGCTGTGACACTGGAGAAACCAGTCGTAAGGCTTGGAAGCGGCAGCACCCAGGCATCCCAATTGAACCGGATGATGTTATCTCAGACAAGGGACCGGAAATCTATTCGCTGCTCAAACTAAGGGGCATCGATACGATTTTCATCATGGGCGTCCACACCAACATGTGCGTGCTAAACCGTACTTTCGCCATTAAGCAGATGACCAAATGGGGAATGCGCTGTATTTTGGTGCGCGACATGACTGACGCCATGTACGATCCCAAGGCAAGCCCTTTTGTGAGTCATGAACAAGGAACGGAACTGGTGATACGGCACATTGAAAAATATTGGTGTCCGACAATACTTAGCGCCGATTTCAAAGCGGCGCTAAGAGATTAACCTTAAACTGTTTTACCGAACCGCAATCGTGACACCCGTTTGCGCCGGATTGCCGCCGATGTTGACCGAAACAGGAACGTCACCGGAAATGCCACTGGGCACTCGTGCATTGATTTGCATGACTCCCGCAACCAACCCAGGAGCGGCTCCGGCATAATCAACGGTTGCCTGCGTAGTCCCAAATCTTACGTTCACCGCGGCCCTAAGCACCGGCAACGGAGCCTGCGTGAGTGAACCGTCTGTTGGCGTGGGTTGGTAATTCCCCTCGCCGGTAACGTAAAGCACGATCACACTTCCCGCAGCAGCTGGGTTGGATGCGCTATTTACAGAACCATTCTGATTTAACGCGGCCGCGTTGCCTCTACCGCTTGCGTTTAAGGTGAATATCCCAGGTGAGGTGGCCGCTACGCGCATTTGGAACGGATCGGAGCGAACACCTCTGTTCTCAACCACAACTTGCACGTTGGTTCTACTGGCGATTCCATAGGGGATCACGCCGGCCACTTGATCTCTGCCGGCGTAAATCATCGGAGCGGGGAACTCGTCAAACAGGACACGCGTCCCGCCGGAAGTGGTCGAAAACACTCCGTTGTTCAGAGTCACTCCGGTTAAAGGGTCGGCTCCCACTCCAGTTCCAAACAAGGTGAAAATCAATCCCGGTGTGGCGTCCGTAATGAAGAAGGACGCGGCATTCGTCACCGAGCGGATCGATGGTTTGGCTTGTGTTAGCACCGATAACGACACGGGTACGTTGATAGTTGGCGACCCGTCCGCCGGCGTCAACAAAATTGTCCCGGTATAATCGCCAATAGACAGCAGAGAAGGGTCTACCGAGACTGCGACATCCGTCGGTGTGCTTCCATTCGATGGGGTTACCGAAAGCCAACTCCCCGATGAAAGCCGCGCTGAAGTTGTGAATTGAGCTGCCGCGATATTCGATGTCACGCGAATGATTTGCGCCGGTGGTGGAGTGCTGCCTAACCGGTGTGAAAATCCTAAGGACGTTGGCGTCACTTTGAGAGTATTGGCGCTCGACACAGCCAAGGTTACGGGAACGGTAATTTGTCCCGCAGTTGCGGACTGTATGGCCAAGGAGCCGGTATAGCTACCCGGGGCCAAGTCGGTTGGGTTAACCGATACGGTAATCGAAGCGGGGGTCGTCCCAGCGCTTTGCGGCACGCGGAGCCACCCCGAAGAAGTCGAATTGATGGTGAACTGCGCCGTATTGGAACTGGCGATAAGAAGTTGCTGCCCACCGGGTAACTCGCCCCCAACCTGGTAAGTAAAGCTCAGAGAAGTGGGTGTCGCTCCTAGGCTTCCAACTTGGGTTACGGTCAAGGTGATGGGAACCACAAAAGGACTGTTCGCCGTTTCGTTGGAGCTAATTACAACGCGGCCGCTGTAAACGCCAACCGCCAATCCAGTGGCATTTACCGACACTTGGATGTTGGACGGAGTGGTGTCGGCTGTTTTGCTGAGCAGTAACCAGTTGCCATTGTCGGACGTAATCGTCCCCGCGCTGAAATTAAAGTTGGATGCGCCGCTGCTTGTAAGGGACAGTGTTTGCGCGGCGGACTGTCCAGTGCCCACTTGTTGCGTAAAGCTCATACTAGCCGGCGATAGAATAATGGCTGGGCTTCCGCTAACCACCAAAGTTACTTGGATATACTGTGATGCCGCGTTGCCGCTGTTCAATGTGATGATACCGGTATGCGTGCCAGGTCCAGGAAGGGTGTTGGTTAACCCAACAGCAATGGAAGTGGGGGTGGTGGCCAATAGCGGACTCACCGTTAGCCAATTGATCCCGTTGGTGGTGGATGCGCTGGCGGAAAAACTTACCCCCGCGCCGCTGGAGGAGGTTACCGTGACGGCCTGTTGCTGGTTAGCCGAACCGGTTCCGTTGTCGTATTTGAAGTTCAACGCGGTAGTCCCTAAAAGTAACTGGGTAGTTCCAACATTGAAGGTGACCGGAATTGTAAATAGCTGGACACCCCCACTCAGCACATTAATCTGACCCGCATAGGAACCAGTTCCAAGTCCCGTGGGGTTGCCTTGTACCGAGATGTCGGCCGTTCCTGAAATAAGGGAGACCAAGTTCTGATTTAGAACCAGCCAATTGCCTCCCGTACTAGTCAAAGACGTCAGGTTGTACGAAGCGTCCACGCCAGTGGAGCGGAGCTTGATAGTTAGCGGAGGAGGCGCAATTCCAGGATTCGTATTGATCACAGCTGGGTTAGGATCGGTACTAAAAATGCCTCGATCGCTGGTTGTATTCAAAACGATGGTAAGAAGTATCGGAGTAACGCCGACGGAGCTTGATATTTGAATTGTTGCGGTGGTGACGCCAGTCGCACTTCCCGGAGTCACGGTCAAGGTGAGCCTTGCCGGGGTGGTGGTTTTGTCCAGGATAAAGGAAGTTAGCCACTGCGGCGGGGGCGGGAGGGCTGCGGCTGCAACCGTATAGCCGTCGGTGGGGCTACTTTTTACGTCGATTACGGCTGTTTGGGGCGTTGAGCAATTTGAATTTATGGTGCAAAAGAATTGCAGCGAGTTATTGGATAAAGATAAGGTTGGAGTGGCTCCGACAGTTAGCAGCAAGGTTCTGGTGACTTCGCGCATTTCTGAATCCACAGCCTTGATGCTAAAGGCAAAACTGCCCGCTTGCGTTGGCGTGCCTTGCAAAATGGCGGAAGTGGTCCCAGTGCCGCAGGAGTTGTTGGTGAGAAAAACTCCTGGTGGCAGACTGCCGGATGCAAGTGTATACATCACCGGGGTTCCTGTACCAACCGCGCCTCCCGCAGCGTTCAAACATTGCGAATAAGGCACGTTCAGGGCAGCGGCCGGCAATGCGTTTAACGGTCCGAAGTTTAGTGCGTCACGGATGATGATTGTCACCACGGCTGTCGCGGTGAGTGTGGACGAATTTCTGTCCGTAACTTTAAGGGTGATCGGGATTCCACCAGATGTTGTCGCCGCTGCTGGTCTTCCGAATATTCTCCCGTCATCATTTAGAATCAATAGACCCGATGGGAGTGGTGTTCCCACGACAGTCCATGAGTATCCTCCAGATCCTCCAGTAACCGTAGGTGTAAGGATAGCCGGTGACATCGAGTCAACGCCGACTGTACCAATACCCACCGTTTGGCCGCCAATTACAAGGCCTTGGGCAAATAAAGAAACAGTAGTGAGGGAGAAAAGAATGAGGGTTAAGGGGACACGCTTCATGATCATTGTCCTATCTGTACATCTCTTACACTATACTCTATTCCGTTTCGTTTCAACCATTTCCATATAAATATGTTCCGCACCCTCGAACTGCGATAATAACGCAATGCCCAATCGCCTCTCTCTGGCTTCGATGAAAAGCGGATTACGTACAAGAATTTTTTCCGCCACTGAGCTTCTGGAGGCGCATTTGGCTCAGATAGCAAAGCAAGATCCTAAGCTCAAAGCCTTCGTCCGCATCATGCCGGAACAAGCCCGCGCAACCGCCCGCGCCGTGGACGATGGGACGATCCAAGGTCCCCTTGCCGGGATTCCCGTCACCATTAAAGACAGCCTCCATGTCGCTGGGCAGCCCACGCTTGCGGGAAGCAAATTACGCCTAGGACACATTGCCGAAACCGATTCCTACGTTGCCGCCAGGCTGCGCGCAGCTGGCGCCGTCATCCTGGGAAAAACCAACTGCCCGGAATTCCTGATGAATTATGAGACCGACAATTTCATCGCGGGACGCACGGCCAATCCTTGGAACCTGGAACTCTCCGCCGGTGGGTCTAGCGGTGGCGAAGCGGCGGCGATAGCTTCGTTCTGTTCGGCCGGCGGCATAGGTTCCGATGGCGGAGGCAGCATTCGCGCCCCAGCCCACTTTTGCGGAATCGCGGGTTTGAAACCTACACCGGGCCGCATTCCGGCAACTGGTCATGTCCCGGAATGTCTGCATCCCGGAGGACTGCTTGGAGTGGTGGGCCCCATGGCGCGCAATGCCGAAGATCTGAAAACTCTATTCCATGTTTTGGCAGGCCACGATGATCAAGATCCGTTTTCGGTTCCCATGCCCGTTGGTGGTGGCGACATCGGTGGAGTAACGGTGGGCATGTGGGAACAATTTTATGATGTGCCGGTTTTACC
>JAYVXT010000610.1:0-4359 GCA_043785065.1 Bryobacterales bacterium | reverse complement strand
CCCTACCGGCGATAACAGCCGCTATTCGTTCAGCCCGCTGATTGTGGATAACGTCATGTTCGTGCTGACGAAGAATAATACTTACGAGGCGATTGAAGCCGCCTCGGGAAAGCCGATTTGGAAGTTCACCGCCGAACCCGGTATCCTCACCAATCGCGGCATCAATTATTGGGAAAGTAAGGATCGCAAGGAACGCCGCCTGCTGTTCGCAAATAATCACGCCCTCCGAGCACTGGATGCTCAAACCGGAAAGCTGATCACAACCTTCGGCGAAGGCGGCAAGGTCGACCTGAAGCAAGGCCTGGGGCACGACCCAAAGACTATCGCTCTGGTCCAATCCACCACGCCCGGCCGCGTGTTTGAGGATCTGCTGATTCTCGGCTCGGCGACCAATCAAGGATACGGCTCGGCGCCAGGGGACATTCGCGCATTCGATGTGCGCAGCGGCAAAATGGTCTGGACTTTTCACACCATCCCGCACGAAGGCGAGTTCGGCTACGACACATGGCCCAAGGACGCCTGGAAGAAAGTGGGCGGCGCGAACGTTTGGGGCGAGATGACGCTGGACGAAAAGCGCGGCGTGCTATTTGCCCCCACCGCCAGCGCGAAGTACAACTTCTTCGGAGCCGACCGCACCGGCGCGAATCTGTTCAGCGATACACTGCTGGCGCTGGACGCCCGCACCGGCAAGCGGCTGTGGCACTACCAATTCGTCCATCACGATATTTGGGATTACGACGGGGCCACCGCGCCGAAGCTGGTCACCGTGCGTCATTCCGGAAAAGTGATTGAAGCCGTGGCGCTGCCCAGCAAGGAAGGTTTCCTGTGGGTGTTCAACCGTATCACCGGCGCGCCCTTGTGGCCGGTGGAAGAACGGAAAGTGCCTGCCAGCGATATGGCCGGTGAAAAGACCTGGGCCACGCAGCCATTCCCAGTGAAACCTCCGCCATTCGCGCGCCAGGAGTTTACCGTGGACGACATCAACCCCTACTTGAGCACCGAAGACAAAGCTAAGTTTCGCGATCAAATTCTGTCGGCGCGCAATGAGGGGCTGTTCACGCCGCCGGCCAAGCGCGGCACGATTCAGATGCCTGGGAACAATGGTGGGGCCAACTGGGGTGGCGCCGCCGTGGAACCGGACAAGGGCGCCATTTATATAGTGTCGAAGGATCTGCCTTCGCTGTTGAAGATGGGCCCGGACAATCCGCAAAACATTGCCGGCGCCGTCGACCCGCCGCGCGTGGAGGGCGAGGATCGTTACTATAGCGGCTTCGGGTTCATGGTTGGTTCGAGTGGGCTTGCGGCGATTAAACCGCCATGGACTTCGCTGACGGCTTATGATTTGAACTCCGGCGAGATCAAATGGAAGATCGCTTTGGGCGACGTGCCGGAGCTGGCCGCGAAGGGGATCAAGGGTACGGGCACGCAGTATCCGAAGGTGGGGCCTGTGGTGACGGCTGGTGGCCTGGTGTTCACCGGTACGCGTGATAAGAAGGTGCGGGCGTTCGACGTGGATAGCGGCGCCATGCTGTGGGAGCACGAAGTGGACGCGGCGATTGAGGGCATTCCGGCGGTGTATGAAGTGGGTGGGCGGCAGTACATTGTGTTTTGCGCGGCGGCTCAAGTGGGGTTGACGCCGACCACGCAGGAGAAGATTCGCGGGGCGTATGTGGCGTTCGCGCTGGGGGAATAGCTTCACGGCATGGCACACTTTGCGCATACAAGAAGAGGGCGAGGTGAGGAGACTTGGGAATTACTTGAAGACCATCTTCATAGAGTCGCCAACACAGCTGCAAATTTTGCGCTTAGTTATGGTAGAGAAGAAGCCTACGCCGCCGGACTACTTCACGATATTGGAAAGTATCGCAAAGTTTTCCAGGACTACATTCGAACCAGCAGTGACGAAGGCTTTTCAGAAGATGGTCCAGCCAAGAAGGTCAAGCACTCAATTGTTGGAGCTTGGTGGGCATTTGAAAAAGCTCGCTTCTCTGAAGCCCTGGCCATTGCTGGCCATCATGGAAGACTTCCCGCACATAAAGATTTTGTGCGGAATGAAACGGATGGAAAGAAGTTCCTGGCGGAGGCGTTCGCCAACGGATTGCCGGTTTCGCTACTTGATCCTTTGAAGACGGATCAAATCTCAAATAGCCCAACAGACAATCTTGAACGGGCAATGTTTACTCGCTTTGTATTCTCCGCGTTAGTTGATGCCGACTCATTGGAGACAGAGAAATGGGATTGCGGTCATGATCGTTGGCGCTGCGAGTCCAAGTTGGGGGAGCTACTTGAAAAACTTGAGGCGCGTCTTAATGAGTTGTCGCAACTGCAACCCAGCAAGATGAACCTTCTCCGGGTGGATGTTCAAGACGATTGTCGACTGGCCGCTGATTCAGATCCTGGAGCCTTCCGCCTTACCGTCCCGACTGGTGGAGGCAAGACACTTGCATCCCTGTTGTTCGGACTAAAGCATGCAATCCGCAACGGCCAGCAACGCATCATTGTGGTGATTCCCTATACCAGCATCATTGACCAGACGGTGAAACAATACCGCAAGATTCTCGGCGATGAAGCGGTTCTTGAACACCACAGCAATATCGATCCGGAAGCGGACAACAAGATCAATCATCGCTGCGTTGAGAACTGGGATTCCCCCGTAGTTGTAACCACGAATGTTCAGTTCTTCGAAACTCTCTACAGTGCTCGCAAATCTGCCCTTCGAAAGTTACACAACATAGCAAACAGCGTTGTGATTTTAGATGAAGTACAAACGTTCCCATTCAAATGGTTGCAACCGATTTGTAAGGCGCTGGACCATTTGGTGAAACTATTCCGCGTGTCTACGGTGCATTGCTCGGCCACACAGCCGTTGCTCGCACAAGCAGGGGCGCGGGAAATCATTCCTAACGTGCCGCGTATCTTCGCAGCAACCAGAGGCCGGGTAACGATTCAAATGCCTGTGGACTTGAAGACCCCAGTTGCCTGGCCGCAGCTTGCGAAAGAAGTGAGGAATGAACCAGCCGGGCGAGTTTTGGTTATTGTCCATCAGCGAAAAGATGCGCTCCAACTAGCCCAAGAGCTGGGTGATGGGTGCATTCACTTATCTGCTTACATGTGCTCTCTGCACCGACTTAAAGTTATTGAACGGATAAAAGCCCAAGTGAAAATTGGACCTTGTATTGTTGTTTCAACTCAACTCGTGGAGGCAGGCGTCGATATAGACTTTCCCGTTGTTTACAGGGCATTGGGTGGGTTAGACAGTTTGGCGCAATCCGCAGGACGCTGTAATCGCGAAGGGGCTCCTGAGCCTGGCCAGTTCAAAGTTTTCGTTGCCCCATCAGATCCACCGTCGGGAACTCCGAGGAAGGGTCTTCAAGAGATGCGAATTCTCGCGAAGAATAATCGTTTCGACATTTTGGATCCTACCGCCGCTCAAAAATTCTTTAAGGCTTTGGAAAGCTTAAGCCAAGACGACCCGGAGAATATTCTGGGAAAGGAACGGGTGTACGATTTTCCTTTAGTGGAAGAGAAATTCCAATATATCGAAGACGATGGCAAAACCCATTCGATTGTTGCTCCCTATGGAGAGGATTGGCTTCAGCGGGTGTCGGCTGTTGAATCGAATCCGAACATCATGGCATTCCGGAGACTGCAACCGCTAATGGTGAGTTTGTATGAAGGGGATTTCAAGAAACTCCAGGCGACAGGGTGTATCAAGCCTCTTGGAGCAAAAGAGAAACTTTGGTCCGTGCTGCCCTCAAGAGTTGAGGATGTCTATTCAACCAAGTTTGGGTTTTTTCCTCAGACCGATGGATTGTTGCTGGTTGACGGAACAGGATAAACTGTTGAGGTCTGGTACTGTCCCCCAGTGGATTGAAACATGTTAGAGGTTGGTTTTGAATTTGTTAGGGGTAGGATAAAACCTACCTCGAACATAAAAATTGACTTTACAACTTATATGCCATTAGGATAGACCTTGTCGGGTGAAGGGCTTCTCAATTGCCTCCTCCTGCCGTGGATTCCAAGTCTAGCCTTTTAAGTTGGAGGTCAGCGTGGATCAATCTCGCATTTTCACTATCCGCATTCGCGGAGATCTTGCCTGTTTCACAATTCCCGCCCTTTCCGTGGAAAGAGTTTCAGCACCATTCATTACTCCTTCCGCAGCTCGTGGCTTACTCGAAGCAATTTTATGGAAACCTGCCATCAAGTGGGTTATCCGTGAGATCCAAATCCTTGCACCTATCCGGTACATTCAGTTTCGCAGAAATGAAGTCAACTCTCGCCTATCTGTAAGTAGCGTGAACAGCATAAGGAAGAGTTCCGTCCCGTTAAACTATTTTGCTGACGAAGACCGAGCCCAAC
>JAYVXT010000609.1:0-4364 GCA_043785065.1 Bryobacterales bacterium | reverse complement strand
ATGCTCCGCCACAACTTTGCCGTTCAACTTAATGGTGATCTTGTCATTACGCGATAAAATCTCCATGGTGTTCCACTCATCTTCGCGCTGGGCATCTTTGGGGGCATCCATGAAACCGTAAATGCTGCCGGAAGGATGCGGGTCTGGGTAGCGGTTGTTGATCTGTATTTCGTAGCCCACTTTAGAGGGAGTCTTCTTGTAATCGGGTGGGGTGGTGATGGCGTCCTTGGCCCGGGTCAAATCGCGAATGGAGACGCCGCTGTTGCCGTGGGTCTTGGTGAAGTATTCCAGAGACAGGTCAAACTCGGCGAAATCATTGCGTTTGGTATAGAGCCAAGACTGCGTGTTGACCCAACCGTCGAAATCTTTCTTGGTTGCAAGTGGCCCACCGGGGACGAGCATCTTGCGCAGGTCGCCGGTCATTTGGCCAAGAAGCGTTCCATCGCGCATCACGGTCCATTGGCTATTACCGATGACTTCCCAGCCATCAAGGTTTTTGCCGTTGAAGAGCGGTTTGTAATCGGCCGCGCCAAGCAAGGACGCAGCAAGCAAGAAGTGAGCTAGGCGCATGTAAAGACCAGTATGCATCAAGGTCTTTGGCTTTTGCTGGGCATTTTAGAAAAGGATCTTGATGGCGATGGTTCCCTGACGCTGCCCATGTCCTTTTTCCGCGGTAACCGTACCAAAAGCCGCGCTGGTAACGTTAGTGTCCGGATTGGCAAATTGCGCGTGGTTGGCTGTATTGTACGTCTCCATGCGGAATTGCGCGCGCCATCGCTCGTTGATACGGAAGATCTTGAACAGCGACATGTCCAGATTATTAGTGCCATCGCCACGAATTCCCGTGAATCGCGATGAGGCTACGCGGATGTTGTTCGCCAGCTGCAACGCCGTGTTTTTTTCAAACCCCGCATCGGTGTTGAACCAGCGGGAAATCGTACGTTCGGAAACCGGCAAAACAATGTCGTGCAAATTGCCGCGAAAAATCATATTGCCGAACCCCAGAGCTTGCCCGCTTTGCCCTTCATACCAGCCTTGCACCTGCCATCCGCCCAACACGCCATCAGTGATCCGATTGACATTGGTCAGCCAGTGCTTCCCTTTGCCAAAGGGGAATTCATAAATACCGCCGATCACCGCGCGATGCGGATAGTCCTGGTCGGAAATCACTTTCTCCGGCCGCAAGTCCGATCCATTTAAATAGGAAGTCGCCTCCATGAATTTTGACCATGTGTAGGCAAACTGAAAACTGAAGCCTTTTGAAAAGCGTCGATCCAGGCGCACTTGCAGCGAATGATAATAGGAGTAGCCGTCGGGAATGTTGGCGGTGATGCCCGTGAATTCCGGATAAGGGCGAAGCAGTTGGGAAACTGCAATGCGCTGCGTTCCAAGTGTTGTTCCGAAAAATTCCGGCAGTGACGCAAAGGGGTTCGCAACCTGAGCTCCGAGAAATGTGATCACCGGGCCGTCGCGTTCTGACTTCGTGGAAAGATACTGGCGCGGGATGGGATCAAACTGCCTGTTCGCCTGCAAATGAGTCCCACGGTTGCCCACATAAGTAGCCTCAAACACAGTGCGCGAACCCAACATGCGTTGCATGGAAAAAGTCCAACGCTGCATATAGGGGCTGACGGGATTTCCAAGGAAATAGCTTGGGGCCTTACCGATTTGGGTCAGCAATCCTTGTGATGCCCCAGTGGGAGCCTCAATGCCATCGGGAAAAGGATTGGCCAGCGTGGCCCGGTAATGAAGTCCATTATCCAAGCTCGGAACAAGAGTGGTTACCTGATTGAAACCGCCCTGATTTACCTGCAGCCGGTCGATGCCCATCAACCCGTGGAAGATCCCATATCCGGTGCGGATCACGGTCCCCTTGGACGCGGTCCAAGCAAGCCCAATGCGCGGGGCAAAGTTGTTCTTGTCCGCAGTCCATAATCCGTGCGGTTGTCCATTTACACCGGGAAACGTCAGCCCCCCGAATGCCTTGAATTGATCCACGGGCAACGCAGCGTTGGGAGCGGCGGCATACTGCGCGCGTGCGGCGGCATCGACGGGATTGGCGGTATTGAAATCGAACCCGCGAACCGACCGGTTATAACGCTCAGTGGTGGGACCTTCCATTTCCCACCGCAGCCCGGCATTCACCGTTAACCGCTTGGCAACACGCCAATCGTCCTGCAGAAAAAGTCCATAGAAAGTGGATTGCTCCGCACGGGAAGCGTTCACGTTTATCTGACCGCCACTCGGCAAGCCGTATAGAAATTCAGCCAGCCCTTGCCCAATGGGCGATGCGACCGAGTTCTGATTGGGGCCCTTCGACCAAGTCGGATTGAAATCAAGATTCGGCGCAACGTTGCCGAAGTTATAACCATTCTCACGCTCCAAGCGGAATTCGCCGCCGAAGCGCAGGCTGTGGCTGCCCGCTAAGTGGGTCATCGTCCCGGTGAATGTCTGATAGTTGGTGGCGGAGCGGCTTCCTCCCGCGGAACCCAAACCGGTATAGCCGCCGATTGTGATCTGCGGAAAGGCAAGCCCTTCAATCCCATTCTTATCGCGGGTTTGGTTCAGCAAACTCGCCGGAAGTCCGAGGGCGGTAAAATCGAATCCCTGGCTGAAATGAGTCGTCCACGGGGCTTGATAAGTGATGCCATACCGCAAATTCAGCAGCAGCCTGGGATTCAGCACCAACACGTCGTCAAACACGCCGCCCCATACGCGGCGGCCGTTGAAATCGCCGGCTGCAATTGTGGGCAAGGTTTGAATTGTCTGTTGATAGTAATTTTGATTGATGCGGAAATAAACGCGGTGGTTTTCGCTGAAGTTGTGATCGATGCGCGACAGATAGGAAGAATAATCCTTATCTTCGTCGTTGACGCGGAAATAATTGTTGTGCGCATCCACTGCGCCGGGCGTGTTTTGCTTCGGATAATAAGCAAGGATGTTTTTGGCGATAGGGCTAATTTGACTTGGTGGAATTATGTTCCTGGCCAGTGGCTGCCGTGTAAACAAGCCGTTCCCGGCGTCCTTGATGCTGTATGGATCGTAAATTTGATAATTGGTCCGGATCGCAAGCAAGCTGGAAAAATCGCCGTCCCGCTGGGAATCGGTCGGCACCGTACCTGTAAAAGTAGGCGTACGGCGCACGTACATGGCTTCATATCCAAAGGAGAAAAACGATTTGTTCCGCCCGTCATAGACTTTCGGAATAAAGATCGGGCCGGTAAACGTCGTGCCCCAACGCTGATGCAACCAGCCGTTGTTGGTGGATTGCGCAATCTTTTCCGGCGTGATGGGGCCAGTTTGCGGGTTATAAAGAAAGTTATTCACAAACCACGGGACGGAGCGAATGAAAGAATCGAAAAAGTATGTAGTGCCGTGCAACTGGTTTGTTCCGGAGCGAACGCTGACGTTGACGATTGCTCCGGTTCCGTGACCAAGGCTGGCGTCAAAGGCGAGTGTCTGAATCTTGAACTCCTGCACCAAGTCCTGCGGAGGTGACGCCGATGCCCCGCCACCGCTCATGTTCGAGGCCCCGTCCATGGAAACTTCGCTCGAACCGGTGCGCGTTCCGTTCACAACAATGGTGCTGGAGGCATGACCCTGGTCAAAAGGATTGCCCGGCGAATGGCCGCCGGTTGCTGTAACTCCGGCCGCTAAACGCGCCAAATAAAATGGGCTGCCTCCGGCGACGGGAAGATCCGTAATCTGCTTATCGTCAATGGAAAGGCCGATGGAAGCAGAGTTGGTGTCCAGCGAGGTGGATTCCGCGCTCACGGTTACGCTCTGCGCCAGGTCGCCAACTTCCAGGACCACATCAGCCGTAATGCGGTCATTTACGGTGACCGCAATTCCGGTGCGAACTGATTTCTTGAACCCCTGCGCTTCCACCGTCAACCGGTAGGTTCCGGGGATTAGAAAGGGAATCTCGAAATTTCCCTCGTGATTGGTGGTGGTTCCGCCGCCAGTGTTGGTTTCCTGATTCAAGGCGTGCAGTTTTGCATTGGCTACCGAAGCGCCACTGGAATCGGAAATACGTCCGGTTAGCGTGCCGCGAGATTCTTGCGCTGGCGCGGAACCAAGGAAAAGGATTGAGAAAATAATGAGCCCAGAGCGCATGTCTTACCCTGGGGGCAATATTATCGTTTGTTCACCAAAGAAGCAAGTTCAATTAAGGCGAGAGCTATTGCCAGTCAACCTTTTCGTACAACTTGCTCAGCGGAATCTCGACGGCAATGCTTTCGAGTTTAAGCGCAGTCTCAAGACCGCGGTACTCGGTCCGATTCCAAGGCCCGGAATCCGTTCGCGCAAACACTGCCACCAAGGGTTCGTTTTGCGAAATCAAAACGTAGTCTTTGAGGCTTGGC
>JAYVXT010000608.1:0-13673 GCA_043785065.1 Bryobacterales bacterium | reverse complement strand
CATGATCGGCGATGTTCAGCGCCAGGTTCTGGCCCATTACTGCAAGGCCCACCAGGCCGATATCGGATTGTTTTGTTGCCATAGGGTATTGGGTTCCTTTGATGGAAGCGGGCAAAAGCCCGCGATCCGGTTGCCAGGGCGGTCAGCCCTTAAGTACATTTTCGATTTGCCAGATATGGCGCCGTTCATGCGCCGCCGTAATTCGGAATGCCGAATATAGGTTGTATTTAATGTATGAATTTGCCGGTGAAGGCACATCCACGTTCACCATGGAGATGGCGGAGGCTGTGTCTAAAGCTTTCAGTGCGCGGTCCTGAAACTTCAAGAAATCTTCCAGGGCGGCAACGCTGTTTGCCGGGGCATCGGGCATGAAAGCCGGCGGCGCGGGAGTTCTGAATCGAACAGGCGGCTCAAGAACCTTAAGGAACAACTTGCCCGTGAAGTCCAGTTTGTAAGGGGCGTTTGAATGGAGGCTTTCCCGCAATGCTTTGGCTGTGGCCTTCTCCATCTCCTCCATCGTCTTGTTGCCGGTGACCGTCAAATGGGCAAGGCACTCAGCCGGTGACCATCCGCCCTTGCTTGGCCGGCGCATTAATTCTTCATTGGAATGTCCGGCGAAAATCTTCTTCGCCGCTTCCGAAACGTTGTTCAGCTCATCCTTCAAAGTCTGAATTTGTTCGGCTCGCGCGGATTGAATCATTCTTACTATTATGCCTTCGAAGGAGCGGCCAGTGGGTCGTTTACTTCTTTTTTCCAGCGAATCAGCAGTGCCTTCATTTGGGCTACACGGGCGGCTTGGGCCGGTTCGGCGGCCAGGTTTCGTTTCTCCCAAGGATCCTTGGCCACGTGGAAGAGTTGTTCGGTGTGCTTGCCTTGTACTTCGTACTCAATCCACTTCCAATCGGAATCGCGCACTGCCCGTTGAAAATGCCGGTAGGCTAAAAAGACTGAATCCCGCACCGATTGCTTCTTACCTTGAATGACCGGAAGCAGACTCTTTCCTTCCACCGTGGATGGAGTTTGCAGCCCAACCAAATCGAACAGCGTAGGGAACAGATCCAGCAAGTAAACAAGCGCATCGGTCTTCTTGCCTTTCGGAATCCCGTTACCGGAGATCATAAGGGGCACGCGCACGCTGTGATCGTACAGGTTTTGTTTGCCCAGCAGCCCATGTTGCCCAACGGCTAAACCATTATCGGCGGCAAACACCAGGATCGTGTTCTTGTCCATACCGGTCTTCTCAAGCGTGTCCAGGATACGGCCAATCTGTTCATCCACTTCCGTGATCATGGCGTAGTAGCCGGCAATCTCCGCCTTCACGGCCTGTTCAGTTCGTGGCCAGCCCAGCAGAGCTTCGTCGCGCACTTTCATTTCGCCATTGTCGAACGGATGCTCCGGCATGAAGTTCTCAGGCAACTTTACTTTATCCGGAGGATACATGTCCTTGAAACGCTGCGGCGCCATGCGCGGATCATGCGGCGCGGTGAAGGCGACGTACAACGCAAATGGCCCGGACTTGTGGTTCTCTAAGAAATTAATGGCCGAATCCGCAAACAGCTCGCTGGAAAACTTTGCGCCTGTATAGGTGCGCTTGTTTGGGTATTCGGTTTGCGGATCGTAATCCTGAACGGGCACTTTTAGATGATCGGACATGCCGCCGAACATAATCGGCCCGCCGTTTGAAAAGCAGCGCGCGTAGAGCTTGGGACCATTGTGCCACTTGCCGATTCCCACAGTTGTGTAGCCGTTCTTCCGCAATTCTTCCGGCCACATGTGGAATGGCTTCGGCGCGCGGTTGTTCTGTTTGGGGTCGACGATGGAATCGGTGACATTGAACAACGTTTGTCCGGTCATTAGCATGGCGCGGCTGGGTGCGCAAACGGCGCCGATGGTTCCGCCCATGATGAAGGCGCGTTCAAAAACTGTGCCGCGTGCGGCGATTCGATCCATGTTGGGCGTGGCCACTTCCGGATTATTCAACGCGTGGATAGTGCTGAAGCGTTGATCGTCGGTGAATAGGAAAACAATGTTCGGGCGATTCGGCGATTGCGCCAATTCCGGCGCAACGCCGGCTAATTGCAAGAATGACCGACGGGAAATCATGAATGATCCTCTCCTAGCCTATCTTCGCCAAACATAGGTTTACTCGCATTGATGCCGAACCACATTAGCGCGCCAAAGAAATACAGGCCCGCGGTCAAATATAGCGGCGCATTGTAGCTGCCTGTCGCATCCAGCACATAGCCAAGAATCAGCGGACTCAATGCTCCGCCCACCTGGCCCGCCGTATTCATATAGGCGCTTACCACGCCCGCACGATTGCCGCCAATGTCGATACAGGCGCTCCACGCAGCTCCCAGCGGGAAGTTCGCGGAAGCGGCTGCGATGGCAATTAACACTGCGGCCCAAACCGGATCGCTTGCAGCCGTTCCCAAGGCAAGGGCGATACAAGCGGAAAGGAACGAACCAATGCCCACCATGGCGCGGCCCCAACGGCGTCCGAATCTTCGCACGGCGGCATCGGTGGTGAGCCCGCCGGCAAGGTCGGCGACAACGCTCAACAGCATTGGAAGCCCGGCAAGAAATCCGCTTTTCATCCCGGAAAAACCGCGCGCCTTTTCCAGGTACGAAGGCAGCCACGTGATGTAAAAGTAGAAACCGTAAGTCTGCGTGAAGTACATCAGGCAAAGTAGAATTATGTTTCTATTGCCCAACACTTCGGCGAACTGGGAGAGGTGCATGGCGTGAGGCGCTTCAATCTTGCGGCCGCCTTGAATGTGATGCAACTCCTCCGCGTTTACCGACGAGTGTTCGCTAGGGTCGTCGCGAAACCACCAATACCAGCTGGATGCCCATACGAATCCAACCAAACCGAAGATCACAAAAATCCAACGCCAGTTCATCACTCCTAACATTGCCGTCACCAGCATTGGAGTCAGCCCGCCGGCCAAATGCGCGCCCATGAAAAAGACACCCTGCGCCGTGCCGCGTTCCCCTGCCGGAAACCAGCGGCTAAAAGTGCGCGCCGCGTTGGGCCAGGCCCCGGCTTCGCCAATGCCGAACAGAAACCGCACGGCGATGAGCGAGGGAAGATTGAATGCGAGCGATGTGGCCACCGTGAAGCTGGACCACCATGCGACGATGCGCGTCAGCACTCGCCGCGAACCAATCAGGTCGCCCCAATAGCCGGTCGGAATTTCGAAGATGCCGTAGGCAATCGTGAATGCGCTGAACACCCATCCCATCTCTGTATTTGTCAGATGAAGTTCGGCCATGATGTTTGACGATGTCTTGCTGATGGCGACGCGGTCAAGATAGGTGACGCCGGCCAGCATGACGGCGAAGAATAAGACTTTGAAGCGAACGCGCGTGGGTTTAGGCATGGCTAGGAGTGATCTGAAGGATGATATCGCTTTTCATGGCCGGAGCGCACAGTGTGTTTAAAAGCTACGGAGACCGTCATAACGTGATTGGGTTCGTTCCGCAAACCGTAATTATTGCGTTTGTGGCCCGATTTGGGAGTGGATCTTGTGGAGTTTGTTTTTGGAATGGAACTCAACCAATTTGGGTTCGTTCTTCACTTCGGGTTTTCCGGATTTGGCTTTGTTTTGTAAAACTGGTTCTTCCAAAGGATGAGCCGCTTGATAGGCCTGTAATTCCTTGAGACATTTGTGGAAAGTTCGCTCGGCACGCATGCGGTAAGTGGCTATGTGGTCTTCCCTCCATAGGGCAGATCCGTGTTCACCACGCGGCTCTGAAGAGTTCTTCCAGGGTCGATCACCGTAATTTCCGTCAGTAGTTTTGCCCCGTTGCGCCATTGCTCTTCAAAGCCTTGCGCTCCGCTTGGTAAAGTCACCGGCGCAACATGCAAAACATCCCGCCGCCACTTGGTTTGTTGCGTGGGGTCGGCCAAGAGCGCCCACAAAGCCGCTGGTAGTTTGCTAAACTTCGCCCTTCTGGAAATAACGTGTTCAGCCGGTTCCATCGCACCAAGCGCATACAACCCGGCCACAAAACCAACAAGCGCAAGCGCCACGCCACCCACCCATTTCAACATTTCATCACCGGCACTCATTCTAGCCCTCCACAAGACTTCGCTACAATCGGCAACATGGAAAACTGGACACGACGCGATCTTTCCCTGGGCCTGATGGCCAGCAGCCTTTGGGCCGCTACTCCGCCTTCGTTGGTGAAGCTTCCGAAGAAGGTAAGGCTTGTGCTGCTCGGCACGCTGGGCCATGTGGGCGAAGTGTTGAAGCCTCTGCCGCAACTTCCGGAAATCGAAATTACAGCCTACTGCGAGGCGGACAAAAGTGAGCTGGCGAAGGTGCTGAAGAACCCCGCGCTGGGGAAAGCAAAAACCTACACCGATTACCGCAAGATGCTTGACGATGAAAAGCCGGACATCGTCGCCGTCTGCACTTCCAACGGCGATCGCGCCGAGGCCATTCGCGCCTGCTGCCGGCGCAAGCTGCCCTTCATTGCCGAAAAGCCTTTCGCCACAACGCTGACAGAATACATTGCCGTGGAAAAGCAAATCGTCGACGCCGGAATCCAGCCTGGCATTCTTCTGCCGCTTCGCTTCGATCCGCCTTATCTCGCCATCCACGAAATCGTGAAGAGCGGGGCCATCGGCGAGGTAGGGCAAATCAGTTCGCAGAAATCCTACAAAGCCGGGGAGCGTCCTGCTTGGATGCGGGACTACAAAACTTATGGCGGAACCATTCCCTGGATCGGGATTCACATGATCGATTTGATGCGCTTCACCAGCGGCCGCGAATTTTCTGAAGTGGCTTCTTATCAATCGCAAGTATTTCCACCGGCCTCGATCGGGGCGATGGAGAACACAACCGGCACAATTTTCCGCATGGATAACGGAGGCGTGGCCAGCCTGCACATGGATTACTACCGGCCCGATTCGGCGGTAACACATGGGGACGATCGCATCCGTCTGGCAGGCCCGAAAGGCATCGTGGAATATTTAGAAGCCACCGGGGTGACGCTACTAGTCGAAGGCCGCAAGCAAGAAAAGATCACCGATCTTCCCGCACAACGCCAAGTGTTCGTCGATTATCTGGAAGCTCTCTATAACGGCAGGAAGCCGCTAATTTCACGCGACGATATGTTCCGTTCCAATCGGGCAACGCTTGCGGCGCATCAAGCCGCCGTGGAAAAGCGTTTTGTCCGCGTTACGTAGAACTACCGCTGAATTCGCGCCGATCCGCCCTTGGCAAATGCCTTCACCTGATCCAGAGTCGCCATGGTCGTATCGCCCGGGAAGGTGGTCAACAATGCGCCATGCGCCCAACCCAGCTTCACGGCCTCATCCGGTTCCGCGCCTGAAAGCAAGCCGTAGAACAAGCCCGCCGCAAACCCATCGCCGCCGCCCACGCGATCCACAACGTCCAATTCACACGTTGGGGAAACGTACGTTTTGCCATTCATCCAGGCCACCGCGCCCCAACTATGCCGGTTGGTGGAATGCACTTCCCGTAAGGTTGTGGCAACCACTTTGATTTGCGGGTGCACTTTAATCACGTTGTCGATCATGCCAAAAAACGCGCTCGGGTCAAGTTTCGATTTGGCCGCCATCTCGGGTCCGGGAATGCCCAGCCCTTTCTGCAGATCCTCTTCGTTCCCCACCAGCACATCCACATTTTTCAAAATACGTCCCAGCACTTTCAACGCGCGTTCGTACCCACCGGCGATGTTCCATAACTTTTCACGATAGTTCAAATCCAGCGAAACCACAGCGCCCGCCGCCTTGGCTGCTTCCATGCCTTCGATGATCAACTCAGGAGTAGTTTTCGACAGTGCGGCGAAAATTCCCCCAGTGTGAAACCATCGCGCGCCGCCTTGAAAAATCGTCTTCCAATCGAAATCGCCGGGCTTCAGTTGCCCCGCCGCTTCGTTGCAGCGATTGTAGAAAACTACCGGCGCGCGCATACCCTGGCCGCGATCGCTATAAACAGTAGCCATGTTCGGCCCATTCACGCCGTCATGCTGAAAGCGTTTATAGAAGGGCTTCACGCCCATCGCCTTCACTCGTTCCGCGATCAGGTCCCCGATCGGATATTCCACCATGGCCGAAACCACACCCGTATTCAATCCAAAGCAATCCGCCAGATTGGCCGCAACGTTGAACTCGCCGCCGCTGACGTGAATTTTGCATTCCGTCGCTTTGCGGAAGGGGATAATACCTGAGTCCAACCGGTTCACTAAGGCGCCCAACGCAACCAGATCAAGCGCGCCCTTGGGACGGATTTTCAAGCCATGCTTCATTCAACTCTCCTCAAATCTAAGTGTGATGTTCCGGTGTGATTGCCGAATGCCCAATATAACAAAACAAACCTCCAGTAGTTTATGATGGTGGTCCATGACCAAGCTATGCTTCTCCCTGTTCACAACGTTGACCGCCGCATTGGCTTTCTGGCCCCAGGCCGATTCAGAAACTTGGCGCATCGACAACATCACCAGCATCGGCGGCCACAAAACCACGGTCTCCGGCCATCCCAAAGTGATCACTGACGGCGGATTCAAGGCGGTGGAGTTTAACGGCGTCAACGACGCGCTCCTGGTCGATAACCACCCCTTGGCCGGCGCGAGAACGTTCACCTGGGAAGTGATCTTCAAGCCCTATAGCAAAGGCGGCGCCGAACAGCGCTTCTTCCACATGCAGCAAAACGGCGCCGATTTCCGCTACCTGTTTGAAACCCGGTTGATTGACGGCAAATGGTGCCTTGATAGTTTTGCCAACACAACCGCCGGCTCCAAACCTCTAATTGATCGCACAAAGCTGCATTCTCTTGATGAGTGGCATCACGTGGCCATGGTCTATGACGGCGCTGAATTCCGGCATTACGTGGATGGCCAACTTCAAGGCAGCGCAACTGTGGCGCTAAGCCCCATGGAGGCAGGACAAACCTCTATTGGTGTGCGGATGAATAAGGTGGATTATTTTAAGGGAGCTATCCGGCTGGCCCGCATGACCAAGCGTCCACTGGCAGTAAGCGAATTTCTGAAGTTGAAGTAGCCGCCCGGCGCTGCCTTCGCTTGGATAAGATATTTGGAGGTACAAGGAGACCTGCCTAAATGAACAGAAGAGAGTTGCTGAGCGCCGCGGTTCCGGCTGCTGGTTTTACGATCCTTAAGAGTGGACTGCTGCGAGGGCAAACCGCTCCCAGCAACAAGCTCAACATCGCGCTGATAGGCGTTTGGGGACGCGGTACGGCGCACTATGCATCGCTCAAGAATGAAAATGTTGTAGCGATTTGTGATGTGAATGAGCTGCGCACAAAAGAGGCGCTGCAGATCTTTCCGAAAGCGAAAGCGTATTGGGATTGGCGAAAGCTGCTAGATCAAAAAGACGTCGAGGCTGTGATCATCTGCACGGCTGACCACCATCATGCGTTCATCGCCAACTGGGCTTTGAATCGTGACAAGCATGTTTTCTGTGAAAAGCCGCTGGGCATTTGCGTGGATGAAGTGCGCACTGTGCGGGCGAATTATCTGGGAAGGAAAGCAAAAGTGGCGACGCAGCATGGCACGCAGCGGCATGCCTTTCCAAATTTTCAGCGGATCCGCGAATTGGTGCTGGACGGGGCCATCGGCGAATTGAAAACCGTGCATAGTTGGGATGCGCGGCGTTTGCCTCGTCCGGGGTATCCGGCGGGCGAAGGGCAGCCACCATCCTATTTGCAATATGAGCAATGGATCGGACCCTCGCCATATCATCCCTACAGTCCGCAATATTTCGGCGGATCAAGCGGGCTGAACTGCCTGTTCTGGAATATGTACCGCGATTTCGGCGTCGGCCAAATGGGAGACATGGGCGCGCACACCATGGACTTGGTATGGAACGTTGTGGACGCCGGGGCGCCTTCGTCCATCGACATTGATTGGGAAGTAAGTGACAAATACGACCCCAATATTTGTCCGGTGAAGTTGAAGGCGATGTTCGATCATCCGGCAAACACTTGGCGAGGGCCGGTGAAGCTCGTGTGGTATCAAGGCGGGTTGAAGCCGGAATCGCCGAAGGGTTATATTGACGTTTCACGGATTGCGAATGGCGCAATTTTCGAAGGAACAAAAGGCAGCATCCTGGCCGATTTCACCACGCGGGTGATTATTCCGAACAACGACGATGGCGACCTTACCTACTATAAGCGGCGAAGCAAGGATGAGTTGTTGCCGCTGATTATGGGAGCGGGCCAACCCACGCAGGGAACGGCGCGGCCACAGGCTCCGAGGGCGGGTGGCGGCAATCGTCCGGCGCTGCCTGGTGGCATGACCGCAATGCCCAGTGCGGAGGTTGGACCGAATGGATTTCCCACGATACGGATGATGGCCGGCAATATTCCGCCCGCCATTGGAATGCCGAATGGGAGCGTGGAGGCGATTGTGGCGGCGGAAAAGGCCGGCCAACCATTGCCGGGCAGGCCCGATGTATTTCAGCAGGATTGGATTGAGGCATGCAAGGGTCGGCGCGCGAATGTGGTGAACGGGACTAGCAGCAAGACGCATTGCGACTTTGACTACGCGGGGTCGATGATGGAGCAAATGCTGTTGGGGCTGGTGGCGCATCGCGCGGGCAAGAAGATCGAATACGATGCGAAAGCGGGTCGGGTGACGAATATGGCAGAGGCCAACGATTGGTTGAAGCGCAGCTATCGGGCGGGTTGGAAGTTGGACGGATAATTTCCTGGCGAGATTCGCGCTGCTGTCCAAACGGGGCATTTTTGACCCCCCGATGGAAATCGGGGGATTGTTCGGAGCCCCAACAGTGCACCGGGTTCGGAAGAATCCCCTGATTCTCATCGGGGGCTGGAAGGCCGAAGGCTGTGCGGAGGTGATCGGGGAGCGGCGTGTCTGAGTGGGTTGGTGTTGGGAGTGGGTGTTTGGCGATGGGGCGGAGGAAGCGGCTGCCGCGCTCAAGCCCGGAACCACCGTCGGCTGCGATTGTCCATTTTTTGCCGGTTAGGTGGAAAGTGGCTCCGCCCAGGTCGATTTCATAGCCTTGCTTTGTGGCGGCGGTGCGGAGATTGGTTGGTTGCGTAGCTTCGCGGGGTTGTGCGTGGGCCTTCTCGTCGAGCGTTCGGAGGACGGTGTTGTAGGTTATGGGGGCGGGGAAGTTTTGGAAATTGAAAAGAATTCTTCGGACCAGAGGGGGACGGCCTCTGTTTCTTGGCTTGGGTCTGGCAATTGGGCGTAAGTCTGGTGCGTTGGGGTGAGAAAGAGTTTCACTTCCTGGACGGCGGCGAGGAGCGTTTTGTATGCGTTTGAGGGCAGGTGTTTCGGCTGATTTAAGAGTAGCTTGTGGGGACAAGGAGTTGACGCCGTGACGCGAGAAGGCCCGATCAACAAGTGGCGGCAGTCAAAATCGAACGCGATTCCTTTAACTTCAAGGATCTGACCAGCCCCCGATGATAATCGAGGATCTGCCACTAGCTTTGGATAAACAATAACTTAGCGAATGACGAGTTCGCAGAATCCCCCGATTACTATTCGGGGCTGGTGCGTGGTTGTGTCACCCAAATGGTGAAGTTCGCCGTACGCGGACCTGCCTTTGCCTCAGCAGCCCGGGCTCTTTCAGGTCAACTCAACCGCCATTTTCAGGTTCTGGGAGAATGGAACTACGAAATACTAACTAATCATTAGTAAGTTGAGGCAATTGTTTTTGTGGCAGGCCATTAGTACCAAAGTCCAGAACTAAGTTCTAGTTATAATTCGCTTGGATCTCACCAAACTTATAGAAATCCGATTTCAATCCTCATTCGGAACCAATTGAAAGAATAGACATTCAAGCCAATTTCACTTTTGAAACGAAGTTCGCGTGTTTTGTACTAATCCGAATGGGCCAATCCGTTTGGAGGATTTCCGTTTTCAGCTTTTGACCGCATAGTATGTGTGAAGACTAAGCACGATAGTAGCCGGGCGCGTGTCCTGTGAAATCACCTCACAATCAGGAGTAACTTATTATGAAAAAACTTATTTCGTTTGCGCCCGCGCAATTGCTATCTTGCTTTTGAGTCCCGCGCAAGCTCATGAACTCCACAAAGGCTTTAATGCCGCATTTGTTCCTTTGAACGGAACCGTTGGTTTAACGATAGGCATCGATACAGATCCGGTGAACCCCACCATCGCAAGCTTTCAAGACATTCTTCCAGCCGGATTGGTCGTCGCTTCACCAAATGTGTTCTTAACAAATGGCACTTGCGGAGCGGCTGCCGCGAACTTCAGTGCTGTGGGAAACAACGATTAATTTAACCACTTCGTTCATTCCCTTAGGAATCCCCTGTACATTCTTCGTCAATTTGAAAGCAACAACACTAGGTATCAAGCCGAACACTGTAACCGGTGGTGACGCTCTGTTCGGGCAAACGGGTACCGACACTACTACCGTTGTGGCTCCTGTTCTCCGGAAGACATTCGCCGCGCCTGTCGTCGCATTGAGTTCTATAACGCAATTTACGATTACAGTTGACAATAGCGCGAACACGATTGCGATGCCAAATCTCGGATTCAACGACCCAATCCCCGGCGGTCTCACAGGCGGGAACATCGCCTCTAATAGCTGCGGAGGAACGATCACTGGCTTGCCCGCTGCTGTAAATCTGGCCGGCGGAAACGTTGCCGCCGGAGCCATGTGTACGGCTGTAGTTAACGTAACGGCTACGACTACAGGCACAAAGTCCAACACGGTGAACGGAACCGTAGGCACTAACCTGGAAGGCCAGACCGCAATTGCCTCAACTCTGGTTGTCGCACCGGTTCTCAGCAAGGCCTTCGCCCCAACTATTGTTAGTGCCGGCCAAGCGGGTACCCTCACCTTCACGATCAACAACAATACTGTGATTCCATTGGACAACCTGTTGGGGTTCACCGATAATGTTCCCGCGGGGATCACGGTTACCGGACTGAACACCAATGGCTGCCCCGGCAGTGTCGTCACAACCGTCACTACTGTGACCTACACTACTGTTGCCGGCAATATACTGGCAGCTGGCGCGGTTTGTACGATCACGGTCAATATAGTGGGGGTCACGCTCGGTGGGCCATACACGAATACCGTCATCGGCAATAAGAGCTTGACTGGGCAGACCCCGACGGCTCAAATCACGGTCGTTGCCCCACCCGATTCTTTCCTAGTCAGGTACGCGGCGAATCTCACCAACGGGGACGCGGTGATCGACATCAGCAACACCGGGGCCAACGGGGCTTCGCTCAACGGCCCCGGTTTCGGCGGCGCGGTCGGCAACATCTGCGTCAACGTCTACGCATTTTCGCCTGACGAACAATTGATTTCCTGCTGCTCCTGCCTCATCACACCGAACGGCTTGGTCTCGCTCTCGGTGAACAGCGACCTGATCAGCAACACGCTTACCGGCGTGCGGCCGAACTCGATTGTAGTAAAGCTGGTGAACACCGAAGCCGGCGCCGGCTTCTCGGGAATTGTCTGCACTAACAGCGCGGCCCAAGCGGGCACAGCGGGCTTTCCTCTGGCGGGCGGCTTGCTGGCCTTTGGAACCACCGTCCACCCGGGCGCCGCGACGGGCGCGTTTGCGACAACGGAAACGCCATTCTCCAGGGCAACTTTAAGCGCGGGGGAGTTGGCTAGCATAAACAACCGCTGTACGAATATCGTCGGCAATGGCAGTTCGTTCGGCATCTGCCGTTCTTGCAGGGCTGGTGGGTTAGCCTTAGACAAGTAATGGGGCGTTTGATTCAGTAAGCGTGAGTGAAATGGACGCGGACTTTCAGGGGTGGGTTCGCTGATCCAAGGAGCGGCCAATGGTGGCCGCTACACCCTTTTTTGGGGAGAAACGGAAACGGTACGTGTGCACCCAGCACCGGGTTTGATGGAAATTCTAACGCTTGGTTCGTGGTATGGTAATCGATATGGCGACCACCAAAATCACCATTACGGTTCCCCAGGAGCAAGTTGTGGAAATAGGCGCATTGGTTGCGGCGGGCCGCGTGACCAGTACTTCCGCTTTCGTAAAGCATGCCGTTTCCGTTGCGCTTTCTGATGCGGCGGGCTGGAGGGAGATGCTCAACGACGCCCTTACGCAAACAGGCGGACCCCTAAGCGACAAGGAGCGCGCATGGGCCGACGAAATCCTGGCGCCAAAGAAGAGTGCACGGAAAAGGAAGGCAGCTTGAGCGGCATCGCTTTCGATGCGGGCGGTCTGATCGCGTTGGACCGGAATGATCGCAAGGTGATTACGCTGCTGGCGCGCGCCGCTGAGCGCGGTTTTCGCACCACGATTCCAGCAACCGCATTGGCGCAGGCAATTCGTAATCCGGCAAGGCAAGCCCGCCTGCGGCGTTTGATGCGGCAGACTGGCACGGATCTGGTTGCACTCGATGGGCCGGACGCAACGGCGGTGGGCCTATTGCTTGCGCGAAGTGGGACCGCCGATATCGTCGATGCCCACGTCGCAGTTTGCGCCCAGCGAACTGGTCAAGCAGTGGTGACCAGCGATCCGGACGATCTTAGGCGGCTCTCGCCAGGCCTGCGGTTGGTCCTCGTTTAACCCTGGGGTATAGACCTCATGAGCGGATCAATTATAATATTGATATTATGACCCTCAAGCTCCGCGCCGTCGGAACTAGGGCCTGTCACGAAATAACTAGAACATATTAGATCGAGAATGTTCTATACTGATTGCGGTGGCAGACCGCGATCAGATTCGTGTACGGTTCGAGAAACTGGCGCCGTTTCTTGATGAACGAATGAGGCGAATCGTGGCAGCTTCCGAAAGTGTAGCGATTGGTTTTGGTGGAACCTCGGTGGTGTCTCGGTCCACGGGAGTGTCGAGGCGAGCTATCATCGCCGGCATCAAAGAGTTGAGCGAGGAGCCGACCGGGCATTCCACTCGGGTGCGGCGAGCGGGTGGGGGCCGGAAGAAGACGGTCGAAACCGATGCCTCACTGAAGAGCGATTTGGAAAGGCTCATTGATCCGGTTACGCGCGGAGATCCAGAGTCGCCAATGCGCTGGACCTGCAAGAGCGTCCGAAAACTTGCCGATGAATTGAATCGGGCTGGACATCAAACCAGCCACCGCATGGTTGCCGAGTTATTGCATGAGATGGGCTATAGTTTGCAGGCAAATCGGAAGACTTTAGAAGGCTCTGGCCATGAGGACCGCGACGCCCAGTTTCAGCACATCAACGAACAGGTGAAACAGCAGTTGGCCGGGCAACAACCGGTAATCTCGGTAGACACGAAAAAGAAGGAATTAGTTGGCGAATTCAAGAACGGCGGGCGGGAGTTGCGCCCCAAAGGCGAACCGGAGAAGGTGCGGGTGCATGACTTCGTCATACCCGAACTGGGACGCGCCGCCCCATACGGAGTCTACGATGTGGGCACCAACACGGATTGGGTGAGTGTTGGGGTGGATCATGACACCGCAACCTTCGCCGTTGAGACGATCCGCCGCTGGTGGTCGGGTATGGGAAAGGACACTTACCCCAATGCCACCCAGCTTCTCATCACCGCCGATTCAGGTGGCAGCAACGGATCGCGCCTTCGTTTGTGGAAGATTGAACTGCAACGTCTCGCTGATCAAACAGGGCTCGCCATACTCGTTTGCCATCTGCCTCCTGGCACCAGCAAATGGAACAAGATTGAGCACCGCCTATTTTCCTTCATCAGTCAAAACTGGAGAGG
>JAYVXT010000607.1:0-36620 GCA_043785065.1 Bryobacterales bacterium | reverse complement strand
CGTTTCAGTTTTCCGGAGAAGACGTCGATAAGAAAATCCGTTCGCTTTCAGGGGGCGAGAAATCGCGGCTCGCCATGGCCCGTATGCTTTTCAATCCTCCAAATTTTCTTGTGCTCGACGAGCCCACCAATCACTTAGACTTAGCGACGAAGGAAATGCTGGTGGAAGCTTTGAAGAACTTTGAAGGGACGATGATCTTCGTATCGCACGACCGCATGTTTCTTCGGGGCCTTGGAACTCGGGTGCTGGAACTTGGCGGCGAGAGTGGCGTCGAACGCAACCCGCGCGTGTATCCGGGCTCCTATGTTGAGTATGTCCAAGCGCTAGGTCATGAGGCTCCAGGAATTTACGCTTAGAGGAGCGGCCTCGGGATTAGTCGTTATGAACCGTTTTTTCCGCATCCTGATCTCCTCGGCGCTGGCCGGGGCGGTGCTCTGGCTGCTGGTGCAGTTTACGGCGACGAACGATCTCACCACGGTTGTTCTGGCGGTGCTGGTTGTGATCCTCGGCATCTCAACGATGTGGGGGCTTTGGGAGGCGCTGGTGGCCTCCGTGCTTGCCGTAATCGGCATCAACCATTATTTTCTTGCTCCTGTTGAAACCGATGATATCGCCGTTTTGACGGCATTCATCATAACCGCCGCCACCGCCAGCCAGCTTTCAAACCGCGCCAAAAAACGTACGCAGGAAGCAGAAAGTTTGAACCGCATTAGCCGCCGGTTGTTGTCCGCCGCAAAACTTTCCCCGCAATTGCTGGCCGAAGCTGTCTCGTCGAATCTTCCTGGCTGCAAAGCGGCATTTCATACAAGCCCGATCACACCGCAACCGGGATGGGACCATCTTCCCGTTCGTTTCAGTGACCGCGATTACGGAACCCTTGCACTCTTTAAGCCGCACTTATCGGAGACTGGGCGCGAGTCGCTTAGCGCGATGCTGGCCATGGCATTTGAGCGTGCGCGAACCGAAGAGCGGGCCATTCAGGCGGAAACCGAAAGGCGCGGCGAAACTCTCCGCTCCGCGTTGGTCGATGCCGTGGCGCACGAATACCGCACGCCGCTAACAGCCATCAAAGCCTCGGTAACACAGCTGCTCGATTCACCCCGGTCAAAAAACGATACCGAGCTGCTGGTAATTATAGATGAGGAAACCGATTACATGGACCGGCTGCTTGCCGAGGGCCTGAAGCTGGCAAGGATGGAAACAAGCGGGTTTCTGCTGGACAAACAGAGCATGTCTCTGCCGGTAATGATGGCGGAAGTGGAACAGGAATTGCAAACACTACTGGCCGGGGCCGGTCTCACCAAACGCTTCCCGGCTAATTTACCCAACGTATTGACCGATCCCGATTCCGCGCGTCAAATATTGCGCCAACTGATCACCAATGCGTTGAAGTACTCTGGCCGCCAGTCAGTCATTTCCATAAGCGCCGCTTGCACTGGTGAAAAGGTTCAGGTGATGGTAAGCGATTCCGGACCGGGAATCGCTCCAGGCGATTTACCGCATGTGTTTGAGAAGTTTTATCGTGGGAAAAGCGCGCTGGGGCGAACATCGGGCATGGGGTTAGGGCTGTCTATCGCCAAGCGTTTGGTGGAAGCCAACGGCGGCGAAATCAACGTAACAAGTACACTGGGCGAAGGGGCTGCGTTCACATTTACGCTGCCGGTGACCCCTGAGGATTAAATCTTGAGTTCCATTATTTTGATTGCCGACGACGACCCGCAGATCCGCCGCGTGCTGCGCGCTTCCCTAACGGCAAGCGGTTATGAAAGTTGCGAGGCGCGCACTGGTTTAGAAGTGCTGGAGATGATGCGGATCGAAAAGCCCGACTTGGTGCTGTTGGATTTCAACATGCCGGAGATGAACGGCCTTGATGCTTGCAAGTCGATCCGGCTCGGCTACAAGACTCCGGTGATCGTGCTTTCGGTGCGCGATCAGGATCTGGACAAGGTCGCGATCCTTGACGCCGGAGCGAACGACTACCTTACTAAACCATTCAGCATGCCGGAATTGTTGGCACGCATTCGCGTGGCGCTTCGCAAAGGAGCTCCGGCCGAAGCCACCATCTCCAGTTTTTCGAATGGCGAATTGGAAGTGGATTTTCAGGCCCGCCGCGTAAAAGTTCGGGGAAAAGAAGTTCGCTTGACTCCCAAGGAATTAGACTTGTTCCGGATTCTGATCCAGAATGCGGGCAAACCTGTCGCGCATCGGGAATTGCTGCAATTGGTATGGGGTCCCGAGCATGGCCAGGAACTGGAATATCTGCGCGTGTTCATCAACCAATTGCGCAAGAAAGTGGAGCCCAAACCTTCCGAGCCGCGTTTTATTATTACCGAACCTTGGATAGGGTATCGCTTTGCGGGAATTGCTTCGAATGAGGCAGATGGCAACGCGGACTAAATTCAACACTGTCCACTTGCGTGACGAGCGCTGCTGACCAAACGGGCATTTTGGCTAGTCCCCTAGCCTGGGGACAGTCAAAAGCCACGCGCCAACTGCGCGTACAATGGTCACATGTTGTCTCGCATCCTCTTTTTTGTACTGCTTTTGCCCTCTGCATTGTTGGCGCAGCCCGCCAAACGGCCGGTAGCTACCCCGGCCATCGCGCCCCTCACCATCAATGATTTCGACGCATGGCGCTCCATCGCTTCGCAGTCCATTTCCGCCGACGGCCACTGGCTGGCCTACTCTGTATTTCCGGAGGTGGGCAACGGCGTTGTTGTGGTGGTGAATCTCGCCACCATGAAAGAGACGCGACTTCCCGCCGGCGCGCTGCCGATTAGGGAAACGGTTGATCCAAACGCGGAGCCTACGGAGACGCCACCTGTTGTGCAAGGGCCAAGGCTCGAATTCTCGTCGAACGGCGCGCATTTGCTGTTCCTGGCCTTTCCAGCCAAGGCCGAAGTGGATGCCGCGCGCAAAGAGAAGAAAAAGCCGGAGGAGATGCCGAAGAACAACCTGGTGATTGTGGCGACGGCAAATGGAGAGACGTTCACCTCGGGCCAAGTGAAGTCGTTCCAACTTGCAGCGGAGGATGCTTCGGTTGCCGTTTACCAGAAGGACGCCAAGGAAAAAACCTTGGTCATCCGTGATCTGAATTCCGGCAAGGAACGGTCCATCAATGAGACGGGGGAATTCACTCTTTCGAAAGATGGGAAGTTAGTGGTTTACACCGTGGATGCAAAGCAGGAAGATACTAACGGAGTGTACAGCGCCGCTACAACTTCCGAAGATATTCCCTTGGCCATTGTGCAAGGCAAGGGCCAGTACGCCAAACTGACTTGGGATGATTCTCAAAAGTTACTAGCAGTGGTTGCGGTTGCCGGCGGCAGCTCTAAGCTGCTTGGTTGGAAGCGAGGCGAGCAGAAAGCTGAGGAATGGGTAACGCCCGCAATTGCCGGGTTCCGCCCTCAATGGCGGATCAGTACGAAGGGCGCCGTTTCCTTTTCAAACGATGGAAAGCGGGTCTTTATGGGAACCGCGCCGCCGCAGCGGGCCATTCCTAAGAAGACAGCCGACGGCGGAGAAGAAAAAGCACAGTTCGACTTGTGGCACTGGAAGGATGACAATGTTCAGACCATTCAGAAGGTGCGCGCCAATCAGCAGCGCGATCTTTCCTATCAGGCAGTGTTCCACCTGGAATCGAAGACGTTTGTGCAATTGGCTGACTTGAGCGTGCAACGGTTAACGCCAAACCTGCAAGGGGACTTTGCGTTTGCAAGCGACGACAGGCCCTATCGCATCAGCTCCGAATGGGATACGCGCGCGGATGACGTTTATTTCCTGGATACGGCCAGCGGGCAACGCAGCATTGTTGCGCGGAAAGCGCGAAGCGGACTGAATTGGTCGCCCGATGGCCGCAAGGCAGTGTACTTCGACGGCAAGGATTGGGTTCTGGTAAACGTGAAGGATACGGTCACGTTGAAGCTGACTTCCAACGTGGGCGTGCGGTTCGACAACGAAGACGACGATCACCCGCGCACTCCGGGCCCTCATGGAATCGCCGGCTGGACAAAAGACAGCGAGTGGGTGCTTCTCTACGATAAATACGACGTGTGGCAGTTCGCGGTGGATGGCAGTATCTCAAGAATGATTACGCGCGGCCTTGGGCGGCAGAGTAAGATGCAGTTCCGCTACGATGGTGTCCGGCCTGTTCAAGGCTCCCGCGCGGATGGGGGAAGCAACCCAGGCATCGACAATGGGAAACTACTGCTGCTGCGCGGGGAGGGCTTGACGGACTATAGCACCGGCTACTGGACAGGAAGCTTTGATTTCGACGCCGAGCCGAAGAAGCTGCTGTGGGGGCCAAAGAATTATAAGGCAGTGTTGCGCGCCCAGGATAGCGGAGCAATTGTTTTCACCGCGGCATCTTTTAGCGAACCGCCGGATCTTTATTTGACGGACGTTGAGTTTTCAAAACCGAAGCAAGTTACTAAGTTGTCGGCGCAAGTTAGTAAGTATGAATGGGGCACGGCGGAGCTGATGAATTTCCGCAATTTGGACGGAACGCCTCTAAAAGCTTTGCTTGAAAAGCCGGCTAATTTCGACCCCAAGAAGAAGTACCCGATGATTGTGTACATTTACGAAAGGCGGTCGAACGAACTATATAACTTCCCAACGCCGCGGCCCACCAACAGCATCAACGCGGCGTTCTACACAAGCAACGGCTACGTGGTTCTGCAGCCGGACATTGTGTATAAAACCGGAGCGCCGGGAATGAGTTCCCTGCAGTGCGTGCTGCCGGCGGTGGATGCGGCGGTCAGTTTGGGCTTCATTGATGAGGCGAATATCGGCATACAGGGTCATAGTTGGGGCGGTTACCAGATCGCCTACATGGTTACCAAGACAAACCGCTTCAAGGCGGCGTCCGCAGGCGCGCCGGTGGCGAATATGACGTCGGCCTACGACGGCATCCGCTACGGTTCCGGGTTACCCCGCCAATTTCAATATGAGCGGGACCAGAGCCGTATCGGCGGAAGTTTGTGGGAATTCCCGATGCGATACATCGAAAACTCACCAGTGTTCGCCGTCGATAAGGTTGAGACGCCGCTGCTGATGATTCACAACGATGGCGACGATGCCGTGCCGTGGACGCAAGGCATTGAATTCTTTTTGGCGCTGCGCCGCAATGGCAAGGAAGCTTATTTGTTTAACTACAATGGCGAGCCCCACAATTTGCGGAAACGGGCGAATCAGAAGGACTATACAATGAGGTTGAAGCAGTACTTCGATTACTATTTGAAGGGCGCGCCCAAGCCCGATTGGATGGAGCGTGGCATTCCCTATCTGGAGCGCAATTAACCGATGAGTCAAGATTCTTTACGCCGCACCGTGCGAGTGCGGCCAGTGGACCAGTGTGTCAGCCTGGATGAAATTTTCCGCCATTGCTTGCCTGCATTCGGCGGCGCGTACCTGCGGAGAATCTATACGATTCTGGACCGTGCAATTGGAATGGAGTGTCCGTTCACGTTGGCCGTCGCCGGGCCTGTGACGGTGTCGGGACAACATCAGGCGTGGCTATTGCCGTTGCTTGAAACCGGTTGGGTGGCGTATCTTTCCACGACTGACGCGGTGTGTTACCACGATGGCCATCGCAGCTTGAACGCCCATCGCGACCCAGTATTCGAGGTGCCCATTTTCGGCGATGATGGAGCCTTGCGCGATGAGCGAACCATACGCGTAACCGACATGGCTTTCGATGAGGATGTGCTGCTGGATCAGGACCGTTTTCTTACGGCGATTTTGCAGCGGCCTGAGTTTCAGAAAAAAATGACCGGCACCGAGTTGCGTAATTTGCTTGGCGCTTACTATGCGGCGCAGGAGAAAGCGAACGGCGTGGATGCAGGGCTTCTTTCAACGTGTCATCGTTTGGCGATTCCGGTGTTCGTCGGCGCCCCTGGCGATGGAAGCGTGTTTTTGAATTCGATGAAGCTATGGGCGATGCGGCAGGCCGGACTGATTGGTGAGTACGGCTTTGATCTCGACTTACATGCCGAGGTGTTTGAAGCCTGCGCTTATCATCGCTGGGGGCTGTTTGATAACCCGGTGAAGGCGCTGGCGACTTTGATTCTGGGCGGCGGCGTGCCGAAGAATTACAACCTGCAGCCAGAGCCGGCGCTGGGCCAAGTGCTGGGCATCCCGGACGTGAAAGGGTATGAGTTTGACGTGCAGATTGTGACGGCCCCGGTGACCGACGGATCGCTATCGTCGTGTCCTCCGGCGGAAGCCGTGACCTGGGGAAAGGTAGATAAGGACACCTATCTGCAATCAACGGAAAGCATGCAGGGCGACTTTTCGATGATTATGCCGTTCCTGGTGAAGGCGCTGCTGGATAATCGCAAGGGCTATGAACAGCGTGCGGCGGAGATTGGCGAGGAGCGATTGTTTGCCGAGGAGCCGAGGGCGCGGGGATACTTGCGGCCGAGGGCGGGGTACCGATTGTATGAGCAGCGCGCGGAGTTGTGCGGGAAGCTTAATGAGTCGGTGCGGGAGAATCGGGATTGGCTGATGGAGACGCTGACGTATCCGCTGGCGCGGGGGTAGGGTCAAGTTGACAAAAGAATTCTTGAATCTTCTCCTTAAGTTTCTGGTCTTCGGTAAGGCTAACCACTTCGCTGAAGTGGTCAATTGCCTGCTCACTAAGTTTAGTATTGGCGCAAATCACGCCTTCTAGCGTCAGTGCGTTCGCCAGAGCCCCCTTGAAATTGTCTGAACCCGTTTGGGCGGCGTCGCGGAGTAGGGGCACCATCTTCTGAAGAATTCTTGCATCCAATTCATAGTGCCGGGCCGCTTTTTCAGTCTGATCTTCGCGATAAACATCCCCCACTATTTTGTGAAAATTCGCCAGTTCAAGATTTTGAGGATGCTCCAGCAACGCCTGATCTGGCGGGCCAATGAATGCACTGATTTCATCCAAAGCAGTTGCCGCCGCTGGCCTGTCTCCAACTAGCTACGAACTCGCGAAGTGCCGGAAGACCAAGTTCCAGCCAAATCTTCTCTGGGGAGGCATTCGCCTTCACAGCCCGCCGGGCACGCTCAAGGTACATTGGCCCAAGTCCCGGGCCGGGCTGCTCTGTCCGCGTCCAGTTCAATAGTATCCAGTCCAATCTAACCGCCTCGGGCTCGTCCGTAAGTTCCTCGCGAAATAGAAAGAATCTGTTCAGGTCGGGTAACTCGTTAGCAAACCTTATCGCGCCCTGCTGCCACATGAACCAGATCTGTACGCCTGGGCGCTCTACAATCTGCTCCCTGTTAAAGTTCAAGACCGAGGGTGCATCCGGTTTTTCCTTGTCGAAAATGAGGCGGTCCGCGTTAAATACGAACAGCACATCCTCGACGCCATGGGCAACTTGTGATACGAATTCCAATGGTGCGAATTCCGATGCGTCAATCAGGGCGGTCTTCAACTGCTTAACCCCGAACGCCTGTTGAAGCTCCTCAATTACGGCATTGCGCGCCTGAGGTGATCGGAACGTGATCAAGGCCTGACCCTGGCCGATGGACAATGCCCAGCCGGTCAACGCTCGAACAAGCCACGGGACTTCTCCACGAGTCACGACGGTAGATCCAAACCGCCGCCCTTGTAAGTGAACCCTGCGTCGTTTAAGAAGTTTTCACGCAACATTTCCACGGCGAGGGGATGAGCCGCATAGCGGCCTTTGCCATTACAAAACAAAACGGTCCGGCGGCCCAGTAGTTGGTAAAGTGCAGGATCGGGAACCGCTGCTGCAGGATCGTGTTCGTAAATCTTCCGCAACTTGTCTCTCCTGGTTGGCCAGTCCGTTTCCTGATCAGGATTAGGAGTGCCCATTTCATTCCGAAATATACTTAGCTGCTCCCGGGCGACAACGGCTGCGTCCTTGAGCATGATCTTTCGAGGCGTTGTTGGCTCGTCTTCGTTGCGGTAACCAGCCAGCCGACCTGCTTTTATGATCAGGGCGAACAACAGGTAGAGATCGCCGCCCGAAGTGCGCTGAAGCAGCTCAAGCGCATCGCTCCCTATAATGGCGTCAAGATCGGCCCTGAGCCTCATCAATTCAGTCAAAGCTGTCAAGCCTTGAGCATTCCTATTGTTGGTCTCATCAAAAACTGGAACATCGTACAGAGGGTAGCGATTCGCTCTTTCGAAAGGCAGTTGATTGCCATGAGAATAGACGAATGGCACTGGAAGCGTGAAGAGAATGTGCACGGGCAAATCGCGGACGATTGCTGAGTACTGGACGAATGCATCAGTCAATAGCTGATGGGGAATTTGCTCTTTGTCGAAGTTTTCACCTATCACTAGAATTTCCAAACCCGGTACGTGATCCAGCGCGACTTTCGTTAGTTTTTTAAGAAGTTCTCCTAAATCTGATAGCGGCCGGCGTTCGTTGGCGCGATCTTCTTTTATCTGTCCGCCGACCCGAATACCAGCCTTCAAGACTTTGAAGCTTAACTCCGCGTTTCCTTCCTTACTTTACTTTTCGTTTCGGAAATCATGTTCTGTAACTCGGGGAAGAACGGCTTCAGTTGATTGGGTAAATCGTCTATAATGGCCTAGCCGCCTTGAAAGGCTTGTCCTTGATTTAGGCAAGTTTTCCTGCATTGCTCAATCAGATTAATCGCAAGCAACGAGAGGAAATCCACCACACTGAAGGTTTGAGGGTTCAACTCCTCCGTTGCATCCACTTTCACGACGACAAATTTCTGTTTGATCGCCGCATCTTCCAATAGATTGTTGATCTCAGTGGATTTTCCGCAGCCTCTATTTCCATAGAGAACACCCTTGAAAAAAAGCCCTGCTCCGCCGATTCAAGTAAATCGGCCCGAATAGTTCGTCTCGGATTGCTTCTGCACTTGTTCAGCGCGTCAGAGTAGAACTCCATTTCCTCAGCCCGCAAAGGGCTTGGGCGAAAAGCGCGCGACACGCCTGTAAGATCACGGGCTTTTTGTACTCTTTGGTTTCGGGTAGCCGCCATCACATTTATCTTACCTTGGAGGCCGTTACCTCAGTTTTCCGCCATGCCGCAGCTCGAGATTGGGATCTGCCGAGGACCCGCATATTAAACGATTCAATAACTACTTACTGGGTATATTTCCTCATAACATCTACACAATTTTCATTAGTAAGTCAAAAGCGCAAAGGGCCCGGTGGCAGGGCCGCCAATTATCGGAGGAACACGAGAAGTTACTCGCCACCGGAGCTCCGTTTTGCGCGTGTTCCTCAAAAGACTTGTTTTTCCCAGATAACGGTTTCCGCCAAGGATTTGGAAATATTTCGAGTAGGATGCTCGCGTGGAAATACACTCCTCGAACGGTTCACGGGACTCTATTTCATGCCCGCCGACACATTACAAGTAGGTTGGCTGTTACAATCGAGCGGATATGCCAACGAACCGGGTTGTTTACGCGGCCGCCGCGATCTTCATGCAAGTGTTGTTGGGAGTGATCTATTCCTGGTCTGTCTTTCGCGGACCACTGGCGCAACTTCACGGTTGGAATCGTTCGGACACTATCACGCCCTACCGCTATTCCATCCTGGCCTTCGCGGCCGGCATGATCATCGCCGGATTTTGGCAGGACCGCAAAGGACCTAGGCTGGTGGCCACCGCCGGCGGCTTCATGCTGGGCACCGGTTGCCTTCTTGCCGCCTTCATCGGCGATACGTTGAATGGGCTTGTGCTGGCCTACGGCATAGTGGCGGGGGCGGGCGTGGGGTTCGCCTACGTCACCCCCATTGCAATGTGCATCAAGTGGTTTCCCGATAAGCGCGGCATGATCGTGGGCCTCGCCGTAATGGGCTTCGGCATTGGCCCACTATTGTTCGGTCCGCTGCTTGAATCACTGATCGGCAAGGACCAAACCCAGTTTGGACATACTATTCCCCGCACATTTCTAATTCTCGCCGCGATATTTTATATAGGCGTGATGGGCGCCGCCCAATTGTACAAAGTGCCGCCCTCCGGCTGGCTTCCTGAAGGCTGGACGCCGCCGCCGGGCCGCGCCGCCGCGATGGAAATTCCCGCCGCCGCCATGATTCGCACTTGGCAGTTTTATGCTTTGTGGCTGGTTTACTTTTTGGGTTCTTCGGTTGGCCTCACCATCATTGGCGAGGCATCGCCTTTATTGCAGGAAATGGCCAGGAAACAAGCCGTCATGCAAGCCGGAGCCGCCCTAGGCGTCATGAGCATCTTTAACGGTATTGGCCGCCTGGCTTGGGGAAGCGTCTCCGACAAGTTCGGCCGCAAAGTGGCGGTGTACGGAATGTGCGCCGTCTCCATCGTTGCCTGCTTAGGGTTCCTGCGCTCCGCTTCGGATTTCTACATGTTGCTTGGGGGCCTGTGTTGCGGGGCGTTTGCATACGGCGGATATCTCGCCCTAATGCCATCATTCACCGCCGATTACTTTGGGCCGAAAAATATTGGAGCCAATTATGGACTGTTGTTCTCCGCCTGGGGTCTGTGCGGATTTCTTGTGCCTGGATACTTCGCCGCCGTTCTTGACCGCGCGCGCCAAGCAGGCGACTTGGCCGCGGGCTATTCGGAAGTTTGGACCACGCTATCGGCAATTGCACTGGCCGGTTTGATTATCACGCTGCTGCTTCGGCCGCCTGTTCCCGAGCCCATTTCGTAAGCTGGAAATCAATCGTATTCGGAGCTTCCACTTAAGACCAATCAATAGCTTCGAAACCTGTCTCAACCAAGTATTGAGCCTAACGCGGAGTGAGGTTCATGTCGATAAGAAACGTCATTTAGCTCCCACGCCGCACGTCGTAACCTTGAGCCGGATCTCCGTTTTGCGCGAGTTTCTTAGGAACTCGGCCGCGGCTTATTTATTTATTTGGTCAGAACTTTGTTTGCGGGTATTTGGACACCAGCGCTTGTTCCCACTCCTTGGATCAAGCCCGCCAAAGACTTGGATGTTGTTTGCTTTCCCACCCACTCTTCCCGGATCTCATTCAGCAACCATCGCTCATAAGCATAGAAACCAAAAGCCGGTTTGGCCATCGCCAAATTCCAAGCAACTTCCCATTCCTTTTCCGCTTCCCCCGCGTTACCTTCCAGCCAATGCAGGATCGCCGAGCAGGCCCACAATTCCAGGTCGTTCTTTAAGTCGTACCGTTTCACCTGAGCCTTATTTTGCGCCTCATCGAGCCAAGCGCGTGCTTGATACGCGTCCCGATTCAGATAGGCAACGTAGAAGGCGATTTCCGTCATAATTCCAGGATCTGTTAGCAATTCTGGCTTTCGAAGAGCCGAATCAAGCAGCATTTTTGCTTTAGGCAGGTTGTCCCGGTCGATGTAATGCATCATGCTGATCAAATTGAGAATGGGCTGCTCTGGGTACCCGTCGCTTCCCGCGACGGCTTTGCGAAGCAGAGCCGCGTCCAGTTCCGCCGGCCGCGCTGTTGTGGAAGTAGTCATCGTGGCGGCAGCCATTGCCAGGCGGATATCCGCCCAAGGTCCGCCTTCCATCAATTGAGCAAGAACGGCGCCGTCGGAATATCCAGTGCAGCCAAGAATCGGGATCAGGTTTAGAAAAAAATCCCCTAAAGACCACATCGAAACAAGCGCCGGGACCTTCCACCAAATCGAATACGGGGTGTCCAGCAATATCATGGAAAGCAGGCCGCTTGATACCGAACAGAGAAGGGAGCCGGCCGGCCCTCCAGCTGTCAGAAAGGCCATCCGCGCGCGAAGATTCCTCAAATGACGAGGAGCCATACCGGCCGCACCCCCACCCCCGAACAATCCCGCCATGGAAAACTCATAGCGCCAGCGGCCCTCCTTACGGAAAGCCAATAACGGCCCCACATGCAATTTGAACAATGAAAAATCGGATGCCCACCCGGCGAGGCAATGGCCCAATTCGTGAATCAGCACCGTTGTGAAGGTTACTATTATGATGAGCGGAATCCCCTGGAAGGGAGATGCCGGCAATCCACGTACGATGGCCAATTCCGCGAGGGCAAATGTGCTAAAAGCCCACCACGAGATGCTTAACGCCGGCCACGCATATTGAACCCACTTTTTTGTACCGTCCCCCGGCCTTGGTTCTCGCGCGGCATTTGCGGTTCCATGATCAAGAAAAGAGGCAGCCCGCTTGCCGGAACAAAGATAAATACCGATTCCCCCAAGAATCGACCCAAACCCAAGTAAAGTAAGATTCAGGATGGAAACAAAGAAGACCATCCTGCGAGCGAAAGGCTTCTTCCGCTTCCAAGCCCAGGCCGAGAAGCACTGAAGCGCCCCAAATATCAGGGTGAGAGAAGCTGTAATCAGGGTCACGGCCAAACCGAACCTGGACGGGCTTGCGAACAGAATCGACCGGATTCCGTTGAGGGCAATCAGCAAGCCAAGCAAGATTTCGACCGAACCTTGAATCAGCAGTGAAGTTCGAATGAAAGAGGCTAATCCAGCCATTACTTACTTATCGGATGAGTGAGGCAAAAAGGGTATAGCCCAGCGAGGGTGGAAGTACTCTAGGGTCGCTGGGAAAAACCTTAGTCTCAAGAAAACGGTTATCCACCAATGATTTATTTCACGGTTTTGAAAACCTTTTTCAATCCGGTAATCGCTTTGTCGATTTCCCTTTCCGTAATGATATAGGGCGGCAGAAACCGCAACACAGTGTCGTGCGTGCAGTTGAACAGTAGCCCTTGCTTCATTCCTTCCATCACCAGATCCTTGCCGGGGATCGTCAGTTGCACACCGATCATCAAGCCCAGGCCGCGCACCTCCGTAATAAAGGAATGCTTACGCTGCAACTCCCGCAACTCCTGCCGGAAATATTCACCTACGCGATCAATGTGCGGCAGCAGACCGGGCAACATCTCCATGAATTCATACGCCACACGCGTCGCCAGCGCACCGCCTCCAAATGTGGTCCCGTGCATCCCTGGCCTGATCGCCGCGGCGGCGCGTTCGTTCATCATCACAGCGCCCAGCGGCAGGCCGCAGGAAAGAGGCTTGGCCGTCACCATCACGTCGGGCTTCACGTCCGGCGCAATCGCTTGATGCGAGAAGAAATGCCCCGTGCGGCCCACGCCGCATTGAATCGCGTCGAAAACCAGAATGGTGTTGTATTGATTGGCCAGCTCACGCGCCTTCCGCAAGAACGGGGCCGTCATGAGATGGATTCCGCCTTCGCCTTGAATTCCTTCGATCACGATTCCGGCCGTCTTATCGTTCACCACTGCTTCCAGTTGGTCAATGTTGTTGGCGTCGATGAAGCGGACGCCTTCCAGCATCGGGGCAAAATCCTTCTGATATTTGGGCTGGCCGGTTAACGCCAAAGCGCCCATGGTGCGGCCGTGAAACGAGTTGTGGAGAGATATAATCTCATGCTTGCCTTCCGCCGCGCCATTGCCGTGCGAGCGCATGATTTTCACCGCGCACTCCATTGCTTCGGTGCCGGAGTTGCAGAAGAAAGAACGCTCCAGTCCACTGGCCGCGGCCAGCTGTTTGGCAAGCTTGCCTTGATATTCGTGGTAGTAAAGATTCGAGCAATGCATCAGCCGCGCCGATTGGTCGCGAATGGCGCGCAGCACGCGCGGATGAGCGTGGCCCAGTGCGTTTACGCCGATCCCTGAAAGCAGGTCCAGGTAACGGCGGCCATCGGTGTCATAGAGGTAGCAACCCTTACCGCGCTCCAGCACCAGCGGATAACGGGCATAATTGCCCAGCACGTAGTCGCGTTCCAGCGCCATGACGGCATCGGCTTTTGTAACTTGCTTTACTTCCACGTCTGTTTCAACCACTGAATCATTTTCTCCTTATAGATGGTCAGGCCAGGAATTTTCTCCCAACCTCCCATGCCGTGCCCACCGCCGGGCAGCGTCAGCAATTCGCACGAAGCGCCAACCTTTTTCATCTCTTCGCACATCAACACCGATTGATCGTAGGGGACTTGAAAGTCCCGCGTGCCGTGGATCAAATAGAATGGCGGCGTGTTCTTGCTTAAGTACGTGATGGGCGAAATGTTCTTCAGCGTTTTCAGCGTGGGTTCGGTTAACTCATTGGGCAGGTCCAGGAGCTTGGCCAGATTGGCTCCTAGGCCGTCGCGCTGCTTTGAGCGTTGCACCCAATCGTAAACGCCGTATAGGTTAACCACAGCGCTGACTTCTTCGCCGGGCCCGGGATGCACGGCAACATACGCTGTAATGGATGCGCCCGCGGATTCGCCCATCAACGCTATCTTGCGCGGGTCTACTTTGTACTGCGCTGCGTTGGCTTTCACCCATTTGATGGCCCGGCCCAGGTCCTGCTGCGGCACGGGGAAATGCACCTTTGGGGCTAGGCGGTAATTAATGGTGAACCAGGCGAAGCCGCTGCTCTTTAGCGGATCAAACAGGGGCTTCACGTAGGTTTGTTTGTCGCCGTTGATGAAGCCTCCACCGTGGACAACGATGACGGCCGGGAATGGTCCGGGGCCGTCTGGGATCCAGGCGTCAAGCGTTAGTTTTTCGCCGCTTTCGACTGTGGCGAACTCGATGTTCTCTTTGAAGACGCCCGCCGGGGCTAGGCTAGCGGCCAGGATTGCTAGGGCTAGAGTGCGGGGGAGCCGGAATTGTTTCCTGAGCCTGTGCAGGCTGGCCAGGGGGCCAGCCGCAGACCAGGGGGTATGCCCCACTCTTGCTTGTTCCAATCCACTTAAGCTACTCACTATGTGAGCTAGAATAGCAGGCTTGATCTTACAGGCCGGATGGGACATCTTTCTTTCCTTCGGGTTGTTGGCCCCTTGGACGAACTGGCTTTGGCAGAGGCTTGCGGGGCAACATCTCATCGCGATTCGCCGTATTGTAGACGAAGGAAGCAATGATGGCCGAAGCCTGCATTAGATCGCCCTTCTGAATGTAATCGTACACATCATAATTTGAATGATGATTCTTTGCGGAATATTCAAGTGGATCCTGAATAAACTGGAAGCCTGGTAGGCCTACTTCGTTGAACGAAAGATGATCGGTGCCGCCGGTGTTGCGAATAGTGATCGTCTTCGCACCCAAGTCGGCAAAAGGCTTTAGGTATTCTTCAAATACGGGACGAACCATATCGTTGCCTTGCAAGTAGATTCCGCGAATCTTTCCTGATCCGTTGTCCAAGTTGAAATAGCCGGCAATCTTCGAATGTTCCGTAGTTGGTTTCATCGTGGCGGGGTCGGCGAAATGTTCCTTGGCGTATGCCTTCGAACCAAGCAAGCCTTGCTCTTCACCGCTCCACAGGGCCAGGCGCACTGTGCGATCCATTTTGAGATTGAGCGTCTTCAGAATGCGCATCACTTCTATCATCACCGCGGAACCCGCGGCATTGTCGGTTGCGCCGGTGCCGCCGTGCCAGGAATCAAGATGGGCGCCGATCATGACGATTTCATCTTTCTTCTTGCCACCGGGAATTTCGGCGATGACATTCCAGGAATCTTTCTTGTCTTCGATCTGCTGAGCCCTCACTTCCAGTTCCAACTTGACCGGTATTTTCTTTTCGACCAAGCGGTAAATGCGGTTGTAATGTTCGGGCGTGATTGCAATGTAGGGAGGAGGCAGCACGTCCTTCTCTTCGCGGCCACCGGCGGAGGAGGCGAATACTGTGCCACCGTCACCGTTGTAACCATTAGTGATGATCGCGGCCACGCCTTCGTCGATTAGGAACTGATGAAATTTGCGGCGCCGTTCGGCGATTAATTCACGATTGAACGGTGCGCCACCCGCCGTACGGGCGCGTTGGGCCGCGGCTGGAGCCCCCGCGGTTGGGAATCCACCAGGAGCCACCGGAGAGGGATCAAGCGACATGGCCTGTTCGGCCAAATCGGCATCGTTGTAACGGCGGCCATCGGCGGTTAAGTGCAACTTCACATCACGGGGCGCATCCAGCAAAATCATTTTGCCCTTCATCTTGCCTTTGAACTTAGCCTTTTCTTCGTCGGTGGATTGAGCGGTGAGCACGGCAATCATCGGCTCGGCCGTCATCGCGCCATTGGTTCCTTGACTCCAAGCCATGGGGTAGCCGGCGATGGGCGAATAAGCCGGTTCAATCATGTGCATGGCGAAGCGATCGTAGGTCCAGCCTTTCCCGAATGGACCCCACTTTTCAAGGTGCGCATTTTCGGCGCCAATATCCTTTATCTTCTTGACCACCCAATTGGCGGCTTTTTCATAACCGGGCGAACCTGTGAGACGGGGGCCATTGACGTCGGTCAGGTAGAACATGTGATCCATAACCTGAGAGTTCTCAAATGCTTCTTGTTTGATTCTATGGACGACCGATAAGTCGACAGTTTCGGCGGCGATCATTGCGGTGGTTGCCGCAAGGCCGGCCGCGCAGGCAAAATAAATGAGTTTTGAAATGCGCATAGGGTTACCAATGAGAATAGCAAGGCTTCCGGCGGGTTACAATTCGAATAACCCTTGAAAATCACGATTTCCAAAGAGAACTATTTAAAAACCATCGCCGAAGCGGAAAGCGAGGGTGAAGTTGTAATCGCGGCTACGTTGGCCCGTTGGCTGAAGGTTTCAGCGCCCGCCGTGACGATGGCCATTCGCCGCCTGAAGCGCGACGGGCTGATTGTGGTTGAAGACGATGGGCTAATCCGGCTTACGCCAGAGGGACGGGACATTGCGACGCATATCTTGAACCGGCATCATTTGATTGAGCGCATGTTGTCGGAGATATTCGGCATGGAATGGTACATGGTGCATGACGAGGCCGAGCAATTGGAACATGCCGTTTCCGCTGAGTTTGAGCGGCGGTTGACCGAGAGATTGGGGACGGATGCGGACTGCCCGCATGGGAACCGGGGCGAAATAGATACCCCATCAGCGAGGCGCGAGCGTGGTCTATTGCCGCTGGATGAGATGCCCGCGGGGACCAAGGCGAACGTAGTGAGCGTCTATGAGCGGGACCGGCTGTTGCTGGAGTATTTAAACGGCTTGGGAATCCGGCCGGGGTCGGCTTTGCAGGTAACCGCGCGAAACTATGATGAAACCTTGACATTGGACATTGCTGGGAAGGCGGCTCCGCTGGGCCGGGCGGCTGCGGGGAAAGTTTGGGCAAAGGCAGTGGGGTAGCTGGTGGCATCATTTTCGAATACCAGAAAGCTTGCGGAACATTTTTTCGACCATGGGTGGGAATTCGGTTCGATCACGGAAACTGAATACGCAACGCGGGCGGAATCGTTTCTCACAAGTCAAACAGACAGTGCCGTTCTGGAATGCACCCGATCCCTTGGGGACAAAATTCGGTTCAGTCCTAAATCCGGAGAATTTGGGGTACTTCCTGCTGGCGGTTCTACGATAAGAACATACTACAAGCTTGTTCGTTGCGTAGATTTGCCGGGAAACTTGATTGGGATTAAGAGATGCCACAAATTGCCCAGCAATGAGGCATAGTTTAAACAGGAGTGCTTGAAGGTGTGAATATTTTTCCTTGCCCAATCTGCAACTACCCGATGGATGAAACGCCATCAGCTTGGAATTATTGCCCTTGCTGTGGGACGCAGTTCGGATATCACGATTCGGGACGCAGTCACTCACAGCTCAGGCAAGAATGGATTGCCACAGGAATGCGGTGGTGGAGTCCGATTAGACTTGCTCCAAAGGGATGGAATTCTAATGTACAACTGTTTAGAAGAGATCTAAGTGGGATTAGCGACTTCACAAAAACGGCCCCAAGACGCCGTGGAACCATTCCTGCAAAGCAACTGCCTACAGCCCTGGGGCAAATACCCGATTGGGCAAGGGCAATGGCTCAATATGGAAAACACACAACAGGCCAACTTGGACCCGAATCTGAAGAGCCATCTTCAGCGTACGCAAATAATGCTTATTTGGAACCCAGTGAATGGGATCTTAAGATTATTTTCGGACAACTACACGGAAATTTTGGAAATCCGGACGTGGATTGGCACACTGAAATTACGATGCCGTGGCTGCAGGCGAAACTATTTTCTTACTTCTTGAATCAAAATATAATCGCCTACGAAATCGAAAACGGGAAGATTCGAATACCACAAGCGCTAATGCCTCCAGCACCAAATTTAATGCCCGGTATAGAGGGGAATCCGGCAACCAAAAAGATTGCTGAGGCGCTCACAGCTTCCCATGAAAAATTCCGCAAAGAGCAAGTAGACTAAGGGCTGGTTTAGGAGTCGGCGCGGTTTTGGAAAGGGGACGATCATGGTGAATCATCCCTAGTGCGGCTTTATGCAGCCATTGACGACTGCGCGATTAACGGAGTTGGACGCGGATTTCCTGGTGGAGGAGTCGGCGGGATGATCCCGCAACCACCGAGTTGTTATTTCCCCACTAGAGGGCGGAAGTATTCAACAGTGTGCTTCAACCCTTCTTCCAGCGGAACCTTGGGTTCCCAACCTAAAAGATTTCTCGCCTTCGTGATATCCGGGCGGCGGCGCTTGGGATCATCTTGCGGAAGCGGCTTGTGAATAATCGTCGATGTTGCGCCGGTAATTTTGAGGATTGCCTCGGCAAATTCCAGCATCGTCATTTCACGCGGATTGCCAAGATTCACCGGATAGCGTTCGTCCGATTGGGACAGGCGATAAAGTCCCTCCACCAGATCGCTTACGAAGCAAAAGCTGCGCGTCTGATGGCCATCGCCGAATACAGTGAGGGGTTGGTTTTGCAGAGCCTGATCGAGAAAAGCGGGCACAACGCGGCCGTCGTCCAGTTTCATGCGCGGGCCATAGGTGTTGAAGATGCGCGCAATGGTTGTGCGCACGCCATGCTTGCGATGAAAGGCCATGGTCATGGCTTCGGCGTAACGCTTGGCTTCGTCGTAACAACTGCGAGGTCCCACGGGATTCACGTTTCCCCAATCGGTTTCCACTTGCGGATGGACCAGTGGGTCGCCATAGCATTCGGAAGTTGACGTCACCAGATAGCGAGCGTTGTACTTTTGAGCCACCTGCAACATGTTGCGCGAACCCGTGGAGCCAACTTCAAGAGTTTCGATGGGATACTCCAAATAATCCTTGGGACTGGCGGGAGAGGCCGCGTGGATCACCGTATCGAACGGACCGAGATCGGGAATGGCCTTGGTAACATCGCATTCCACGAAATGGAAATCCGGGTTACCTTCAAGATGCGCAAAGTTGCGCTTATTACCTGTTAGAAAGTTATCCAGCCCAACAATGGCATGCCCATCGGCAAGTAAACGGTCAACCAGATGCGACGCGACAAAACCCGCCGATCCAGAAATAAGAAATTTCAAATTTTTCTCCGGAGAATTTCATTGTATCGTAAGGGAACGGTATGACTTCATTTACAGGATTAGAGACAGGACTTTTCGTAGCTCTTTTGGGGCTGAGCGCGTCCGCGTTTGCGATGCGGGCGGCCCGGGTAGTGAACATAATTCGCATTTCAAAGAAGGATCCGAATTTCACTTTGCGGCCGCTGAGCAAGCGGGTATGGGATTTCATCTTTGAGGTGATGCTGCAATCGAAAGTGATCCGGCACAGGCCGCTGCCGGGCTTGGCCCATGCATTTGTCTTCTGGGGATTCTGCGCGTTTTCATTGGTGACGCTGAACCACTTTGCAACGCCGCTGGGGGTGAGCTTTCTTTCGCCGCATCACGGATTTGGGCAGTTTTATTTCGGTTTGGCGGGCGCCTTCGCCGTGGTGGTGAGCATTTCCATCCTGGGGTTGGCGTTCCGGCGGTTGATCGTACAACCGCGGTGGTTGGGCGAATTAAGTTTGGAATCGGTGGGCATCGCGCTGCTGATTTTCACCCTGATGGCCACTTATCTATTCGACTACCTGCTTGAGCCCGAAAACCTAACGTACAAAGCAGTGTGGTGGACGCATTCGGCGGCGCTGCTGATATTCATGCCGTTGATCCCGCACACCAAGCACATGCACCTGCTGCTGAGTCCGCTTTCTGTGTTCCTTTCGCGAGGCAAATTTAGCGCCATTCCGCCGTTGGTGGGCGATGAGGATTTCGGGATGGTGACGGGGAAAGACGTGACTCAACTGGTATCGTTGCAAGCCTTTTCGTGCGTGGAATGTGGGCGCTGCACAGAGCATTGTCCGGCCAACACTACGGGGAAGAGTCTTAATCCGAAAGAGATTATTCTGGGAGCGCGCGCTTATTTGAACGAATTCGGGCCGGCAAGCGAGGAGCCGCTGTTGGGCAAGCACCTGGCGATGGACGATGCCTTTCAGTGCACCACTTGCGGCGCTTGCGAATTTCAATGTCCGTTGGGGATTGAGCACTTGCCGATTATCATCGGCCTGCGGCGGGGCGCGGTGAACACCGGCATGTGGGAAGACAAACACGGCACGAAGCTGTTCCTGAATTTGGAGCGCAACGGTAACCCGCTGGGCTTTGCTTCCAGCGAACGCGATAAATTCATCCAGAAACTGGAATTGCCACTGTATGACGGCACGCAGGAATATTGTTTATGGATGGGATGCATGGGCAGTTATGATCCGCAGGGGCGGGAGATTGTTTCCTCGCTAGTGGAAGTGCTGCGGCATCGCGGGGTCACCTTCGGCGTGTTGAAGAAAGAAAAATGTTCCGGCGATTCGGCGCGGCGACTGGGGAACGATTTGTTGTTCCAGACGCTGGCTGAGCAGAACCTGGAGCAGATCAACTCGGTGGGTGCGGCGAAGAAGATGCTGTCTATTTGTCCGCATTGCGTGCGCACATTGGGCGAGGATTACAAGGAGTTTGGGGCGAATATCAACATTGAGCATCATAGCCTTGTGTTGGCGCGTTTGCAGAAGGATCAGGCTCCTGCGACGCCATCGGGCAAGAAAGTGGTGTATCACGATCCATGCTATCTGGGCCGGTATCAGGACATTTATGAGGAGCCGCGGCAGGTGGCGTCGCTGGCTGGTGAGGTGATGGAAGCGCCTCGGAATCATGGGCGGAGTTTTTGTTGCGGGGCTGGTGGGGGTCTTGCGTTCTTGGGTGAGGAGACGGGGACGCGCGTGAGTCATGAGCGGGCGAAGGAGTTGGTGGATACCGGCGCGGATATTGTAGGGGCGGCTTGCCCGTTCTGCAACACGATGTTCCGAGATGCTCTGGACAAAGTGACGGACCGGCCGCCGCAGTTGCTGGATATTGCACAGATTGCGGCGGCGGCGATTCGGGAGCAGTAGGCGGAATGAAAGGAGCGCCGGATTGAGCGCCGACGCTTTTTCGGTGTGAAGCTTCCTTTGATCAGAACTTCAAGCGCAATTCAAATTGAAGAACCCGGCGCCCGTAGTAGGAACTGGTAATCTTGCCAAAGTTGACAGAGCTAACTGTCTGATCCCCAACGAACCAAGTTGGATGGTTAAACACGTTTGCTGCAACAGCACGAAATTCTAAAGTCTTTCCCTCGGTTATTTTGGTTATCTTGGAAGCCTGTGCATCCATGTTGAAAACCCATGGACCATTGAAATAGTTTCGTTGTAGAGCCCCAAGACCGCCAGCCTCAGGTTGTACAAAAAGTTGCCCACTGAACGGGACTGCCCCATCGGCGGCAACGGCCCTGCCGTCACTTCCCTTGATTGTTTGCGGAACTATGAAAGGTCCGTTTGGTGTGTTGTTGAGTTGGAAAATATGATTCAACCCATCTTTATCTATAAGGGAGGTTGCTGTATTGTTTCCAGATTGACCAGAACGATTCAGGGTGCCGCGCCCTGATAGAACTGAAAATGGCGGGCCAGATTGTTTTGTTATGATTCCGCCCATGTTCCAGCCCGAGGTTAGTCGCGAGAGTACTCCATTTTTGAAATCAAGCCTGTGGCCTTTACCCAAGGGTAGTTCGTAAACGCCATTAAATTTAAGCGAATGCGTAATGTCGATGTCCGCCGGACGGGCGCGTTCAATCTTAGTATTACGAATATCTAAGAAGGGTTCAACGTTCGTCTGCGTATTGCCTGCGGCATCGCTCAATACTTTGGAAAACACATAATTGGTTTGGAATTGGATGCCATTGGTGAAAGAGTGATTGATATCCAATTGGAAGGCGTTATAGCTGCTGTTGCTGAAATTAGTAAGAACGTTAGCAGTCTGCAAATTTGGATTTGGGAAGAAGCTATAACTTCCATTCTGTCTGGTGGTTTGATAGTTAGACGCCAATTCACCTACTTGACCGGTTTGTATGAAGCCCAAGTTGGTCGCATTCGTCAACTGTCCCCCATTGGGAAGAGCGTTGAAGAACGGCAGCGGGACACTTCCCACAATGTTTGCGTTGTAAACCGGATTGAAGCTGCCAGTCGCTTTTTGCGCAAGTAGGCCGTTGTTCTGCGCTTTCTGAAAGTCAGGCAAGACGTCCTTGATAATCACCTGGTTGTAGTCGAAAGCCCGAAGGGCCTTGGTACCGTGATTGCCTATGTAACGCGCCTCGATTTTCGTGTTCCTGATGACCCGCTGCACGTTGAAATTCCATTGCTGAACGTAGGGTGTCACCAAGTTGGGATCGGGAATGGCTTGGGTATTCGTCGAGCTTAAGGCATAGTTGTCGGCAAAGGAGCGAGGAACCTTATAAATCGGTGTCGCAATAGTTGGCACTCCTGTCGCGGTTACTCGGCCAGTCAGCCCTGCGGCGGTTGCGGTGGAGCTCAGGCCGGCGTTGCTATTGAAGGAGCCTCGCGCGGACGTAGCGATGCTGTCGTTGACAAAGAACACTCCGTAGCCCGCGCGAATGGACCATTTCCCTTTTCCTGTGGGATCAAAGGCCATGCCCAGGTTCGGGGCAAAATTGTTCTTATCAGACTTGTAGAAGGGCCGGCCGGCCGACGATCCGGCGAAGTCGGTCGGGGTGGCAGGATTCAAGATAGTATTGATCACATTGCCGCCTGATAGAACGGGAAGTAACGCCAAGGAGTCGCGCTCATTCAGGGGGGCGAGATAATCCCAACGAACACCGGCTGTTATCGTCAATCTGCGGTTCATTTTCCAGGAGTCCTGAAAATAGAGCGCGTAGTTGTCTAGCTGAAGGTGACGCAAGTTTGTGAAATTTTTCACGTAACCTGAGGTGCGATCCGATACATTGAACGTTTGAGAATAATTGGAGTAGTAGCCGCCCAGAGTACCAAGCAAGTTATTGGCAGCCAACAAGTCACTGGCGCTGATTCCGGGTAATTGGGCGGAAGACAGCCCTTGGTTCCCGGAGCCCAGACCAAGTGTGTAGGCAGGCGTAATGCCGGCATCGTTGTAGACTTCAATGCGAGTCCGCTGCATTTGGTAGCCAAAGGCAAATGTATGCCGGCCCTTCAACCAATTTGCGTTATCCGCCAGATGGTAGGTGTCGGTATTGCGGCCTTGCGTGCGGAAAGTGTTAATGGGATTTGTAAAAATGAGATTTGTAGCAGTCGTACCTATGAGAAAGAACTTAGGAATATCCTGAGTGGCGAGGAAAATTGCCGGAGCCCAATTGAATCCGAAGCGAAATTCGTTAGTGATAGTGGCAGTCGGGCTGTACCGCCAAGAACTGGAAAGAAACTTAGTGGCTCCGTTGTTGGCCACTGACGGAACTGTTTCGAATGTTGTGTCCTGGTCGGGGCGATCTACAATATCCCGGTTCCAAGTGTAGTTAACTGTAAAGGTGCTTTTGGGAGAAAAAAGGTAATCGCTCTTTGCCAGCACGTTGTCACGAGTACGGTTATTTCGCTTCAGAAACTGGTAGCCGGCAGTGTTACGCAATAGCGCGCTGGTGGAATCACCAACGTTGAAGTTGTTCGATGTGGCCGGCACTTTCTGCAATAGAGCGGCTACCGCCGGATCGGCCTGGATTCCCATAGCCTGCAAGATGTTCACCTTCTGAACAGCCCCACCGCTATCGCGATAAGTGAAAAGACCGGCGCGAGCATCCGGTGTTAGAACAGTGTTGTTAGAAGAGGACTGCTGGCGAAGCCGGAAGGCTTCGTAGTTAGAGTAAAAGAAAAGCTTGTTCTTTTTCACCGGCCCACCCAAATAGGCACCAGCTTGGTTTTGGTTGAGGAACGGATTCTTTACTCCACTTTGGTTGTTGAACCAAGTGTTTGCGGCAAATGCATTGTTGCGGTTGGACCAAACGACGCCACCGTGCAATTGATTCGTTCCCGAAGGCGAGACAAACTGTACCTGAGATGCCCCGCCACCGACGGCAGCGCTGGCATTGGAGGTAATGACGTTCACTTCAGCGATTTGATCCAACAACAAAAGGTTAGGCAAAAAATCCGCGTCGTTGGTGCGGATAAAATTGTCTTGTATATTAATGCCATCCATGGTGACATTGACATAAGTTGCCCGTTGGCCATTAACCGTTGTGGAGCCACGGGCATTGTTGATGCCAGCTTGAGATTGCAAGAACGCAAGAGGGCTACGATTCAGCACCGGAAGTCCTTCAATTTGCTTCCGGGAGATGGTGGTGGCAACTTCAGCGTTGGAAGTTTCCACGGTAGCGGCGGCTTCGGAAATTTCCACAGTCTGCGACACGCCCTGCAAATCCAACTTAGCGACTGGTATGTCCGTGGATCTACCTCCGTCCACTTTCACGCCCTTGGTGATTGACTTCAAAAACCCTTTAGCATCGATCACTAAATCGTAGGAACCAGGGTTGACGGTAAGGATTGAGTAATCCCCCTGAGCGCTTGATACAGTCGAATAAACTGCGGAGCCACTACCTGGTAACTGCAAGCTAACCGTTGCGCCGGGAATGGCGGCTCCTGAGCCGTCCACAACCGAGCCGGTAATCCTTCCAGCCACCTGACCAAATGAGAGAGATGCCGCCAACAGACAAGCAGCGGCAAGCGGAGCAAGACGACATTGCATAGGAACCCTTCCCTTATTGAGCTCAACCAAAGCTCTTAACCAAGACCTTTAGTTAATCATAATGCCGGGAAGGGTCAATTGTAAGGTTCAAAATGAATTAACGGCAGAGGATACGTTCCGATTTTGGCGATTCATCCCCGCATACCTAACAATTCAGGGCGGCAATAAAACGGGGCTCAGGCAATAAGCCCGAACCTCGTCAATTGCGTGCGCTACTAAATTAGAAACGAACGCGGCCGCTCAGCAGCATCGTACGACCGCCTGGATCGGAAGTGTTCTTTCCGAAATTCAAGCTGCTCATGCTACTTGTTGGGTTAGCGAAGTTGCGGTGATTGAAGACGTTGATAAAATCCGAGCGTACTTCAATACCGATGCGTTCGGTAATCGCGAACTTCTTGACGAACGAAATGTTCTGGTTGTCAAAAGAAGGTCCACGGAAGGTATTCTTTCCGAGGTTGCCGAACACGGCGCTGCTATTGGCCAGCGGAAGGCCGGAAGAGCCCAGAGTCGTGGTCACAATGCCTGTCCCGTTCAGTGGAGTAACGAATGTGCGGAGGTCGCCCGAAACGGGATCCTTGGTTATGCTGCCACCAGGATTATAAAATGGCCGTGCTCCGCCGCCCGCGCCGTTTCCATAGGTGTCCACGCCGGTAAGAATCGTGAATGGCTGGCCAGACTGGGCTTCAGTGAAGGCCGTAATGACAAAGCCGCTAAACGCTCTTTTGACTGCGCGGTTTGCCAGCATACCATTCTCGAACCACGGCACTTGATAGGTGAAGTACAACGCGTACCGGTGCGTGCGGTCGAAAGCCGACACCGAGTATTCCGGTTTGAAATTGAAGTAATTTTGTGGAATTTGCGGGCTTCCGGCGGTGATTGCTCCAACTCCCAAGGATTCGTCGTTGTTACTCAGAATCTTGCCGAAGGTGTAATTGAAACCTAAGAGCAAGCCATGGCTCAGCCTCTTATCGGCCTTTACGTAAACCGCGTTGAAGTTAGAAGTCGCATCGGATGAGATCAGTATGCGTGAGCCAAATTGCGGATAAATACGCCGCGCTTGCAGACTTGGGATGGAATTGACGTTCTTCGACGCCACCACGGTAGCAGCTTGCGCGTCAGTAAGAACGCCAGGGTTCAACTGCCCCTGGTTGATGCCGTGGTAAGCGCGATTGCCGGAGTACCCAGCCTCTACCACCCATTCCCGCAACAGCTTGCGCTGTAACGCAAAACTGTAAAAATGCGAAGTTGGATTCTGCAGATTGGTGGGGCTGTTCACCCAAGTGGCCAGGGGATTGAAGGTTGGCGCCTGCCCTTTGGTCAACGACGGATAGGTATTGGCCAGACCATTGCGGTCCGTGTTGGTCAGCGACACAACACGAGGAAAGTTGCTGGCGTTTACGGTAAGGATGTTATAAAACAGCACATCGTAAGCCATACCATAGCCGCCGCGAATTACGCTTTCGCCATCGCCAAACAACTTGCCAAACAGCCCGCCCTTAAAGGAGGGGCTATAGGCAAAGCCCGCGCGCGGAGCCCAGTTGTTCTTGTCGGCTTTAACTGGCCCGGGCACCAAAGCGCCCAAAGAAGGCGCGTCGGTGGCGCCAAAGAATCCGAACGGAGCGTTCTGGTATTCATAGCGCAAGCCGATATTCAGCGTCAGGTTCCTTGTTACTTTGAAGTCGTCTTGGACGAAGTAGTTTTGCTGCGTTTGATGGGCATCGAAGGTGGCTTGATTGAGCGCCTGCACAACCTGCGCCGGCCTGTTGTTTACGAAATCTTCGAAGTTGTCGAAGGTAAAAGTTCCCTTGGAATCGAAGGCCGCCAAATTCAGAAGCCGCAAGCGGCGCATGTCAACACCCATCTTTAACGAATGGCGTCCTAGCTGCCAGGTGGCTACGTCCTGATACTCGTATTCCCACTGCGTGCGGCTTTGCGGGAAGTTGCTTGCTCCGCCAATGGTGAATGCACCGGTGATGCCCGTGCTGGGGGTCTTTGGATCATTCTCCGGAAAATCCAAAATACCGCGAATATAGGCGAAGTTGAATTGATTGGTTAAGCGCGGAGAAAACACATGCGTGTCCCCCCAAACATAATTTTGGCGATCAATAGCTTGCCCGCCGCTGAACAAACTTCCGAACTGCAGGTTGCTGGCCACATCGGGTTGTTGCCGTTTGTCGATGGACGTGCGGAAGAACAGGGTGTCTTTGGTGGACAACTGGTAGTCAACGCGGGCCGTGGCGTAGTAAAAATCGCTTGGATTGGCCAGCGGAATCTGCACGGTGCCGAAAGGAATGGCCACGCCGTTGACAGTCACATTTCGCTGGTTGGTGAAGAACGGACTGTAGGTGCTGTAGACCGTGGGAAGAAAGCCGAGCGCATTCAAAGCAGCGGAACGTGCGGCTTGGGATTGACCAGGACCGAGTGGCAAACTCGCCAGCATGGCGTAACCCGCTTGTGTTGGGATGATGGCGCTTGATGAGTTCCCCGCGCTTGGCGCTTCGCGCCGCAGGTTGTCGTCAAACAAGGCGAAGAAGAATAGTTTGTTGCGCTTGATAGGGCCGCCTAAATCGCCGCCCACTTGGTTCTGCGTGAATCGCGGCGTGGCCGTAAGGCCGGCGCGCTTGTTCGGAAGCGTTACCGGTTGAAGCCAATTTCCGTTGTGGTAATCATAAGCTTCGCCGTGGAATGCGTTACCGCCGCTGCGGGTTGTGGAGATGATCTGCGCACCGGTATTGCGGCCATATTCGGCTGAATAGGCGGCTATTTGCACCTGAAACTCTTGGAGCGCTTCAGGCACCACGCGGTTATTGGCGATCGTCACACTGGGGTCGTTGTTGTCGATGCCGTCCAATAGGAAATTGTTGTTGCGGGCGCGCTGGCCGTTTGCCGAAATGCCTGTAGATCCGGGACCGCGCGAAGAAGTTGGGGCAAGCAAAGCCAGTTGATTCACATCGCGCGTTCCACTGGTTAGCGGAATGTTCTGAATGAAGATTTGAGGAAGAGTCCGTTCAATGGTGGCGGTACTCTTTGAAAGTTCCACTCCCGTTGGGGCCTCGGTCACTTCAACGACAGTAGACGATGTTGCAATTGCCAATGTCTGGTTGACGGTGACCTCTTGCGCGGTACCGACTTCGATATTTCCCAGCCGCGTGATTTGGAAGCCGGGAGCGGTGAACTCAACAGTGTAACTGCCGGAGTCGACGCCGACGAAGCGGTAAAGTCCAGTCGTATTGGTGTTGGTTGTGCGCTCAAAGCCGGTATTTTTCTGAACGATTTTGACTGCGGCATTAGGGATGACGGCTCCTGCCGGATCCTGAACGGTGCCTGAAATGAAGCCTCGTGTCAATTGAGCGTAGCCTACAGCCGCGCTAAAAGCCGCTAAGACGAAAATGGTTTTTAAATTTGATACGGCTGCGCCGATGCGCGGTGGATGTGTATTCACGAGAAACTCCTTTAACTAAGTAGCCGGAGTTTAGGCTCCCAGCTTTCCCTGTTTGACATTAGTATAACGCCAGCAAAATTGAGATGCCACCATTAAGTGGTGATGTGGTGATGTTGTTCTATGGATTGTGTAAACTTGGAAACGATTCACTACTTTGTGGGTCCAGTACTCCCAATCTCCAATCACGCTAAACTAAAAGGACACCCATGCTCGACGAGCAGCAATTCCAAACCATGGCCGATCAAGCTCTGACACGCCTTGAAAAAGCCTTGAACGCCGCCGCCGAAGTTTACGATTTCGAGGCCGACATGAATAATGGCGCGCTAACAGTCGAGTTCGAAGAGCCCCCGGCGAAATTCGTAGTCAGCCCCAATTCTCCCGTGCGGCAAATTTGGATTTCGGCACATCAACGCAGCTTCAAGCTGGACTGGATCGCCGATCGTCAAAGCTTTGTCCTTGCAGCCACTGGCCAGGATTTGAACGAACTAATGGCCGAGCAGATCTCCAAGCAGTTGGATGAAGAGGTCACGCTCTAGGCGGGCGGCGCGGTGGCTGGCGTCTACCTCTCCTATCCGTTTTGCGCGCAGAAATGCACGTATTGCAACTTTGCTTCGGGCGTGCTGCCGAAGGAACTGGAGCCCCTCTACAGGTCCGCGCTGCTGCGCGAAATTGCCGCGCATGATTGGAAGTGGAAGCCTGACACCATCTACCTTGGCGGCGGCACACCCAGCTTGATTGAGCCGCACGCGCTAGTGGAAATCCTGAAAGCGATCCCCGGCGCGCCTTGGCGCGAGGCCACCATGGAGGCCGCTCCTGGTTCGTTCAACCGCGAAACGATCAAAGCATGGCGCACGGCGGGAATCAATCGGGTCAGCCTCGGCGCCCAGAGTTTTGTGCAAACGGAACTGGCGAAGACGGGGCGTAAGCATACCCCGGAAATAGTGGCCGCCGACGTTGCCGCGCTGCGCGCCGAAGGCATCACCGAAATCAACCTTGATCTGATTGCGGGCCTAGCTGGACAAACTCATGCATCGTTTGAGCAGTCTCTAGATTGGGTTGAAAAATTGGAAGCCCCGCACGTTTCGGTCTACATGCTGGAGGTGGATGAAGACAGCCGCTTGGGCCTGGAAATCCTGCAAGGGGGCAACCGGTATGGGGCCGGCGCGATTCCTACCGCGGAGGCCATCACGGATTTTTACGAGCTTGCGGTGGAACGCCTTGCCCGGCTCGGCATCGCAAGGTATGAGATTTCCAACTTCGCGCGGAAAGGTTCGGAATCGCTGCACAACCTGAAGTACTGGCTGCTGCATCCCTACATCGGCTTTGGCGCGGATGCTCATTCCCTCGATCAAGGACGGCGCTGGCAGAACTGCGATTCCGTAACTGAATACGTAGAGCGCATCGCTTCAGCCGGTTCGGCCCAAGCGGAGTCGGTCGACGCCGCGCCTGAAGAGGAGCGCTTCTTCGTCGGCTTGCGGTTAAGTGAGGGCGTTGAACCCACGCCCGCCGAATGGCGCCAATTTGAAAAGCCGTTCGCCCGGTTCATGGATGCGGGCTTGTTGGAACGCGCCGGGCCGCGCATTCGACTCACACCGCGCGGCGTGTTACTCTCCAACGAAGTATTCGAGGAATTTGTGAACTTATGATCGACCTACGTTCCGACACTGTAACCAAACCCACCGCGGCAATGCGCCAAGCTATGGCGACGGCGGAAGTGGGTGATGATGTTTACGGCGAAGACCCCACCATTAACCAATTGGAAAAACGCTCCGCCGAAATTCTAGGCAAAGAGGCGGCGCTGTTTTTGCCTACCGGTACCATGGGCAACACCATCGCCATTAAGTTGCACACCGAACATGGGCAGGAAGTGATTTGCGAATCACGCGCGCACATTTTGAATTACGAACTTTCGATGATGGCTTGGTTTGCCGGATGCGTTGCCAGGCCAATTCACGCCGAACGCGGCTTATTGACCTGGCGACAGATTGAACCGGAGATTCGCAAACTGGGTCCGCACGCCGCACCCACTGGATTGATTGAAATTGAAAACACCACCAACATGGCCGGCGGCTGCGTTTATCCGGTGGCGCAAATACGGGAAATCGCGGAAGGCGCGCGCGGCTATGGCTTGAAAGTTCACATGGACGGAGCCCGCGTGTTCAATGCGGCCGCCGCGTTGGGCTGCACAGTTGCGAAAATCGCCGAACCGGTCGATTCGGTAATGTTCTGCCTATCGAAGGGACTGGGCGCGCCCGCCGGTTCCATGCTGGTTGGAACAAAGAAAGATATGGACCGCGGAAGGTTATTGCGCAAGCGCCTGGGCGGCGGCATGAGGCAAGCGGGCATATTAGGCGCGGCATGCTTAATTGCGCTGGAAGAAATGCCGGCCCGGCTGACTGAGGATCATACCCACGCACGCGCGCTGGCCGCCGCACTGGCCGTTTGCGCTGGGGTACAGGTTGAAAGTCCCGTGGAAACCAACATTATTATTGCCGATGTTGGAAAGAGCAAATTGACGGCTGCGGCATTCAGCAAAGCTATGTTAGGTAGAGGGATCCTGTTCAATCCAATATCTCCCACCAGGATTAGAATGGTGACCCATATGGATGTTTCCGCCACGGATGTGGCAACCGTGATCACGGCGATTGGCGAGGAGTGTTTCGATTAGCCCCCGATGGGAATCGGGGGATCTCGCATCGAATTATTTCTTAAGGTCCCAGACCTAGTGGTGCGTCAGAATCTCGTCATATGGATTGTTGATTAACAACAAAAGGCACCCTTCTTCCGTTGTCATTTCGCCATGATCGGTGCCAGGGTGCGCCAAATTAAAATCACCCTTGCTTAGTTTCAGAGTTCCGATAGATACCTTGCCATCCAGCACCAGACACTGCTCCGCCGCCCCATGCCGATGAGGCGGAAATATCGCGCCAGGCTCCAACTTAACCAATTGAGTCAGCAAGCCAGCCTTCTTGTCATAGTGCAACATCTGAAACTTGACGCCCGGAATAGGCCCATCCTTCCATAAACCGTCTCCACTTAACACGTAGTCGAAGCCAGGCTCGTGCGTATGCCACCCCGGCGGCAATTTTGGTTTCTTCGGGGCGATGCGCGCCATTAACTTTTCTTTCAAACCGGCCGGAGGATCCACTGCGGGAACCGTTTGCGCCACGTGCGCTAGCGCGTCCCGATATGCGTTCAATTCCGCCAACGCCGCAGTATCGCCTTTGCTTGCGGCTTCTAAAATTTCTTGCTCATAATCGTTTTCGGCAAAGCCGAAAGTCGCCAGAAGCGCCTTATCGTGAAGGGCTTCAATATCAATGGGTTTATTCATCCACTGACCCTCCTTGCTTCCATTCTTAAGTCGGTCAACAAATCCTTCAACTTCGACATCCCTAACCTTATTCTTGTTTTCACTGTGCCCAGGGGAATGGATAACCGCTCGGCCACTTCCGGGTGGCTCAGGCCGCTAAAAAAGGAAAGCAAAATTGCTTCGCGCTGTTCCCTGGGTAGATCCCCCAACGCCTTCCGCACATACTTTGCTGATTCTTTGCCCACCATCTGCGATTCAGGCGTAGCCTCACAAATCGCATCTTCTCCAAAATCGTTTTCCAGGCCAACGGTCAAACTATAATTGCGTTGCGAACGTAAACGATCAATCGCCCGGCTACGGGCCATGGTGACCAGCCAAGCCATCACCGTGCCGCGCTGCGATTCAAATTTGGAAGCATTGCGCCAAACCTGCGTGTAAACGTCAAGCGTCACTTCTTCGGCATCGGTGGCATTGGATAGAATCCTGAATATGAGGCTGTAAACCAGCCGGCCCGATGCATTATAAAGTTCGGCCAATTCCGATTCGTCTCCCGCTGCAATTCTCGAAATGTGGCCGCACCACTGCACTTCTCTTGCATTTACCTCTTGCTGAAGTGCTACGTCGCTCACCGCTGGGCTGGATTCATGCATAGCCAATATATTTTACACCACTACGTTAATCCAAGTTTATCTTTCATTTCGGTCACCCTTTCGCGGGCAACTTGCAATTCGGTCCGGTTCTGATCATTAAGTCTTAGAAGAACGCCGCCACCCAGCCATGCGTGCAGTTCCTGAACGTATGCAAGGTTTACCAGCGTTGACCGGTGAATGCGGAAGAATCGCGCCGCGTCAAGTTTCTGTTCCAGCTCCGTGATTGTTTCATCCACAATGTGCGTCTTGCCGCCGGTTGCGGCCCAAGTGAGTTTATCTTGCGCGTAAAAATGTGTCACTCGGTCCAGGTCGATCAACTCCACTTTGTCGCCTACCTTGGAGGCGATGCGCATTGGATAAAGAGGGGCGGGTTGCCGCAGCGTCTGGGCAAGTTGGTTAACCATGGCCTGCCATCCGGGAACTTGCTTGCCTTCAAGCAGCCGTTCCGCCTTGTCCAGCGCCTTCGCCAATCTTTCCCGTTCAATTGGCTTCACCAGGTAATCGATGGAATGGGTTTCAAATGCTTCCAAGGCATACCTCGAATACGCGGTGGCGAAGATGGTCAGCGGCTGGGTTGGCAAGCCGGCTAACAATTCAAAGCCATTCATGCCCGGCATTTCAATGTCTAGAAAAAGCAAGTCGACAGACAATCCTATCAACAGTTTGCTCGCTTCCTTAGGACAAGTGGACCGGCCCAGCACTTCAACCCGGCCGGTTTCCAGCAGCAAACGGTTCAGCCTCTTCAGCGCCAACTCCTCGTCATCCACTAAGAAAACTTTCAATTTGTTCATGCCGGAAATTCCATGCGGACGGTTGAACCCGCAACCGAAAGAGAAGACTTTTCAGGGAACAACGAGTGCAAGCGGGCGCGCAAGGTGGCCAATCCATGACCAGGAATAATTTGATTCTCGGAAAAGCCGGCTCCATTGTCTTTCACTTCAAGGATTACACTGCCATACTCTTGACGAACGTCAACCACTATGGTCGCCTGGCCTTGAGACCGGCTTAACGTATGCTTGATCGAATTCTCAACCAGGCTCTGAATCGCCAATGGGGGCAACTTAATTTGAAGAGTCTCCGGCGGCACGGTGATGCTGAAGTTGAGCCTGGAGCCGAAGCGGGTCTGTTGAATGCCCAAATAATCGCGCACGATTTTCAGTTCCATTTCAAGAGGAACCAAACCGCCCTGAGAACTATCGAGCGAATAACGCAATAACGCGGAAACCTGCTCCACCATCTTTTCGGCCTGTACCGGATCTTCGTGGATGAGAGAGGAGATGGAATTTAGCGCGTTGAAGAGAAAGTGCGGATGAACGAGGGATTCCAGAGATTGTAGTTTCGCTTCGGCCGCCAACTTCAAGGCCCGCTCGCGTTCCAGTTCGACTTGCGCCAAGCGGCGTTCATAGAAACCTTTTAAGACGAACACAAAGCCTATCACCAAGGTCACCACCACAGAAATTCTCATCCCCTCGTCAAGGTCCCGCCAAAAAGTTTTGGAACGGATGATCCCCGTGGCAAGCAGAACAAGGTTAGAAGCTAACGCCCCGAACATGCCCACCAGTGTAAGAATGATAAAAGTTCCGGCGAAGAAAATAGAGGGGCGGTATCTAGCCAATTTAGGCCCCGCCCATTCCATCGTAAAATTCGCCGTTGTACCCACAAGGTGGCTGTACAACAAACAGATGAAGAACTGTGTCAGCCAGACGGAAAGGCGCCAATCGCGAAGAAAAAACAAGATGATGAGTGACACACTGAGGGCAATCACCGTGTTGTTCCTGACCACTTGCCACAATTGCTTCATCGCTCCACTTATTGTTGCTTACTTAAGTGGCAACCGATGCAGCCCGATTGCGAAGCGGGCAAGCTCTTGGTCTCAAGCCATGTGGCCGCCCGCTTAGCATAAGCCGATTCCGGTAGCCGTTGTCGAATCTGTTCAAAGAACTCCTTGGCCTTCGTCTCATTTCCCACACGTGAATTGCCATCTGCCAATCCGAACAGCAATTCGCCCAAAGGGTGCGCGCCAAGTTTATCCAAATAGCCTTGCTGAATTTCGTACGCGGCTTGATAGTCAGCAAGACCCTTTTCAATCAACGGCTTTACAAACGGAGCATCGCCCATAAAACGCGTTGAAGTAAGATAGGTGGCGCCGCGGGGAATTCGCACGCCAATCGACTTCGGAGCCAACACGACAGCTCTGTCCATTTCCTGCTGGCCTTTCATAAACAGTTCCATTCCCTTCGCCTGATCGCCGCCGTTGCGGAAAAGCTCGCCTGCTTGCGAATAAAGCCCGCTTCCATGCCAAACCAACGCTTCCGCGTGATCGGGGTTTTGGGCCAAAAACTCTTCGGTGGTTTTCATGCCGCGCGCCAATGCTTCTTTATCTCCCGCAATGCCGGCAAAGAAATCTTGCCTGACTTTATGATCGAAGCGCACCGCCTCTTCCCCGTTCAGCAGGCGCCCAACCAACACGGACACCGCGATGAATATTTGTTTCCGATTCATTTTGTTGAATCCTCCCAATGCGAGTATCCGCCGGATCCGGGATCCCGGGATTGGTTTTCCGACGAACCGTCGAATTTCCGGGATGAGCTGTTCGTAATAGAATAGTTTCGATGCAGATTCGCAATTTCTTAGCCTTGTTGGCTTTTCCCTTGTTGATGTCAGCCGCGCCGAAATACAAGGCTTTGATCATAGATGGCCAGAACAATCATAAGTGGGCCGAAACTACGCCGTACTTGAAAAAGGCCCTGGAAGACAGCGGCTTGTTCGACGTCGACGTGGCAACCACGCCGGCCAAAGGGATGGACATGTCCGTCTTCAGGCCGAAATTTTCCAATTACAAATTGGTGGTTTCAAACTATAACGGCGATGCATGGCCGGCGGAAACCAATCAGGAATTTGGTGCGTTCGTAAAGAACGGCGGCGGCTTCATCACTTATCATGCGGCCGACAACGCCTTTCGGGATTGGGTGGAGTACAACAAAATGATTGGCGTGGGTGGTTGGGAAAAACGGAATGAGAAGGATGGCCCTTACGTTCGGGTCGCACCCGATGGCAAAGTCAGTCTGGATAATTCGCCAGGCCCGGGCGGCCATCATGGCAAGCAACATGCTTACCTTATGATTACCCGCGACAAGACGCACCCTATCATGAAAGGCTTGCCTGAAAAATGGATGCACGCGCAAGATGAGTTGTACGATAGCATGCGTGGCCCGGCGCGGAACATGACCATTTTGGCCACGGCATTCTCTGATCCCGCAACCGGCGGCACAGGCAAGGACGAACCCCTACTGATGACGTTGACCTATGGCAAGGGACGCATTTTTCACACAGCGCTTGGCCACTATACCGATGCCGTTCGCTGCGTTGGTTTCATCGTCACACTTCAACGAGGCGCCGAGTGGGCGGTAACGGGAAAGGTGAAGCAGAAGGTTCCGGCGAATTTCCCGGATTCCACGACCGTACAGCAGTTGCCGTAGATGTCAAGACAGTCGCTTTAGAATTCGCGGCGCGGCCCAAGCAGCGCAGGCCAGAATCATAAACAACATGGCTCCGCGCATAGCCGCCGCCCAAAACGCCGCGTCTATCAGAGGCCACTCCAATTTGTATTTGGCTAGTACGGCTGCCCGTTCCTGCAGCCAATGCCAACCTGTGTGCGCTACTATCGCTGACAAAATGATCGTTCCGATTCGCTCCGCCACTACCCACCGGAACAACGCCCAAAGGGCCGGGATCAGGATCGCCAAAACCAGCAGTTGCCCAAGTTCCACACCCAAGTTGAACGCCACCAGAGATGCGAGTAAATGCGAACCGGCAAACTGAAGCGTCTCCCGCAGGGCGAACGAAAAGCCGAACCCGTGAACTAGGCCGAAGGCGAACGCCATTGTCCAGCGCCGTTGCATCGAACTGGTCCCAATAATATTCTCAAGCGCCATCCAAACGATGGACGCCGCAATCAGAGTTTCAATCAGCGGCGGAAACCAAAGCGCTCCGGGCGCCATGTCGTAAGCCGAGGCCAACAATGTGATGGAATGCGCCACGGTGAAAGCCGTAATGACGCCAATCAACGGACGGAATCGTCGAACAGGGATCACCAGGCAAAGCAGGAACAGGAGATGATCAGCGCCATCCGGAATGTGCCGGAATCCCATTTCGACAAACCGCCGCGCGGCCTGCGTCCAGCTTGGATCAAGCGGGGTGAATCCTTGGTCGCCTTGGAGTTCATAGGCGCGCACAGCACCGCCCGGCGAAATGAAGCGGAGCACAGTAAGGACCCGCGCCGCCAAGTGTTCAAGATGCGGACGAATGGAAAAGGCTGACTGGCCGGAGCGGATGGGATATTCCAGAAGCACATCGAACCAAACCTGATGCCAGACCACATTTTCACTATTGGCAAGCTTGGGAGCTGTCACATGCGCCAGAGCCGTATCAAAGGAAGTAAACGACAGATCCGATGCCAGGGAAATCTGCGTGGCAACAATGATTGG
>JAYVXT010000606.1:0-4381 GCA_043785065.1 Bryobacterales bacterium | reverse complement strand
GTTCCTTTATGATGCTTCGCGTGAATTCGGTGATTGCTTCGAAGATTTGGAAGGCCAGGACGCGGTTGTAGAGTGCCATCCATCCGGCTTCGTTGCGGCTTCCGCCTGAAAGCGATAAATCCAAACTCCGATTATGAGAAAAAGCCAGCCGGTTTACAATCGTGGATTGAAAGAGCCCCGGTCTATGTAGCAATGCTGGCAAGTGGATGTGATCGCACCCTCGCGGGGCGCGTGGATTGAAACTGGCTACCGCGCTGGAGGCTTCCCTATTCGTGTAATACCTTACTTTCGATAAAACAAACTTGAGTCCCTTACCACCGGGTACTTAAGAAGGTAATTAGGCTTGTCCGGCTAAGCTAAGATGACTCTAGTGGAACAACCCAACGGAAACAATGCAAGGCCAAGCCCATGGATGATCCGCCGCGATGAGTTAGTGTGGTTGGCCCTCTTCGGCTTAATCGGTTGGTCGATCCCCCGCGAAAACAACGCGGCTCAGACCTTTATTTCGCTATTCGCGATCTTTCAGTTGGTGGAGGGCCGGGTTCCGTGGTTTCCCACCATACCGGGGACGCTTACCAGTATCGGTGTAAAGCTGCTTTTGGGGTGGCTACTGATTGGGTACACCGGGGGCATCAATACGACCTTTTACCCGATTTTACTGGTTCCGGTGATTGCCGCCGCAACGCGGCTAAGTTGGCTCGGCACATTCGTGGTAACAGTAGCCGCTTGCGGAATCTATCTATCGTTTCTCTCCTTCGTGGACTTCGCTAATTTGGCGGTGATGTGGGATGAATTAGTACTAAGGCTGGCGTTCCTTCCCGTAGCCGGCAACTTAACTTATATTCTTGCCGAGGAAAATCGCGTAGCCGCCAAGCGCGCGCGGGAGGTGGCCGGGCAATTGCAAGCCGCCAACCGCAGCTTGAAGGAAGCCGAAGAAGCCGTCCGCAGGTCTGACCGTCTAGCGGCTTTGGGGCAGCTAACGGCGGGTCTGGCGCACGAGCTACGAAATCCGATGGGTACGATTCGCGCCTCATCGGAGATGCTGCGTAAGACCCTGGAAGGATCGAAGAGCGAAGTGGCGCTTGAGATGGCCGGGTTCATTCAATCGGAAGTTGATCGCGCCAATTCCTTGATCACACGGTTTCTGGAATTTGCCAGGCCACTACCCTTGCGGCGCGCCCCGGTAGCTATCGCCGATATGTTGGACGGAGCAATTTCCCAGTATGAACATGCTTCGCCAAGGCCGGATGTGTCTATCTACAAGAACTATTCGCCGGAGATACCACCGATTGAAATGGACCGCGAGTGGATGGAGCGCGTGGTTTACAATCTGGTGATGAACGCGGCCCAGGCATCGCAAGCGGGCTCTGCGGTGACGGTGAAAACACGGCTGATCGAAGACCAACGGCAGGCCGAGATTTCGGTGATTGATCGCGGCTCGGGCATTGATCCGAAAAACCGTGAAAATATTTTCAATCCCTTCTTCACTACCAAGGCCGATGGGGTGGGGCTTGGGTTGGCGATCGTGTCCAAAGTAATTGATGAGCATGGCGGTAAGATCCTGGTGGAAAGCGAACCAGGTAAAGGCAGCATTTTTCGCATTTTGCTGCCGCTGGTGGTTGAGCAAACGAGTTGACGTTTCATGAAACAAAAAATATTGATTGTTGAAGACGAAGAAAAATTACGCCGCGTGGTGGAGTTGCAGCTACGCTCCTCGGGCTTTGAAGTGGAGCAGGCGGGCACGGCGGAACACGGTCTGAAACTGATTGAAGGCGTCGATTTGGTACTGAGTGACTTACGGCTGCCGGGGAAAGACGGCATCGAATTTCTAAAGCTGATCAGGCAGCAGAATTCTCATATTCCCGTAGTATTGATGACTGCTTTCGGCACGGTGGAAAATGCCGTGGAAGCGATGAAGATCGGGGCTACCGATTTCCTGTTGAAGCCCTTTTCCCTGGACCATCTGATAGCCGTGGTGAATAAGGCGCTAGAGCTAGGCAAACTGCGCGACGAGAACCGGCAGTTGCGGCAAGAATTAGGCCAGCGCTTTCAACTGGACAACATCATCGGCCGCAGCCAGGCAATGCAGGAGATTTTCGCCACGGTAATGCGCGTGGCTCCCACTAGGGCGACTGTATTGTTGGCCGGCGAAAGCGGGGTTGGAAAGGACCGCATCGCACGGGCAATTCATCAACATTCGCCACGAAAAGACAAACCTTTCGTGAAGATCAACTGCACGGCAATTCCGGAAAACCTGATGGAAAGCGAGTTGTTCGGCTACGAAAAAGGAGCCTTCACGGGGGCGAACCAAAGCAAGCCCGGAAAGTTTGAACAAGCCGATACGGGCACTGTTTTTCTGGACGAGATCGGCGATGTGCCGCCGGCCATGCAGGTGAAGCTGTTGCGTATTTTGCAGGAGCGCGAGTTTGAGCGTCTGGGCTCCAACAAGACGATGAAGATTGACGTACGCATTGTGGCGGCGACCAATGTGGACTTGCGCGCGGCTCTGGAGCAAGGAACTTTCCGCGAGGATCTTTATTACCGCTTGAACGTGGTGCCTTTGAATATTCCACCGTTGCGCGATCGCAAGGAAGATATTCCGGTGCTGGCGGACTTTTTTGTGGAAAAACTTGGTAGGGAACTGGAGAGCCCGGTAAGGACCATATCGAAGAACGCCGTGGCGAAGTTGATGGAGTTTAATTGGCCAGGAAATGTGAGGGAATTGGAAAACGTCCTGGAGCGGAGCATTGTGCTGGCCGAAGGGCCGGAATTGTCGGCCAGTGATATAAGGTTGGATATGGCTCCGGCTGCGCGGCTGCACGCCATGGCGTCTAACAGCTTTCTGCCCGATGGAATTACCCTCGATCAATATGAGCAGCAGTTAATCAAGGAAGCTTTGAAGCGCGCCAATGGCAATAAGAGCCAGGCGGCGCGGCTTTTGGGACTGACCCGCAATGCGTTCCGCTATCGGCTGGATCAAATGGGGATGGATTCGAGCGATGGGGAGTAGGATTTCCCCTTAGCTTATTTTGTAACAATCTAATGTTTTAAGCCACAGCCACCGATCAATGCGGTGGGGGAGACGAATTACAATTTCGTCTATCATGACATCTATTAAAGCAAAGCCGGCGGGAATCGTTCAGCCTGTTCTGAGTTTTCCTTGCTCTTGGAACCAATCCTTTGAGGAGATTGGCTACACTCCAAGCATTCTTATAGTGGATGATCTTGAGATAAATCGGCGCCTTTTGAAGGCGATGCTCAAGAATACCAGTTATAGATTTCTGGAAGCGAGAGGCGCCGAGGAAGCATTTAGAATCTTGGCGAGGGAACGGATTGACCTGGTTGTGCTGGATTTGATGATTCCCGGCATGAGCGGGACGGAATTTTGCCGTCAAATCAAGGCGGAACGAAGAACACAACTGGTTCCCGTGCTGATGATGACCAGCCTGCAAGGGGTGGAGAACGAAATCCACGGCATTGATTCCGGGGCGGACGAATATCTGACCAAGCCGCTGCATCCCGCTCTTGTGCGGGCGAGAGTGCGGGCCATGTTGCGGAATAAGGCATCGGTGGATTCACTTGAAGAGGCGGAAACGATTCTATTTGCATTGGCGCAAGCAGTGGAAAGCCGGGACGAGTATACAGCCGGGCACTGCGAGCGGCTGGCGACTTATAGCGTGGCCGTTGGGGTAACTCTTGGGCTTTCCAAACCGGAGTTGGTGGCATTGCACCGCGGAGGCTTCCTGCACGACATCGGCAAAGTGGCGGTGCCGGACCGGATCTTGCATGGAACGGGAAAGCTTTCCCAGGAAGAGTGGACCATCATGAAGCGCCACACGATTCGCGGGGAGGAAATCTGCCAGCCAATGAAGAGCTTGGCGCCGGTGCTACCCATTATTCGCAGCCACCATGAACGTTGGGACGGAAGCGGATATCCGGATGGGCTTGCGGGGGAGGACATCCCACTATTGGCCAGAGTCCTGCAGGTCGTGGACATCTACGATGCGCTTACCACGAAAAGAACCTACAAACCGACTATGAGCCATCACGACGCGATTCAGTTGATGCAAGAAGAAAGCGACAAGGGCTGGAGGGATCCTGACCTTATCTCCTTGTTCGTCAGTGTTTCCAACAGCTCTTGGGAAGAAGGCATCGCCGAATTTGCGTCGCCTGAATGGAGCGAATTGCAGTCGATGCGCGAATCCTTGCAAAACATGCAGCATTCGATTGGAAGATAGTTGCCACTTTTATATACGGGCTAATATTTTGCCCCCTTTGCCTGGCGGCGGAACGGGCTCCGGCTCCGGCTCGGGGAGTTTTCGGGGCCGGGAATCCAACTTTTTAGCGATGAAGTCACCCTTGGCTTTCGCGAACTTCGGGG
>JAYVXT010000605.1:0-13705 GCA_043785065.1 Bryobacterales bacterium | reverse complement strand
TTGCCATCCTCCGCCAATGGGTGGAAATGAACGCCCCTTGGGGCGCCGACAAGCCAGCGCTCACCAAGACCACTCAAAAATTCTGGGCCTTCATCCCGCCCAAGGAACTCGCGGCGCCTAACGTAAATAACACCGCTTGGCTTCAGTCGCCTATTGATCGATTTGTGCTTGCGCCACTTGAAGCAAAGCACCTCGCACCCGCACCGCCCGCCGATAAGCGCACCCTAATTCGCCGCGCCACCTTCGATCTTACCGGCCTTCCACCCACTCCCGAAGAAGTGCGGGCGTTCCTGGCCGACGACCAGCCCGGAGCCTTTGCGCGCGTGGTGGACCGCCTGCTTGCTTCCCCGCATTATGGCGAACGCTGGGGCCGCCATTGGCTCGACGTCGCACGCTATGCCGATTCCAATGGCTTGGATGAAAACCTGGTTTACCGCCATGCCTACCGCTATCGCGACTATGTCATTCAGGCATTCAACAAAGACAAGCCTTACGATCTTTTCTTAAAGGAACAACTTGCCGGGGATCTGCTGCCTGCCGCCGATCAGCCAACGCAACTGGAACGTTGGACCGCCACTGGCTTCCTTTCTTTAGGCGCGAAAATGCTGGCCGAAGACGACCCTTTGAAAATGGAAATGGACATCGTTGACGAGCAACTGGACACCACGGCGCGCGCCTTCATGGGCCTTACAGTGGGGTGCGCCCGCTGCCACGATCACAAGTTCGACCCAATCCCCACGGCCGACTATTATTCCATGGCCGGCATCTTCAAAAGCTCAAAGACCATGGAGAATTTCAAAGTGGTGGCCAAGTGGCACGAATATGTTCTGACGAGCAAAGAGGAGCGCGACAAGCTTGAAGCGCACTTGAAAGGAATCGAGGCCAAGCAAAAGGAAATTGAAAAACTATCCGGAGCCGCCAATGATAAATTGGCCGAGGACGCCCGCTCCAAAGTTGGCGCTTACCTATTGGCGGCCGATGATGCTCTCCGCCTGGAAAAGGTGAAGCTTGCGCCGGTTATAAAGGGGGCGGCCCTCACTCGCCGGGCCGAAAGTTTTGAGCGCGGTAATGCCCCTCGTAAATTGGAAAAGGGCAAGAATAACGTGGTCTCCGGTGTGAAAGGCCCATATTTTGCTGAGTTCGATGTAACTGTCGCCTCCGGCGGCGAATATCAACTGGACATGTTGGAAGAAGAAACCGGTTCGGGTACGGTGGATATATGGGTAAACGGCGTTCTTGAACAAAAGGGCAAGCCGCCGGTATCCAACCGCGAAGCCTCTCCCGATGCCGGTGGCTGGTCGGTCACAGGCGTGTTTCCATTGACCGCCGGGAAGAACACGATTCGCCTGGAGCACAAATCCCGCTTCCCGTATTATGAAGCAATGCAACTTACGCCCCTCGCCGCCGGTGTAGACGCGCCTCGCTCGAGCGAACAAGTGGCGCGCAAGTATGGCGTCAACCCAAGCTACTTAAAGCAATGGGTAGACGAAATGGGCCGCTCAAAAGGGGCCCCACACTCCATTCTGTTTCCCATCTTTGCTTATTCGGCGAAGAGTACGCTTGGTGGCTGGCTCTCCCCGGCAAAAGATCGCTTCAAGGATTTTCCACCCAAAACGCGGGAGGAACTTGGGGCCAACATGCAAGCGCTGTTCGACGAAGCGGATGCGGCTTGGCAGGGTGAGTTGGCGGCGCGCAAAAACCAGCCAAAGGAAAAGGCCGCCCGTAACGCTGTGAAACAGGAAGAAGGGCTGAAGGACCCCATATTGGATGCCTTCCGCGAAGTCTCCTACGGCAAAGCCGGGCCCTTCCGCGCTCCTGGTAACGCGAAGGAATATTACCCAAAGGAGTTGCAAGACCAACTAGCGGCGCTGGAAAAAGAGAAGAAGACCATGGAGGATGCAACGCCCGATTTGCCGAAAGCCATGGGTGTCGCTGAAGGCGACAAAATCGGCGACATTCCGATTCACATTCGCGGCAGCCACTGGACGCTGGGCAAGGAAGCGCCGCGCCAATTCTTGAGCGTGGTGTCCAGCGTAACTCAACCGGCAATTCCCGAAAATCAAAGCGGAAGGCTGCAATTGGCCGAATGGCTTGCCTCGCCGCAGCACCCATTAACCAGCCGCGTAATGGTGAATCGTATTTGGCGGTGGCACTTCGGCAAGGGCATCGTCCCTTCGACAGACAACTTCGGACGCTTAGGCGAGATGCCCACAAATCAACCGCTGCTAGATTGGCTTTCGCTACGATTCGTCGAGGGAAATTGGTCGATCAAGCAAATGCACCGCGCCATTATGCTTTCGAGCACTTATCAAATGTCTTCCAACTACAATGCGAAGGCCGCCGAGGTGGATCCGGAAAATACGCTACTGTGGCGCACCAATCGCCGCCGTCTTGAATCGGAAGCAATTCGCGACGCGGTGACCGCTGTCACCGGGGAAATCAAATTAGAGATAGGCGGTACACTGCTTAAGTATAAGGATCGCGACTACGTGGCCAACACCTCGCGCCGTGGCGCCACCGATTACGACAACCCTCGCCGCGCCGTCTACATCCCCGTTGTGCGCAGCTCCTTGTATGAAATGTTTCAGGCCTTCGACCTGCCCGACCCGGCAACTCCAAATGGTGATCGCAACGCCACGGTCATCGCGCCGCAGGCTCTCTTCATGATGAATTCCACGCTTGTGTTGAAAAGCACCCGCGCGATGGCTCAGCGTCTGCTCGATCATACGGATATGGACGATGCGGCGCGTATTCGCGATGCCTACGAGGGGGCGCTGGCGCGTCAACCGGCTTCCACCGATGTCGATCGCGCTTTAACGTTCATCGCACAAATTGAAAAGGCAATGGAGCCGAACGAAAAGGACCCCGCCAAACGCCATTTGTTTGCCTGGCAAAGTTTCTGCAAAGCGCTGCTTGCATCGAATGAATTTATTTATCTGAATTAGGAATCATAATGAACCGCCACTGGAATTCTTATTTGAACCGCACATTGTCACGGCGCGATTTACTGCGCGTCAGCAGCACCGGATTCGGGGGTTTGGCATTGGCCGCCATGCTGGGGGAAGAACAACTTCGCGCCGCCGCAACAACAGGCTCATCCAATGGAGTAAGCCCCCTTGCGGTAAAAACTCCGCACTATGCGCCCAGAGCCAAGCGCGTCATTTTCCTATTCATGCATGGTGGGCCGTCGCAAGTGGACACGTTCGATTACAAACCACTACTGCAGCGCGACCACGGCAAACCGCTCCCTTTCGCCCGCCCCAAAGTTGTCTCGGGCGCCACATTCAATCTGTTGAAGTCTCCATGGGAGTTCAAACAATACGGCCAAAGCGGCATGTGGGTCAGTGAACTGTTCCCTGAAATCGCCAAACGCGTGGACGACATTTGCTTCATCAAATCCATGTGGGGATCCAACTCACGCCATGGCGGCGCACTGCTTGAACTGCACACTGGCAGCGATACTTTCGTACGCCCGTCAATGGGTTCGTGGATCACCTACGGGTTGGGCAGCGAAAACCAAAGCATGCCCGGCTACGTCACCATCTGCCCCACGCAAAGCCACGGCGGCGCCAATAATTACAGTTCCGGATTTCTACCCGCGCCTTATGCCGGCACTCCCATCGGCTCGGTTGGCATCAAGGCGAGAGATGCGAAACTTCCATACATCACCAACAGCGAAACGCCGAAGGATATTCAGCGCATGGAACTCGACCTGCTTGGCCAAATCAATCGCGAGCAGCTAACCTCCACCGGCCCCGATGCCGCGCTAGAGGGACGCATCGAATCGTTTGAGCTAGCCTTCCGCATGCAAAGCGAAGCCCCGGGCTTGCAGGATATCTCCAACGAATCCGAAGCTACGCGGAACCTCTACGGCCTGGACAATCGCGTCTCTGAAGACTTCGGGCGCCAATGCCTGATGGCTCGACGGCTTTCCGAGAGCGGCGTTCGCTTCGTGCAAGTGAGCCACACCTATAAGTGGGATCAGCATTCCGAATTGCTTCGCGATCACTCCCAAAACGCCCACGAAGTGGACAAGCCCATTGCCGGGTTGCTGGCCGACTTGAAGGCGCGCGGGCTATTGAAAGATACGTTGGTTGTCTGGGGCGGCGAATTCGGCCGAACGCCCACGGCGGAAGGCTCCGACGGCCGCGACCACAACCCCGAAGCGTTTACCTATTTCATGGCCGGTGGTGGAGTAAAGCCCGGCTTCCAATATGGCGCAACAGACGATTACGGGTATTATTCGGTAGTCGACAAAGTTCATCTGCATGACCTGCACGCGACCATCCTGCATTTGCTGGGAATGGACCACAAGCGTCTAACCTACCGCTATGCCGGCCGCGATTTCCGGTTGACCGACGTGCATGGCGAAGTTGTGAAAGGCATCATTGCCTAAGCCAAACCGCTCGGGGAGTGTATGCGGCCAACCACCACAGTTGCGCTAACTAATTATGGGTGCTTGGCAAGCCGGGAAACAACTACTATTTCGTCAAGCTTCTCGACTATTTCGGAGTCTATTTTTTCCAACGGAACATAGTCTGCCAATACGTGGAAATCCGTTTTCTGCATCAGGTTCGGAATTTTAAGCTTTTCAAAATATTTCTTGAAAACTGGCGTCAAGAATGCGTCACTTGCCTTAACTTCCGGCCCGAAAGGGTCTTGCTCACTAAAGACCTTCAAGGCTTACGACACTTCGGATACAGCTCCCTCCATGGCGGTGAGTTGGCGGCTTCGCTGTTCCATCTCGAAGACACCTTGTTGCCCTTCAACTTGTTGCGCGTAGTTCTGTAGAGTATCGGGAAAACAAAGATAGTTCTCTATTTCCCGTTGCTTCCATTTCAATTGACGAAGGGGTCCAATCTCGGATTGACCCTGCGAATCGGAATCAAGAATAACGATTCCAACCAAGTCTTGCTTTGCCTCCTTCAAACCAAAGAAGTGATCGGCGGCTTTTGTCCGGAGGTTTCCAACAAAATGCACAAAGGGCTTTTCAAGAACCTCTTTAGCTGGATGCCCGAGACGACCGGCAAGTGCGCGCAATATGGCAAGATCCGTTGATCCTTCCAAGTACAGAACCCAGCCTGTTTGCTCTGCTTGATAATAGTGTTCAAACCCGATTGCCTTAAGCGATTTAACAAGGTGGCTCCCCCGATCATCCATTCGATGGGGTTTGCCCACAAAGGCGATAAGCATGTCTTTGTCAGCAGCTTCATTGAGTAGAATTTCAGAATGGCTGGCTATGATTAATTGGCAATTCTGCGCTTTCGCCGTGCTCGTCAAGAGGTGATAGATCTGCCGTTGCCGCAGGATTTCAAGATGCGCATCGGGTTCGTCCAGCAGCAACACTGTTCCAGGATGCGCGTAAAGATGAGCAAGTAACAATAGCGTTTGCTGAAGGCCTCTGCCGGAGGAGACCAAATCCAGTTCGATATCACGCTCCGTATAAGACATAGTAACTTGGCCGCGTTCTTTAACAAATTGAGGCTCGCCTAAAGTGACCCCCAAAGAGATTGTGTATTTGAGTAACGAGCGCATTCCAATTACTACTGTTATTGATCTGGTAACAGAGATTTCGTAGCACCTCGGCCGTTCGGCCTTCTCCAATTCTTACATTGATTGCCCCCTCCGGGAGCCTGTCCTCCGTCTCGGCCAAACCTGACATTGGAGGTAGAAATGCCATTCGGACTTCCTCGCAACTCTCCGGCACCAACATGCGAGTGGATTGGGAGTCTTCACTGGTCCGCAGGGGGCGGCAATAAATAGATTCGTGATTGGCAAAGTCGAACTCAAACCCGCATTCCCACGTCCTCCCAGCGGTAACCCCCGACACAACAATGTCGATTCTTAAGTTTCTTGTATTTTGCTTGCCGTTGTTTCTTTGAACAGCCCGCACACGAAGATCATTCCAGAGCAAATTAGCATCAGGTACCGGCACGGCGATTAAGTCGCGGCGGTTAATCGTTACCCCGGGACGTTTCTCGGGGCTTCCTTTCGTAGACCTTTTTTCAATCCATTTACGAAGACCGATTTCCCACAGCGCGAGAGCTTGTAAAGCGGTTGTTTTGCCGGAATTGTTTGGCCCAATCAAGACAACAGTCTGGCCCAACTCGACTTCAACATCATCGAGTCTTTTGAAGTTCTTGACGCGGAGGCTGGTCAGCATTCACATCATGATACCGCGACTTCTCTTTTATTTCCTATGCATGGTGAAGTAGTGAAAGCCATCATCGCCTGGCAAAGCGACTCGCCGCAAAGCAGTGCTACACTAAACCCATAATCAGGAGGTGAACTATGCTGTATCTGCTGATTCTGTTAAGTTGTATTTCCGCGTTTAGCCAGGTTCCAGGGACCCCAGCGATCCGGCCGGCAAGTCCTCCGTCTTCCGGCGCGGTCGCACCTGAGCCCCCGCCATACAAACCTGAAGAACTCGGTACGATTGAAGGAATAGTTCGGAGCCACCTGACGGGCGAGCCGTTGAAAAAGGTCAACATCCTGCTCAACCGTTTTGGTGACTCTCGTTCCATTACGCAGCCGTCATCGACTACTACAAATGCTGAAGGCAAGTTTGCTTTGAAAGGCCTTGAGCCCGGCCAATATCGCATGTCCGCCGAAAGACCCGGCTTTGTACGAAGTGAATATGGAGCCAAGCCAGGGGCCATGATTGGGGGGACCACTCTTTCCCTCGAAAAAGGTCAATCGATGAAGGAGATCGAATTTCGGCTCTCCTCGCACTCCGTGATTACCGGCCGTATCGTCGACGAGGAAGGCGAACCTGTTCAGTACGCGACCGTTCAGTTGCAGCGCAACAGGTTCTTTCAGGGGAGAAAGCAACTGGTCCCCAGCAACTCCGCCTCCACCAACGACCTGGGCGAATATCGCATCTTCGGTATTCCCGCCGGGAAGTATTATCTTTCGGCCAGTACTCGTAACTACTCGCTGAATTATGCCGTGGATCGCTCAGCCGATCCTAAATCAGAAGAAGGGTACGCCCCTACTTATTATCCCGGCACTAGCGAGATTGCCGCGTCCGCAATGCTCAATGTTCCCGTCGGCCGCATGTTACAAGGCATGGATATAACGTTGCGCAAGGTACGCACCCTCCGTATTAAAGGCGTGGTCACAGGAGTTCCGTTCGCCAGGAACCAAGTTGGTCAAGTGAGCCTAATTCCTAAAGACGCTAGTGAGATGAATAGCTTCATGGATCGAACAACTTCAATGTTTCGTGGTCCGCGCGGAGAATTCGAAATACGTGGCGCCCGGCCAGGTTCTTACATCCTCCGAGCCGATTACATCGAACCTCCCGATCTGCGTTTCTCCGCGCGCGCCTTAATTGAAATCACCAATAGCAACGTGGAGGGTGTTTCCCTCACGCTCTCATCAGGCGGTGAAGTGCAGGGCAGCCTACGCATCGAAGGGGAAGCATCGTTGAACCTGCAGGATCTGAATGTTTTTCTTCAGCCGCGCCCGGGATCATTCGCCATGGGCGGATACGCGTCGGCGCGCGTAAAGGAAGGGGGCGCCTTCTCCATTCCTCGAGTCACGCCGGATGCATACACTATTCGGGTTAACGGATTGCCGAATGAATTTTATCTTAAGTCCGCCCGCTTTGGTGACACGGACATTCTCGAAAATGGCCTCGATCTGGAACATTCGTCCAGCGCGGGAATCGAACTGGTTGTCAGCGGTACGGCTGCGAACATGGAAGGTTCCGTGGTGGATGAAAAAGGCGAACCTGTCAAAGGCGCCGCCGTGCTGCTGCGTCCCGATACCAAGAAGCAGGACCTGCTCTCTTTGTTGCAGAAAATGGTGACCACGGACCAGAACGGACGCTTTAAGTTACCTGGAATTGCACCCGGCGGCTATTACTTAATCGCGTTTGACGGAGTGGACTCCATGGAAGCGCTGGATCCGGATTTGATGCAGCAGCACGAAAGCGCGGCGCTGAAGGTGGAGATCAAGCCCAGCACTAAGGAGACCAGAGCATTGAAAGTGGTCTCTCTGAAGGATAGTGCGCAGTGAGTCAATGCACATCCATCGCGAGTCCGGATCCGATCTATCGGCCTCGTCAGTGTGGTTAACTCAGGCTCGGGTCGAGCGTCTATTCATTGACCCTTGCCATGAGTGATCCCGGTCGATTCCCGGCACAACGCACAACTACCGTCGGCGGCGATCAAAATCCCGGCCCCGTTCCTTGTCCCACCGGTGCTCGTGCTCAAAGCGTCCATTCGGACCATCCCAGTGGCCGGCAAAGAACTGCGCTCCATCATGCCGTGGTCCCACCCAAAAAGCGCCTTCGTAGGGTCTGCGCGTCCAATAACCATCGTGCCACCGATACCGTCCTCCCTCTACAAACCAGTACCCATCAAGCCAGAGGTGATCCGGACCTGGCGAGGCAGGACGCACCCTCAAAACTCTGGGTGGGGGAGGGGCGCCGATTTTGACACCGATCGATATCTGGCCATTCAGTAGCGTCGAAACGCTCAACAACAATGCAAACAAAAACTTCTTCATAAAAGTCTCTCCACTCGAATTAACCCGGATCAAAATAAAAAATCTCGTCCGTTGCATTTAAAATAATGTGTTTCGGCAATAGGCTAAGGGCCTGTTGCCAAGCGTCATCCCTGGTTCCGACGGAATCAGGCATGAAAACAACATCGCCTCCTGCCTTCGATGCGGGTTGCAAATCAAACCAATAAGGAATTGAGGTCGCCATTAGTCGGCCTCAAAAGAAAATCAACTCCCTCAAAAATATAGCTTCACGCCGAACTGCAAGTATCGTGGCACGCTGTTGTTATAGAGGGTTCCAAAGTTAGTCGCATAAGCATTCCGCAACTGGTACTGCTTGTATCCTTGTAGTGTCCGGATATCAAAGGAATTCGGATTGGTCCCATAGAAATTCGCCGCCAGCGGCACGGTGAAGAAGTTAGCCGGCAGTGCGCCCGAAGGTCCTTTTTGAGCGTTTACCATGTTCACCATTTGGTTATACAAAGTATTTCCTGGCGTACCGGCCGTCGCATCATAAATGGGTTGCCCATTAGCCTGTGCCCAGGTTGTGTAGGCAGCCGTGCTCAAGATAGCGGTACTTGGCGCACCCATGAAATCTGCCCCGCCGGCATTGTTCGGATATACGGCAAACGTCGGATGATTGAACGCATTTAGCGCGTCTATACGGAACTGAACCTTCGTCCGGCCCTCGCCGATGCGGAACGATTTTTGTACCGAAATATCAAGGTAGTGTTGGAAGGGTCCACGCACCCCGTCGAGCGTGCGCGGAGCATTCCCCAATTGCCCCACCGCCGGACGCATGAATGCTGAAGGATTCAGATAAGGCTGACAACCCGTACCCACCGGACAACTGCGTGAATAGAGCGGGTTCAGCAACGGCGCGCCCGGATTGATGTCGGGCCGGATGCTATGCGTCAAATCGCCCAACTGATTGGCGTCGGAAAGATAAGCCATATAGGGGAAACTGCTGTTGATGCGGTTCAATCCGCTCAATGTCCAATTGCCCAGAGCCCATTCAAGAGGCTTCCACGTATGATTCATGAGGCGCCTCCCTTTGCCGAAAGGCAGATCGTAAATCGCCGTCCCGCGAATCAGGTGGCGTTGATCGAAAGTGGAAACGCCGCGGTCACCGCCGCGAGTTCCGCCAAATACGACCTGGCCGCCAACCGCTCCGCCGACACCGGTAAGAATGCCCTTATCGCCGCCGGCGCTTGATCCGGTATCGATCGATTTAGCCAGCGTATAGTTGGCGGTAAAATTCAGTCCGCGGCCCGCGCGATGGACCACGCTGACGTAGCCCGCGTGACGAATGCTGTTTCCCGATGCGTCGTACCACTGATACAAAGTTGAGAAGCCTAGATACGGACTGCCCAGCGATCCGTTCTGCACCGTAAGTAAGGCGTTTGAAAACGGATTGCGGCGGCCCAATGGATCGGGGATTGTTGCCGTCGTGTTGATATTCTGAGCCAATTGCGAGCTGATCATCCCTACGTTTTTCGGGTTGATATTCTCCTGGCCCATCAACAAGTGGATGCCCATTGAACCTGTGTAGGCCATCTCAACGGTTGTATTGTGACTTGCTTGCCACGACATTGTGAAGTTCCAATTATTCACGTAAGGAGTATGATAATTCTGCGATACAGCATAGCCGCCAATCGAAGCCTGATAGTAGAGGCTGTTTAGATAATTGAGACCGTTCGATGGAGCGCCGCTTGAACCATAGACGGAAGCCGCCGGCGAAATGGGCGTCAACACGGGAGGGTTCTCGCCAAGCCGCATCACGTATTGCGGATTGGCAGTGGCCGACGGGACCGTTGATGGAAACGCGGAATTGGCTCCGAAATCAGGCTGAGGTAACTGCGTGAAGCCGCTGATGGGCGCGTGGGATAAACCATAGCCACCGCGCACGACCATCTTTTTCGATGCCAGGAATTTTGGCTGCCAAGCAAAACCAAAGCGCGGTTCGAACTCCATATACTGGGCAGGCGTCAAATATTTCGAGTTGCCACCGATTCCCGCGAATGCAAACGGAGGAACTTTGACCGAATTCACAACTTGGCCAGTTGCCAAAGTCAGTGGTGATGCTAGTGGATAATCCTGCGCCAAGTCGGTGCGGAACACGCCTTGATTGTTGTACTTTTCCGTGCGCGGCAGAGTTAAGTTGTAACGTAGGCCGATGTTCAAGGTCAGATCGCGGCGTATCTTCCAATCGTCTTGCACGAATGCAGCACCGGAGTTCCAACGATAGTAATAAGGAACCTGCACATTACGCATGGTCACGTTGCCGTTCACTACGCCAAGCAGGTAGCTGGCCCAAGGCGAACCGCCCGTACCCGTGGTGGTTCCATTGGAATTTGTCTGTGTCCCTGCAAATGCATAGATACCACCAAAGGCCCCATAAAGAGGCAATACGTTCTGCAGGGAGTGCGAAAAGTCCGCACCGAAGGTAAAGTTCATCTTGCCCACGGTCTTATAGACAATGTCGGTCAGCGCATAACGCTCCTCTTTGTTTTCCGCTTGGGTCGAACCAGCGCCCCCAAAGCCGGTAGCCGTACTGCCACCGCCGCCTTGTGAAGAACCAGGAAACAAACCACTGAAAGAAGGTAGTCCGCCTTTGGTGATTGAAGGCAAGCCCAATTCGGTGTTGAGATTCGTTCCCGTGTATGGATCCCATTGGGGATCAACCGTGGAACTGAAGCGCCCGCGCGTATAGTTCAAGCGCAAGTCGTTCATCATTGTCGGAGAAAAAGTATGCGTATCGGCCAACATCGCCTGACGCGCCCAACTGTAAGATGCTCCGCTGTTGGTGGGACTCACCGGTGTTCCTTGAATCTTCACAATAGGCGTCTCCGTATAGCGTCCATTAATGCGGTTCATTGCCGAGAGGGTATGGTCTACTCGCACCGTATAACGCTTTTCATCCTGAGAGAGTAAGCGGGGCGAATAGATGTTGGAGATTCCACCGTTGGAGTTCAAATAATAATCGCTAGCCGAATTTATATATTTCAGCGATTTCTGCGCCGTCGTATCCAGCATCGTTTTGGGGATGATGTTGCCGGGAAACGGAAGGAAGGCGGTTTGGCCAGCCGCTAGCGTTGCCGGGGTGAATTGATTGCCACCAACAACGTTGTACTGGTTATAAATGACGCTATCGTTCACCGTTAAAGCCGAAGCAGGGGCTACTCCCGTGAAGCGCTGGACAACCGCCTTGGGTAGCCAGCCGCTTGCGGTATTCACAACATCGCTATAATCTCCCTGACGCATGCCATCGGTAGGAAGGACGCCATATTGATCCAAATGATCCCGCCTGTAGAACGGCTCTAACGCCGCGAACCAGAAAGTGCGATTCTTGCCGTTGTACACTTTCGGAATCCAAACCGGGCCCCCCGCGGCGAGCGAGAATTGGTTGTACTTCAGCGTGGGCCGTGGCCGATTATTTGTGGCCAACGTGAATGGCGAGGCGGCAAAGTCGGGGTTGCGATTGTACCAAAGCGCGGTTCCTGTCAGTGAATTCGTACCGGATTTGGTTGTAACGTTGATGATACCGCCGCCGGTGTTTCCGTATTGCGCGGAGAATGCCGATGTTTGCACCGTGAACTCCTGCACTGTTTCCGGAGAGAAGCTCACCATGGTCCGGCCCAGACTGACGCCGGTGTTATTGGCTCCATCGGCCGTGATCATTCCACTCATTGGCCTACCGCCGCCAACCGTCAAATTGCATCCGGGGCAGGTGGTGACACCTACCAACGCCGGGTTTTCCGAACCCGCGTCGCCGCCGATATTGGGCAGGGTCAGAGCCAGATCGAGCACGCTGCGATTCACCAGCGGGATGTCCTGAATTTCGCGCGAGGTTATCGTGGAGCCGAGCGTGCCCGATTCCGTATTCACCGTCGTCGATTCCGCCGTCACCGTGACCTTGGTATCGACCGAACCGGTTTGCAGAACAATGTTCAACGTGGTGTTCGATGCAGTATCGACCTTGGCGTTCTCCACGATGCTGCCCTTGAAACCTGGCGAATCCGCTTCAACCTTATAAGTGACGGGGTCAAGGTTGGGAAACGTGAATGCCCCTGAATTGTTAGTGGTGGTCTTGCGGATGTCCCCAGTTCCCATATTGGTAAGGGTGACGCTGACGCCAGTCATGATGGCTTGGCTTTGGTCGGTGACCGTGCCGCTGATACTGCCCCGGTTGGTCTGGGAAAATGCGCAGGCAGTGCAAATAAGGACGAGTAAGTACTTCATAGGACAACTCCTAACCGACGAGATTGCCTTAAGCTTAACGCATTTTAATTAGGTAAAGTTAAATTAAAGAGAGTTGCGAGCCCGCCGGCGTTCGGCCCGCATTACCTGGGATTCGTTTAAGCCGAAATAATGGGCGACTTCATGCCATACTGTCTCATCAATCAACTTTTGAAGCTGCCGCAAATTGCGCGTGGATTGTTCGTGCGGACGCTGGTAAATGGTGATCTTGTCCGGCATGTGAAATGCTCCGCCGCCTTCGTACAATCCCAGTAAATCGCCTTCAGCCGATTCCGCTTCCACCACGAACGCAACGTTGCGCAGACGCTTCCGGAAACCGAGAGGTAGTTTTTCCACCGACTGAGTTACCATAAGCTCGAATGTACGGATATGCACGGTCGCCATATCTTTACTATATGACCCCACACTGTATGACCCCAGGCCATCGGGCAAATCATGGCTCGAATGAAGCGTCTTGTTTTGTCGAAGCTTTTTCCGTTACCTGAGCAGTCGCGCCAGGGGCCCTCTGCGGGCCAGCCGTTCGCGGTAGGGACAGCGGTTGAACCCACTGCGCCCCGCACAGACCCGTGCGAGCGCTACTAACGCACACGGTTCTTACCTCGGATATGTTTGGCGTCAAAGCGAACATCAGGTTAGGGCTGTAGGATTTGTACCGGTGGCAACAAGGCTCCCAGTTTCTCATGAAATCTCTCCCCTGCAAAAGTGGCCGAAGAGACCGAGGATTACGATGCAGATTCGGCACCATTGGAAGCGCTTGCGACCAAAGAACAAATAGGTTCCAACATGTTCATTTCTTACGAAGGCATCCGGCAAAAGGATGGAACTATACTTGCAAAGAAAGTTGATCTAACGAACAATGAGCTTACTCGAGGGGAGAGCCGTTTGTGGAAAATGCTTACACCCAAAGTAAAGCAGCCAGCCTATACTTCAGGCCGCCCGG
>JAYVXT010000604.1:0-4387 GCA_043785065.1 Bryobacterales bacterium | reverse complement strand
AATCACGCACGGCGATCATCGTACGCGATCGACCATGCGAACATTACCCCGCGTACGGTTTTCCTCTCGGAGATAACCATGCCCACCTCAGTCTCACTTTCCCCGAAAAACGGGGCCATCGCGTACGGCACTTTCGCTGCCGATTTTACTTCATTCCAGATCAAGGCTTCACAATCCGTTGAGAACGTGACGCCCTACGGCACGAACACGGCTTGCAAGAACGTTGGCAACGCCACGCCGGATTTCAATTTCAATATCTCGGCGTTTTGTTTGGCTCACAATGCCAACACCGCGCCGTCGATTGCAGGTGGCACGGGCAGTACGTTCAACACGTTGGGCTACGCCACTACGTTTACGCTCGATACCGGCGTTACGGAGTCTTGCAACATGGTGGCGGAATCCGTCACGCTCGGTCATGCGCGCATGCGGGCGGCGGTGAACTATGATCTGACCGGTCGTAACGAGTCGGATCTGATAGAGGTCTGGCCTTTAACATAATTGCTATTCTGACAAGGGCGGGACACCCACCGCCATTCCTTTTCTCTCACCCCGGACCCTATGACCCCCGAAGACAATTCCCCCACCGTATCCCACCCCGTTTCCGGCAACGAAGTTACGTTCGCGAAGCTGTCGCTGGATGATGTGTATGTCCAGATTCTCGGCAAGCAAAAGAAGGAACGAAAACGCCTGCTCATCGAGAACTTCAAGCTCATGGAAATCCCGGCGGCGGAGTGGCTCGATGAGTTGCAGGCGATTGATGAAGAACTGGTAACGATGGATCAGTTCATCCGGTTTTCCAATGACGGACCCGGACGGATTGCACTATCGAAATACACTTGGCAGAAGGCCCACCCCGATGCGACGGATGCCATGCCGACGATGACTGAAGATGAGATGTATTCACTCATTCGCAAGGTCTGCGCCGGGTTGCCGATTGTATTCGGCGGCTCATCCGAACCGGAAGACAAGCCCACCGTTGCCTACGGACAGGAAGGTGTGACCCCGGCAAACCCTCCGACGGCCGCTTACGGGCAGTAGGCGGCGAAGATGATGATGAGGCGGAGGAAACGGACTGGGGGCACATCTGCGCGATGGTGGTTCATTGGTTTCCATCGCTCGGCGATCCGTACATGATCCCGGTATCCCGGTTGTTCGGGTACTACCGGGAGATCGTCGGGATTGAAGAATGGAAGAGCGGCGATTCGTCGACCCCGCAGGCGCAGGTGCAGCGGGAGGCGGATGCGATTGTGAAGCGGCTGGGGAAGAAGGGGGGCTAGTTTACCTCAATCATTCTACGAAGATATTCCGTTTGGTCTGAGACTTGCCCTATTTCCGTAGATTTGGGAGCCGACGAGTCATAAGAATAGTGATCTTCAATTTTTCGTTCCCCGTGCAGACATTTCCAAGTGTTCGGACCACTGACTGCAATTGTAGCTGTGAATGTTTCCTTACGAACATAGCCAATTGAAGTAAATTGCTTGTCTTGATACATATGAACCACGCTGATTGCGATCATCCCTACCATTGGATCAATGAGCGAGTTTGTTTTTTGAACATCAGTGAAAACAACTGAATAAGTTGTTGACCGAGTGACCGTAGGGTCTGCTGGTCTTGACCGGAGTTTATCTTCGTCCTTCATTCTTTGTACTAAAATCGGGGCAAACTTTTTCACCTCATCCGATAATTCCTGCGCCGTCATGGCATCTGCTGCTTTTGGAGATGTTGGAATCTTAGATTGAACCGAAACTTTCTTAGATATGGCTGGCTTGACGGATATTGGTTCCGCTACTGATATTTGAGTTGCCGGTTTCGCGATTCCAGTATCCGTTCGATGTTTGACATAAAATGTCACCATCCCGAACATTGAAACCGCAGCCACCAAGATGCTTGCGATAATCTTCCCGTCAGTCATTCCCACTCGAAATTGTTTCATCTGCCTCTTTCGTAAGAACCGCGTAAAAGCCTAGCGACCTTCACCCTCAAACGCAAAGCAATTCCATGAGCGAACTTGATAGCACAACATCGATCGGCGGCATTTCCGTTGAACTGCGCGGTGATACCGGTCCGCTGAAAAGTGACGTAGCGGCGGGTATTGCAGCGGCAAAGGCGGCGGCAAAGGCCAACCCCGTCGTGATGAAAATGACGCTGGATACGTCGGCATTGCAGGCACACGCGACGGCGGTGCGTAACGCGACTCAGGCGTTCGCGCAGCTTGTCGGGAGTGCATCGGGTGGAATGCGAATGCTTACGCCGCGCATCGACTCTGCCCCGATGGAAGGGCAGTTGGCAAGACTGAAAACGTCGTTTGCTCAAACGATGCAGGCTATGCGCACGGCAGCGTCCATGCCGATTCCGGTGACGGTGTCGCGGGCGGGTGGAAACGGCAATTGGACCTGGGGAACCAATGCGTTTGGCGGAGGTGGCATTGGTGGCGGAAACTCCGGCGGGGGCGGAATAAATACAGTAAACATCCCCAATGGGGCCGGGAATTACGGATCGGGCGACAACGGCGATGGACCGGCGGGCGGAGGTCGTAAAAAATCATTCGCACGCGCCGGATTCGGTCGAATGCTCAGCGGGATGTTTATCGCCCGCGAAATCTTCCATGAAATCGATTCACAACAGCACTACGCCGCTGAAATGATTAGCGCGGCGGGCGATCCCCGCAAGGAACTCGCGGCCATGATGGCAAAGCGGGAGGGAGGAAAGTCGTCGGCGTTCGGACTCGGCCATATCAAGGCGGGTGTAATGAACTGGGTCGATGGGCGGAGTTTCTTTGACAGCGGAGAAGAAGAGCAGGCGAGGATTCTGGCGCAAGCCGACAAGATAGACCTTGCGACGGCAAGGATGAAGGTCAAGTCGGAATACGTCGCCCGCATCACTGAAACCGGAAACAAATTCACAGCTCGGCGTGCCGACGTTGACGTATCCGGAGATCAAAAGGCGCGAAACGCCATGAAGGAAGAGCGGCGGATTTTCGATGAGGAAAACAAAACCCAACTCGCAGATCGAGACCCGGTGGCGATTGAACAGCAAAAAAAATTGCTTGCCTTGCACAAGGAGATGCTTGTTGTTTTAGATCGAGAAAACGCCCTCCTCGGCAACCAAGCCACCACGATGGTTGCCGTTGCCTCACTGGAACTTTCAGCGGTTCAAGCCAGGGCTATGCATGACAACCAAAGCGCACGGGTTTTAGAGCGACAAGCCGAACGAAAAAAGATGCTGGCGGATCAGGGGGTTGCCTTAGAAGGTGAAAAAGACCCGTGGATACATTCCCGGATGGTCTTGGAAAACTGGAAGAAAAATCAGGCGTTTGATGCCCAAAGCAAACTGGATGTTGCCAACGACGCCCAAGGCTTCCGTTCCATGATGCGGAGCACATCTCAGCATATGGTCGCCTCCCAACAGCGAACCGGGCGTAACTTCTTCGCGGCCAAACTCACCGATTTCGACGCTGAAACTGGCTCAATCCTCGACGATCCAAACTTGCAGGCCCGTGATAAACCGTGGAAGGCGGCTCAACGGTATATGCAACGTGGGGAACTTGTCGCCGAGCATGGCTTCAACATCGGACAAGCCAAGTCCACCCTCGACGCCAGGGCGCAGGCCGCCGGCATCCGATCCGGCACGGGTTCACCGCAGCATATCCTCGACGAGCAGGCGGGCGTGCGGATGACTGCCAACCATATGAAGAACGAGATTGCAGCGGCGGACCCGGAATTACGGGCGAAGATGAAAGCCACGTTTACATCGGAGTTGCGGGAACATCGTGCGTCACTCGACAAATCCAACGCCGGCGGCACCGCACAGACGATGCGCAGCTACCTTGAAACGAATTCGTTGATGAGTCGCGACTATAGCGATCCGGTTCGCGGAGAATTGGATAAAGCGATTGCCGGGTTACAGGATGGCGGGATGGCTAAAGCCGTGGCGAATGCGGGCGGGATGGCAAGGGCGAATCCCGGTGTGGACGCGAAGGCGGTGGCATTGGCGCACACACGAGAGGTAATTGAATCTGACAGAAAAAGAGCTAACCAAAACAAAGCCACCGAGAAATGGCTGAATAGCGATACTGGACTCTACGAAAATGGATGGGATGAAGAAGACCCAAAAACAGCAAGAGCGCACTTAAAATTGATTGCAAATTCGGAACGAAAATTCATACCTTCCGGCAAAATAGACACCCCCAACCCATCCGGCGGTGGAGCTTCCAGCGATATCGGCGGGGGGAAAACTATCGGCGATCTCTATACGGCTTTCATGGCCGTCGCCAATGCCCTCGGCGCAGCCTCCGGCCTCGGCCCCCTCATGGGCAAATAACCCTCCCCGGAATTCCCAACATGGCAATCGTAGCAGAATCCATCGACGTCATTGACGGCGCGAAGTA
>JAYVXT010000603.1:0-4390 GCA_043785065.1 Bryobacterales bacterium | reverse complement strand
GGGGTTGTGTAGCTGCCCACCTGATTATTGCTGATATCGAGGATCGGGAAGGTGGCAGAGGTGGTTGGCTCCGCCGCGTTGGCGTCACGGGCGGATAGAAGGTGAATGCCGCGGCTCCAAACGTAGGAGGTTGTGAGACTCGTGTTTTTCACGATCTCCCGTTCCAGTGCTATATCCATTTGTTGCGAATAAGGATTGCGCCAGTCCTTGTCGGCGAAAAGAATGGAGGAAGCGCCCGTTACGTTGGGGGCGGATGCCAGTTTCTGCGGGAAGGTGGGACCAGAAGCCAACTGCGCCGCATTTGCGCCTTGAAGCGAATAGCTTGCTTGGTAAAGGCCATTGGTCAAGAAGAAATTCTCGATGGTGGAAGTTGTATAGCGGTTATAGAACAACCCGTAACCGGCGCGGAACGAAGTCTTCGGGTTAATCGCATAGGCGAATCCGAAGCGTGGAGCGAAGTTGGCCGCGTGATCGGTTGGGATTCTTCCCGTTTGCGGGAACGCGGGATTGGTTTGCGGAGGCTGAGGGATGTGCGTGTATTCGTATCGAATGCCAGGCGTGATGGTCAGCTTTGGAGTTATGCGCCATTGGTCTTGCAGAAACCATCCCATTTCCCAAATACTTGTATCCACGATGGGGTTGCCGAAGGCTTGGCTGTATGTCTGCCAGTTCTTACCACCACCAGTTCCGCTGAAATCCTGAGCGAATGCCGAAAGCGTTCCATAGGTATAGGAGCCGTAGCGATTGCCTAGGCGATTCACGTAATCTTCAACATGGGACCATTCCAAACCTACCTTGAAACTGTGCTTTCCGGTGACATAGGAAAAGTTATCAGCCAACTGGAAGCGGTTTTCGCTGGGGTTCAGCCTTGGGTACCCGTTAGGATAACCCACGTTCGAGGTGCCTTGCACTGCTAGTGTGATAGGACCGACGGAAGGCAAAAGGCTGGGGCTGGCCGGATCGTATTGGCGATCCTTGAAGAAGCCAAACCTGACTTCATTCACACCTGTAGGCATGGGGATGTAAGTCCAGCTGATGCGAGCCGTCCGGTTGAACACATTGGTATCGGCGTTATTGCCGATGCCGGACCCGTCGGCCAGCGAAAGTTGCGTTTGAATCCCATTGGGGGAACGGAAGTCCAGGAAGTTATGGCTAAAGCTGAAGGAGTTCTTGTCGTTAGGCCGATAGTCCACTTTGGCGAACATCAAATTGGTGTCCATGGTGCGCGGAACCAACTGTGTGGCTGTGCGGCTAACAATATAAGCGTTGGCGGCGGCGCATTGGGCGGGGGTTGCCGGCAAACCGCAAACGGTAGTTCTAAAATTGCCCGCCGGGTCGAATAAGGCGCCGTTCAAAACGTTCGAGGAAACAATAGGAGCGTTGCGGCGTTGCAGTTCGCCATTAAAAAAGTAAAACAGTTTGTTCTTGATGATTGCTCCTCCGATGCTTGCACCCGCTTGATGACGCCATTCCGGAGGATTGACGCCGCGCGCCGTAATATCGGTAGCGCTCAAGGTGCGGTTGCGGAAGAACCAGTATGCCGTGCCGTGAAGCTCGTTGCCGCCGCTGCGGGTCACCGTGTTAATGACGCCGCCTGAGGCGCGGCCATATTCAGCCAGGAAGTTGGAAGTGACTACCTGGAATTCCTGCACTGCGTCCTGGGAAATATTGGTAGTGCGCGTGCGCCCCGCGTTCTCGTTGTAGAACTGATTCGTAGTGTCGTTGCCATCGGTGAGGAAAGAGTTGCCGCCCGGATTGCCGCGGAATGAGATCAACCCGAATGGCCCGTCGGTGGTAACACCCGGGGTCAGCAGCACAAACGAATCGACGCGGCGGCCGTTAATCGGCAGGTCGAGGATCTGCTGGCTGGTGACCACCTCGGAAACGTCGATCTTGGTGTTGTCAATAACCGGGGCTTGGTCTCTCACTTCCACAATCGTGCTGGAGGAGGAGACGCTCAAATTAGGAGACAACGTGACGGCTTCGCCGACTGCCACCGTAATGTTCTCCAACTTATAAATAACAAACCCTTGCTTGTTCACGCTGACCGAGTAGCCACTGGCCGGCACCAGAGCTTGCACGCTGAAGGATCCTGCGCCGGTAGTTTCCAATTCGCGGTGGATACCCTTGGACATGTTTTCCACAACGATTGCTGCCCCCGGAACGACGGAGCCCGAGGCGTCCTTAACGACACCCGTGATGGAACCAAACCCGGAACCTTGCGCCAGCAGAGCAGGCGCTGAAATTAGTAAGAACGTGAAAATGCCCAAAAATTGCCTGCCGAGTGACCTAGGCCACGTTGCTTGCGAGGATGAAGTTGGCGAGGATAAAACCTGTTTCATGAAGCGACTCCTTTTTTTCTTGAATTTGACCTAAGCTCCCAAGAACACATCCGGGTGTTGTTGTGCTGCAAGGCACATCTACAGTTGAGAGGTCGAATACGGAGCGAAATTGACAACCCTGGCTTGATAGCGCTGTGGGTAAACTCATTTTAACCCTTTGTACTTAGGTTAACACTGAAGAACGAAAGTAAGATTGCGAAAATGTTGCAAACTTGTGAATAAACGAGAGGGAGACTCTTGTTTTTAATATCCATAACTTCGGTTTCTTACTCGGCGCATCAAAAGTTGTAACCTTTACCCTTTCCTACGGTTGACACTGGTTAGTCTACCGCTCATTCCGTTTATATGGTGAGATGCACGAAGCCAAAACGCATCTATTCCAAGCTACTTGAAAAAGTTGAACTGGGTGAAGTTGTCGTTATTTCCAAATCCGGCAAGCCTGCGCTCAACTTGTTTCGTTTACCGTTGAAAAACCCAAGCGCAAGATCGGGTCTTCTGCCGGCGCGTTTGCTGTACCGGATGACTTCAATGCCCCACTGCCAGAGATAGAAGACGACTTCTATCGCCACCCGCTTTGCGGGTGGTGTCTGACTGTTATCTTTCGCAATTGGGTTCCAAGACAAATGTCGGGGATAATTAAAGCTGGCATGGAAGGGAAGTTTCTTAATATTTCGGCTTACCGGTTTGTTGCTTTGGATGACTTGGCGGCAATGCGCGGGCACTTTCGTGAGCAGTGCGTTCAGGCCGGCTTGAAGGGCACCATTCTGCTGGCGCCTGAGGGCATTAATCTATTTCTGGCTGGGGAGCCGGATAAGCTCTCCGGCTGGGTTGCCTGGCTTAAGTCCGATGCTCGTTTCGCGGGTGTTGAGCCGAAGGAAAGTTGGTCCGATCATCAGCCGTTCAATCGCATGCTGGTGAAGCTGAAGAAAGAGATCATAACCATGCGGCAGCCGCAGGTGCGGCCGATTGGGGTGCGGGCTCCGGCAGTGCGTCCTTTGGATTTGAAGCGGTGGTTGGATGCTGGGCATGACGACAGTGGCCGACCGGTCGTGATGCTGGACACGCGGAATGCTTTTGAGGTTGAGATTGGAACTTTTGAAGGGGCGGTTAATCCGGGGTTGCGGTCTTTTGGTCAATTTCCGGAGCGTGTTAGCGGACTGCGCGAGGGGCTTCAGGATAAGACGGTGGTTACCTTTTGTACCGGCGGCATTCGGTGTGAGAAGGCTGTCCTTTATATGCAAGATCATGGATTTGAAAACGTGTTTCAGTTAGATGGCGGGATATTGAAGTACTTTGAAGAAGTTGGGGGGGATCACTATCATGGGGAATGTTTTGTTTTTGACCGGCGCGTGGCGTTGACTCCGGATTTGAAAGAGACGGGGACGGTGGAGTGCTTTAATTGCCGGGCGGTTGTGCCGGCTGAAGACCAGATGGCGGAGTCTTATGTGTTTGGAAAATCTTGCGGGCGGTGTGCCAGGTGAGCGGGTTTATTGGAGGTTTATCCAGCACCTGATCAGGCTGGCCAGGGGGCCAGCCCCACTTTTTGGGGATCATTCTGGCTTTGAGTATGGTCTGGCTTTGAGAATATTTTGGTTATTAGAGTAGAGTACTCTGGCTGTGGGTAATGAGGATTGATTTGGTGGAGTCTAGAAGTCGAATTTGTCCACGTTTGATTTGTCGAATACATACGGCTCGCCTAGCATTACGTGATCCTTCCTTACTTCGTGTGGACCTAGGATGCCGGCTTTGAAGCCGTCCTTGAGATTTCCTTTCATCAACGCATCCGCGGCTTGGATAGTTAGGTAGCCCAAATCGTGCGTGTTCCAGAGGACGATTGAGCGGATCACGCCGTCGTGAATGTAGCTCTTGCACATGCTGGGAAGGGACAGGCCGGTGACATTCACATCCTTGCGGCCGGATTGCTTTACGGCTTCGGCGGCTCCGGGGACGGCGGGGGCACTGATGCCGGCGATTGCCTTCACGTTGGGGTACACCTTCAGGATTGTTTGGGTTTCGGCGAAGGCGCGGTCGCGGTCGCTATCGCTGGG
>JAYVXT010000602.1:0-13719 GCA_043785065.1 Bryobacterales bacterium | reverse complement strand
GTCGGCCAAGGCCAAGCGGCGCAAGTTCACCGGCGAGTACAAACTATCCATCGTCGAGGAAGCTGACCGGATCACCGATCCGGGTGAGATCGGGGCCGTGCCTCCGAGCTTGCCTAGCGCTGCGGCTGGCTTGGTGTCGCGCAGATCGTTCACCAGGGCGATAGCGGCTCGTAGCTTCTCTGTGGCGCTTTGACCGGCTGGCGTAGGGATTGTGGAGGTGATCGCGTGAGCGGAAATGATGAGGTCGCGGACTGTTTCTAGTTCTGGTTGATGAGGCATAGCTCAAACGTTAGGACACCACCTGGCGCGGGGTAGTGTCCTAACGTTGTGTTGGTTGTTTATGCACCACGTAACAAGGATTTTCGGATTACTGTTTGATATCCTTCTTTTCGTCTCTTATCTAACGATCTATGTAGATGGAGGACATTGTAAATTTTTTGCAAGAGCCCTTCAATTGGTTCCCATAGTTCCAACTCGGATTTCTCACGGTGGCGTTTCATTCTTGGTTCATCGATTGCGAACCCATTTGCCGGATCTATGACTGTTGGCTTCGTGAATGGGTAGTTGGGAACTGAGAGGAATACAATGCCAGGATAGCCGGATGGGTTGGCGCCATATCGCGCTATTGCTGTGGTTGTTTTAACGGCGATAGCCGCCCCTTTGAGCGAGCCTAGTAGTATAAAGTGTTTTTTGAGCGGGCCGGCCCCGTCTTCAAAGTCAAACGGTATTCTGAATATGCAGCCAGGTGCAAGTGAATCAATCAAAGACAGGCTCGGGGAACGTCTGCCTCATCTTGCAATTTTCGATCATTTCCTCTTTCACGCCAGCTAAAGAGTCCGGATCGTCTTCGAAGAAGTCTTCGAATGCCATTGGTTCCTGATTCTTGATCCCTTTTTGTTCCCAAGCTATCTTATAGGCCGGTTGGTCGTGGCTAATTGCACGAAGTGCGCTGAAAGATAAGTGCCCGAGATCCTGGATGCACTCGGAGAGGACTTCCACGTCGCTGTCGGATAACTCTTCTTTCAGGGTCGCTTTTGGCAGCGAAGTAATTTTTCTCAGCCTAGGATATTGGTAGATCCTATCTAGACAAAAAAGGGCATGCATGTTAGCAACTCCGGCCATTGAAAGATTTTGGTTCTCAAAAGCTTCAATCATATTCCCAATATTGGATGGTAGTGGCCCGTGGGGCAATGCCGCGTACCAGTCTCCCGTTATGGGGCGGCCATATTGAACCAAGTGCCGTTTGTCCGCAAAAAAAAGAAGTTTTGCGATCTTACCGCGAGTCAGGTCGATAATGCCGCCATCTACGAGAACTTCAATTGCGGCAATCGCCTTGGCCTGTTCGAATTGGAAAGCTACAGCCACGAGTTAATCTTATCATGCTAGCAATTCCAGAATCGTCCAACGTGACGGTAATCCCTACGGCCTTGAACGCGGCAAAAATACGCGAAGTGCATCGATAGCGCTGCTCGAAGGTTTTCCCACTCTTGTTGAAAGCGTAGCTCAAGGGGGTGGCGATGTCACCGGGTTCACTAGCCTCGTTTGACGGGCAACTCTATCTCTCCGCGGTTTCTCCAAAACTGTTATGCGGCCTTGCGCTTTCTTGCGCGCTTGGAAGGCCGGATCAGAATCTCTGCGGGTATTCCGAGTTTTTCATTGAGCCGGCGAATCATATTTAGCGTTAATGGACGGTCCCCTCGCAGCACTTCGTAGACTCGGGTACGGCTGCCAATGATGCCTGCCAAGTGTTTGGCGTCCACGCCCATTTGTTCAAGTCGAAATTCGATCGCCGCGATAGGATCTGGGGGATCGATGGGATGGTGTAGCTCCTCGTAGGCTTGCACTAACGTAATCAAAACGTCCAACCGATCCCCTCTTGCCGTGCCTTCCTCGGCCCCCCAAAGTTTCTGGATCTGCAGCAACGCCGCGTCGTGGTCTTCCTGGGTCTTAACCGGCTTCATACTCTACCGTCCTTGCATCAATTTTATCGTAGGCCATGTGGTTGCCGATCCATTTAACAAACAGAGTTTGCCGGGCGTAGTCGATGGATACTATCAGCCGAAAGTGGTTACCCTGGATGTTGAAAACGACTCGTTCGGCGCTAAGAACACTTGCCGTCGCGAACGCTCGCTTCAACTCGGCACTGCTTCGCCACGTTGCCCGTTTTGCTTCGCTGTGCCAAGCTTCCAGCCTGTCCTTCACGGCTTTCTGAACAGGCTGTCCGCGTAACGATGCAAGGAAACGGGTCAGCGTACTCTTTGCTATGACTCGCAACTAGTCGAGGGTAACATGTTCCCGAATTGGGCACAAGCGAAATGTGAACCGATTTTTGCTGATGGGTTAATTCAGAGCGGCGGATGGAATTTGTGGTGCTCACGGCCAGCCCACATATTGGACAACCACATGAGGCACGAGTTGTCGAGCACCGTGCCATCGCCCTCCGGCATGGCGTTCAGTTCCTGTTGCCAGCCGCCGTTGACCTGCGACAATGAGAAATGAGAATTGCCGCGTTGCTCCTCGCTTTCTTCATCATAGTCGCTAGCATTGCCGGCATCGTTTCCCCAGATACCATGATGACGCTTCGGCGCTCGTACTACACGCCTGGCGGTCTCTACGTGGCAGGTGCTGTTCGCATAGCGTTGGGGCTAGTGCTGATCCTGGCTGCCTCGAACTCTCGCTGGCCCATAATCCTGCGCGCGTTCGGAGCCGTGATGTGCCTACAAGCAATTACGGCGAACCTGTTAGGACTGGAACGCGCTCGCGCGATCCTTGAATGGGAGGGGATACATCCGGTGCTCTTGCGGGCCGGGGCCACGGTAGCTCTATTCAGCGGTTGCTTCATCGCCTTTGCGGTTACAACGAAGCCGTCCGGCAAGCAGCGGAAAGTAGCCCATTAGCATTTGTTATTTATTTCTTGTTCGGTTACGTTGGCTGACAATGCCAGCGCACTTCGCCATCTGACTAAACATTCACATTCATGAATAAATACCGTCGAAGATGTACTGTAGTATTCCTAAGGCGCCCCTTTTTACTTGTTTACTTGTGCAAGTGGCGCATGAAAAGGATAATCTAGGGTTATGCGCCACCTTCTGGTCCTGGGTCTTCTCTGTCGATACACTCCCGCTTTCGGGCAGGTGACTTTGACCGCGTCCGTCAACGAAGTGATTGTGCCGGTAACGGTGACCGATGACAAAGGGCGGTTCGTTACCGATTTAAATAAGGAAGATTTCAAAATTTTCGACGAGGGCAAGGAACAGACCATCACCTTCTTTTCGCGCGAGCGTGAGCAACCGATCGTGGTGGGATTCCTGCTGGACCTTTCCAGCGCCTCGACGATGCATTGGAAGAGGTATCAAGAGGCCGCGCAGGAATTGGCTCTGACGTTATTGCCCGAATCGGACCGCAAGAAGAAATTTTCAGGCTACCTGGTGACCTACAAAGAGCAGGCGGAATTGGCGGTGAACACCACCAGCGATTCGGCCAAAATCGTGGAGAAGATCGGTAAGCTGAAAACAGGCGGCGGGGCGGCTTTGTATGATGCGATTTATATGGCCTGCACCTCGCGTAGTTTGGTGAAAGGCGAGCCGCTTGAGCCAAGGCGCGTGATTGTTGTGATCGGCGATGGGCATGACAATGCGTCAAAGAAATCTTTGGAAGAAGTGCTTGAAATCGCCCAGCGTAATCTGGTGACGGTTTACGGGATTTCCACGGTGGCCTTCGGATTCTCCAGTGAAGGAGAAAAGAACCTGACTCGTTTGGCTGCGGCCACCGGCGGGCGAGTGGAATATCCGCTGAACAATTTGTACAAGGATGTTTCCGGATATCTTTCGACCCCATCGGACGAAGGGAACTACGCCATTAAAGTGGGTACGGGTGGGTACGCGGGCGAGATTGCCAAGGGCATTTTTGGAGCAGTGGCGAATGTATCGGGAGAAATTACGACGCAATACATTTTGCGCTACGTGCCCGATAGGGAAGAGAGCAAGCGCGTGAAGCGGCGGATAGCCGTGGAGGTGAGCCTGCCTAACTTGAAGGTTCGCAATCGTGAAGGATACTATCCGTATGGACCCGAAGTTACGGGAAGAAAGGCTAAGTAGGCAATTTCTAGCCGCAGATGAACGCAGATAACAAAAACAATCTAATTCTTATCTGCGTTTATTAGCGTTCATCTGCGGCCATGAATGTTTTCTCTCGAAATCTGATCCCTGATGCCGATATGGATACAATCGAAAGAGATTAGGCAATCGGAATGAACCTTGAGCGCACAGGCACGGGCGTGGACTTGAAGTTGGTGGAATTGAAGCGTGCGGAATGCGTTTTTGTGGATCTGCAATTGCCCGGGTCTAGGCCGGAAACGGTGGGGGTGCTGCTGCTTGACACCGCAGCCAACAAACTCCATCTTAAATTCCGCAAGGATTGGAACGAAGTGGCTCCGGAAGAACACGACGTTCTTGAGCTGCTTGAAAGCGACTTGGAAAAGCAAGCCGCGGAAAAGGGCGGGCACGAAGTTCTTTCCTATCTTGAAGAGCATTGGAGCAACATCCTGCGCGTCACCGGGCGCGAGTCGATGTTGGTGGCTGATTTCGACGCCCGCCTGCGGCGCTTGTTTCGCGAGAATGTGCGGGTAGCACTCGCGCCCTATAAGACGCATTTGCCTTTGACTTCGTGCCAGGCGGCGGCCGGGCATTTGGGTGAACAGTTGGGGTTGAACGAGGTGAAGGATTGGGTGGAAGCCCCGGCGGGCGTCCGCGCTACCGCCGACATGTTCGTGGCGCGTGTGACCGGCCATTCCATGGAGCCGCTGATCAGGGACGGAAGCTTGTGCGTGTTCCGCAGCAACGTTGTCGGCGGCAGGTCAGGGCGTAAATTGTTGATCGAGAAATTCGGCGCGTTCGACGAAGCGACGCGGTTCACGATCAAGGTTTACCGCAGTCAGAAAATCCAGCATGGCGCGGACGAGGGTGATTGGGAGCATGCAAACATCCGGCTGGAACCGTTGAACCCCGCCTATTCCGCCTGGGAGTTGGAACCTGATCAATTCCGCGTAGTCGGGGAATTCGTTGCGGTTTTGCCATCGGAAGAATAATAATCGCAACCAGATTTGACAGTATAGAATCAGAGACAATGGAGGAATGCCCTTGCCACGATTTACACTTTTGTTCAGTCTATTGCTGAGCAGCTTCAGTTTCGCTCAAGCCAATCTACAAATTATTCGGGCCACCTACGGGGATGGCAATACGGTTCGGGACGTTACGGCCGCCGTGCAAGACAAGGTTCAAAATAATACCGCGTTGCGGGTGCAAGCAATGCCCGATTCGCTGGGCGGAGATCCTGTTCCAGGCGCGCTGAAAACTCTTTGGGTTCAATATAACTACAATGGCCAGACCGGCGAAGTCTCGGCGCAGGATGGGGCTTGGATCGTGCTGCCAACCACCGGCGGATTGGGACGGCTGCCGGGAGTGTTAGGCGGGGCTGCCAGCGGTAGCCGCCGCGACAATCAGCGGCAAAACCAACTCCGGATTATTTCCGCGCAGTATGGGGCCGATCCAAAATGGGTGGATGTAAAAAGCGTACTAGACTCCAGAATCCAGAACAATGTATTGAGCACGCCGGTGAATAATAAAAGCTTTGGCGGCGATCCGGCAATGGGGAAACAAAAGACGCTCCGGGTTAGCTACTCGTGGCAAGGGCAACAGTACGACGTTGCAGTTCCTGAAGATGGCATTCTGAATATCCCGTCTAATCAAATGACGGGGGCCCCAAACCGGCCGAACTCGGGCAGGAATGGGCGTCGGGGCGCGCAACTCGCCATTGTTTCGGCGCAGTATGGCGCGCCCGCGCAGCCCAATAGTAAGGATCAAGCTTTAAGAGCGGATCGTTTCATCGATGTGAAGCCACGGCTAGATTCGCTGATAAGTAATGATGCGCTGCGGGTTGCCGTAAGCAATGCTTCGTTGGGTGGCGTGGATCCGGCGCCGGCCAACAAAAAATTGCTGCGTGTGAACTACACGTGGAATGGGCAAAATTACTCGGCCAGCGCCGATGAGGGGCAGACGATGATAATTCCCGACGCCAATGCTCTGGCGCAATCGCCGGAGAACAACACCTCCCAACAACAGAACCCACCACCGTCAAATGCGGGCGGCGGCTTCTTCAGCGGCATTATGGCCCCGCCGGTGGGGCTACGGATTATTGCCGCAACCTACGGGTCATCGAAAAAAACTTCGGATGTGACTAAATTGCTGAACTCAAAAATTCAAGGCAACTCACTGCAGGTGCAGGCGGACAACCAAAATATGGGCGGAGACCCGGACGTCGGAGCCGACAAGACCCTGCGCGTGGTTTATGAAATTGACGGCTTGCGTTACCAGGTTGTGGTTAACGAAGATAAGCCGCTACGGATTCCGTAACGGCGTCCCGCCCGGCTGATGCGATACACTAGCATTCGCCATGAATCGACGAGAACTGCTGAAAACTTGCGCTTTTTCGATATTGCCCTTGACGCTCCATTCCACCGCCTTAGCGGCTAACGGGCGATCGAGGCTCCGCCCGGCCTTATGCGCATATTCATATCGCGCGGCGCTACAGTCGAAGAAGATGACCTATCCCGACCTGGTGCGTCTAGCGGTGGACACGGAAATCGATGGGCTGGATCTGACCGTCTACTGGTTTCCCGGCGTTAGCGACGAGTTCCTCTATCCGCTAAAGCAATTGGCTTACAAGAATGGCGTGGAAATCTACAGTCTCTCCATCCGCACCGACATGTGCAAGGAGCCAGGCGATGCGGCGGCTAAGGAGTTCGTTGAAGTGAAGAAGTGGGTGGACGCGGCCGCTAAGTTGGGCGCGGGGCACATTCGCGTCTTCGGCGGGACCGTACCCAAGGGCACAAGCGAGGATGATGCGGCTGGTTGGGTGGTGGAACTCTTAAAGCGCTCAGCGGATTATGCGGGGAGCCGCGGCGTAGTGCTGGGCCTGGAAAATCATGGCGGCATTACGGAGAAGGCGGAGCGGATCGTGGATATCGTGAAGCGCGTGAATTCGCCTTGGGTGGGCGTGAACCTCGATACGGGCAACTTCAAGCGCGACGTTTATAAACAGGTGGAGATGCTTGTCCCGTATGCGGTGAACGTGCAGGTGAAGGCGGAGATTACCGACGAAACCGGCACGCATGAGGCGGATTGGAATCGAGTCGGGAGCATGTTGCAGCGCGCCAGCTACAAGGGCTACTTAGCGCTGGAGTATGAAGCGGCGAAGGCGGCTGAAACGGAAGTGCCGCCGCTGCTGCAGAAGTTGAAGAAGGTTTGCAGGATGTATAGCGCTTAAGAAGTAAGTTAAATGGCTGGAACAGCCACTTTATTGGTCTACCATCCCCACCTACTGTAATATACGTGGCTTCGCGCTCGAAGCGTTTACTGAACCTTCGGATGCGACCTTAATAGCGACGGTGCGGTCGAGCCTTGTGTCCCGCGCTTTCCAGACAACACCCATGCCGCTTTCCCCGATGGGGGCGAGGATTTCGCAGGGGTCAAGTTGGTCGTCTGGTTTTGTAGACTCGCTGAGGGGCATGTTTGCCAGAGCACCGTTGCCAGAGCTAGTCGGTCTAGCCAGGCTAGTCGACGGGTCCTAAGTGACCAGTGCTCCCGCTAGGTCCCTGATTAGTTAACCGAATTGTAAGAAGCCGTGCCCTAGGTTTGTGGTATTTTACTGTTTGTTCATGATATTCCCTGTCTTGATTCTATTGACTGCCACAGTTGCTCTGGGTCAGCACGCAATTACTTTAGAGCAGGCCGTGAACGCGGCGGTGGCTCACTATCCTTCCATTCAAGTTTCCGTCGAACAGGCATCGGCTGCTTCGTCGGCGGTATCGCTTGCGCGGATGTCCTACCTTCCGCGGGCCGACCTGCTTTTGCAAGCCAACCGGGCCACCCACAACAATGTTTATGGGCTGCTACAGCCTAATGCGGTAATTCCCGCCATCTCCGGACCGGTGCTTGATACGTCGAAAGTTCACAACATGTTCGGCACGGCGGCGGGCGTTCTAGTTACTTGGGAGCCTTTTGATTTCGGCTTGCGGCAGGCTGGAGTGGATTCGGTCGCGGCATCGAAACGGCGGGCGGAACTTTCTATTGATAAAACCAAGTTCGAGGTAGCGGCTGCTACGGCCGATGCCTATTTGACGATTTTGGCGGCGCAGAGCAATATTGATGCTGCACAGGCGGCCATTGAACGGACAAGCCAACTAGGTATGCTGGTTGGCGCTCTGGTGAAAGCGGAACTTCGGCCGGGAGCGGACCTTTCGCGCTTGAAGGCTGAGCGGGCCGTTGCCACTACCTTTTTGTATCAAGCAAGGCAGTCCGAGCAGATGGCCCGCGCCGCATTGGGGCAAATGATTGGGCGCGAAGCGGCGGGCCGGGAGTTGGCGGCGGCGAAGTTCTTGAGTGTTGCTCCTGCAGCGGCTACCGGAGCGGCCGAGCATCCGGCGATTGCAGAGCAAACCGCGGCGATTGAGGAAGTGAAGACGCGCCAAACTATCCTGGACAAATCTTTCTATCCGAAGTTCAGCACGCAGGGCGCACTATACGGTCGCGGAACCGGCGCCAGCATCATTGGGCCGGATCAAGGCGGATTGAACGGACTTGGGCCGAACATCGGCAATTGGGTACTGAGTTTTTCCATGGCATGGTCCGTTCTGGATTATAAGACTCTGCGCGTGAAGAAAGAAATTGAAGCAGCGAATGAACGCAAGGAGACTGCACGGCGCAATTTGATGCGGATCGAGGTTAACGGAGCCGAGGAGCGCGCGCGGGCGATGATTGCCGGGGCGCTGCGGATCGCCGAAGCTACGCCGGATCAAGTTGGGGCGCTGAAGACCATGCTGGAACAAGTTACGGCGCGATACAAAGCCGGGCTGGGAACGATGATTGAAGTGGCCGATGCACAACGAATGCTGTCGCAAGCCGAAGTAGATGACGCATTGGCGCGGTTAAACGTTTGGCGGGCCCAGCTTGCCCTGGCGATTGCACAGGGCGATTTGAAGCCGTTTTTGGACATGACCAAGTAAGGGACTTTCGTTAAATCACATGTGGCTAGTTCTTATAGCGATGCGCAGGCCTGTCACCATTTTGGTGGCCGTGCTAGCTGTATTAATGGGCTCATACTTGGCAACCCAACGCATGCCGGCCGACATCTTTCCGGAGATTGGACAGCCGGCGATTTTTGTGGCGCAACCTTTCGGGGGCATGGATCCGGCGCAGATGGAAGGTTACTTAACGTATTACTACGAGTATCACTTCCTGTATATCAGCGGCATTGAACATGTAGAGTCGAAGAACATTCAAGGCGCGGCGTTGATGAAGCTGTTCTTCCACCCTGGCACCGATATGAATCAGGCGATGGCGCAGACGGTGGGTTACGTCACCAGGGCGAGGGCCTTTATGCCCCCCGGCGTGGTTGGCCCGTTTATTACACGCTTTGATGGCGGCAGTGTTCCCATCGGGCAATTGATTTTTTCCAGCGCGACACATAGCCCCAGTGAGATGCAGGATTTTGCGTTGAACCGCGTGCGCCCTTTGTTTGCTACCCTGCCAGGCGTGTCGGCTCCTCCTCCCTTCGGTGGCAATCAACGGACGATTGTGGTGCGGCTGAATCCGGATAAGTTGCGGTCGTACCGGATTTCGCCGGAGGAAGCTGTTGCGGCGGTGACGCGCGCCAGCACGGTTATGCCGGCGGGAAACGTTCGGATTGGAGATTTCAATCGCTTTGCCACCACGAACGCGGCGTTGGGCGCGGTGCTGCCTGAACTGATGGAAGCGCCAGTGAGACCAGGGCAGAATCCGCCAGTGTTTTTACGCGACATCGGAACGGTGGAGAACGGCACCGATATTCCCACGGCGTATGCGCATGTGAACGGCAAACGCACTGTGTACATGCAAGTGACCAAGCGATCGGACGCATCAACTTTAGACGTGATCCGGCGGGTGCGCGAGGCGTTGCCTGCAATGAAGGCCGCGTGTCCGGAAGGCGTGGACGTGCGGGTGGAGTTTGACCAATCGCGATTTGTCACCGATTCGTTGAGGAGCTTGTTGAACGAAGCGGCGCTTGGCGCGTTGCTTACGGCCTTAATGGTTTTGCTTTTCCTACGCGACTGGCGCAGCGGCTTGATCGTAGTGTTGACGATTCCTATTTCCTTGCTTGCGGCGGTGTGCTGGTTGTGGGCCGCGGGACAGACGATCAACATCATGACGCTTGGTGGTTTGGCCCTGGCGGTGGGTGTGCTGGTGGATGAGGCGACGGTGGAAATTGAAAATATCCACGCGCACTTGGCTGCCGGTTCCAGCCGAGCCGCCGGTGTGTTGGAAGCTTGCCGCAAGACAGCGGTGGCGCGATGGTTGGCCATGCTTTCCATTTTGGCCGTATTTGTGCCCAGCTTCTTCATGGTGGGTGTGGGCAGGCAATTGTTTGTCCCGCTGGCGCTGGCGGTGGGCGCTGCGATGCTTAGTTCCTACCTACTATCCAGCACCCTTGTTCCCGTGCTGGCTACGTGGCTGATGCGCAAAGGCACTCCCGTGAATGAGGATGACTGGCTGCACAAGGGGTATGCCGGTTACTTGAATCTGGTTTTAAAGTTACGGTGGCCAGTGGTGGCGCTTTATTTGGCTGGGGCTGGGTTGTTGATTTATACACTGTTCCCGCGGCTAGGTACGGAGCTGTTTCCGATAGTGGACGCGGGACAATTCAAGTTACGGCTGCGCGCTCCAACGGGGACCCGTATTGAACGGACGGAGTTAGTGGCGTTGAAGGTGCTGGATGTGATCACGCAGGAAATTGGGGCGGAGAACATTGAAATCAGCAGTGCGTTCATCGGAGTGCAGCCGGCCAGCTATCCAATTAACACAATTTATCTTTGGACTAGCGGTTCGCACGAGGCGGTGATGCAAGTGGCGTTGAAACCGTCGGCGAAATTGCGTGGCGAGCCGATGCGCGAGAAATTGCGCGAGTCGCTGGCGAAGGCTCTGCCGGATACGAAGTTTACTTTTGAGGCCGGCGATATCGTCAGTGAAGTTATGGCGTTTGGTTCGCCCACTCCGGTGGAAGTTGCGGTGCAGGGGCCGGCGCTGCCGGTGAGCCGGGAGTTTGCGGCCAAAGTGGAAACTGAGTTGAAGAAAATTACGGTGCTTCGCGATTTGCAATATGCGCAGTCGTTCGACTATCCGACGCTTGACGTGCGGATTGATCGCCAAAGGGCAGGGCAGTTTGGATTGACCATGTCGAATGTGGCAAGGTCGCTGGTGATGGCGACATCTTCCAGCAGGTTCATTGAGCCGAATTATTGGCGCGATCCGGCGTCCGGCAATGCATTTCAAATCCAGGTGGAAATTCCGCAGAACCGCGTGCAATCGGCGGAAGATGTGGCGAATTTGCCGGTGATGCAGAATGGGGAATCGAGGCCTCTGCTGGGTGACGTGGCGGAAATCAATATGGGGAAAGCGCAAGGTTTGGTGGACCGTTACAACATGCAGCGAGTGGTGAGTTTGACGGCGAACATTCATGGCGTGCCGCTAGGTGAGGCGGCAAAGCAGATTCGGGCAGCGGTTGCCCGGGCTGGTGCTCCCCCCAAGGGAGTGACGGTGAATGTTCGTGGGCAAGTGCCGCCGCTTGAAAGCACGCTGAGCGGTTTGCGGAATGGGTTGCTGCTGGCGGCCGCAGCGATATTTCTTTTGTTGGCGGCGAATTTTCAATCGTTCCGTTTAGCTGTGGTGATCGTGCTGGGGATTCCGGCAACGCTGCTGGGTGTGGTATTAGCGCTTACATTCACAGGGACAACGCTGAATGTGCAATCGTTCATGGGGGCGATTATGGCGATCGGCATTGCAGTGGCGAATTCGATTTTGCTGGTGACCTTTGCCGAAGCGCACCGGCGCACTGGGAGCGATTCCGTTGAAGCTGCGCGCGTTGGCGGCGGTGGAAGATTACGCGCTATTTTGATGACTGCGTTGGCGATGATTGCCGGCATGATTCCGATTGCGATGGGCGCGCAGCAGACTGCTCCGCTGGGTATCGCTGTTGTGGGCGGGCTAGTGTTTGCGACCTTGAGTACGTTGACTGTCCTGCCCGCGCTCTATGCGATTTTAGCGCCGCGTTCGCCGCATTCCGTGAGTTTAGATCCGACTGATTCCACGAGCCGATTTTATGAAGCTAGTTAAAATACTGATCGCTTTGGCGCCTTGCGTGTTATTGGCGCAGGAGACCGTTGAAGTAGTTACAAAAACGCTGGAGCGCAAGTTGCGTTTGCCGGGTGAGTTTGCCGCCTATGAGACGGTGGACCTCCACGCGCGGGTGAATGGTTTTGTGGAGAAAGTGGAAGTGGACAAGGGCAGCATGGTGAAGAAGGATCAACTGCTGGTGGAGCTTTCCGCGCCGGAATTGCAAGCTCAGTTGCTGGAAATTGAAGCCAAGGCGATGGCGATTGAAAGTCAGAAGGCCGAGGCTGAAGCGAAGTTGATGGCGGTTGAAGCGACCTACGAAAGGCTGAAGGAAGCGAGCAAGACGCCGGGTGTGATTGCGGGCAATGAATTGGTGCAAGCGGAGAAAGCGGTACAGGCGGGACGGGCGGTGATTAAAGCCAACGAAGCGCAGGCGAAGGCGCAGCGGGCGCAATCGGCATCGATCCTGAAGATTACGGAATTCCTGAAAATTACCGCGCCGTTTAGCGGAGTGATTACCCAGCGCTACGCGCATCCGGGAGCGCTCGCGGGGCCTTCGACGGGGCCCGTGCTGCGCCTGGAAAATGTGGGACGGCTGCGGTTGATCGTGGCGGTGCCAGAGCAGGAAGTGAATGGCATTGTGCGTGGCGCCCGGGTACCGTTTACCGTGGCTGGAGGCGGTCAGGGAACAGGTGTGATCGCGCGAATTCCGCGAGTGCTTGATGCCAAGACACGGACGATGCCAGTGGAGTTGGATGTGGATAACTCGGGCGGCGCCTTCGCCCCAGGGATGTATCCTGAGACGGTGTGGCCGGTGCGGCATGCGCGACCGTCGATGATGGTTCCGCCGACTGCGGTGGTTTCGACGATGGAGAAAATCTTTGTGATTCGCAGCAGGGATGGGATGGCCGAGCAGGTGCCGGTGTCGAAGGGAGCGGTGTCGGGGGATCTGGTGGAAGTGTTTTCGAGCGAGCTTAGGGTGGGGGATCGGGTGGTGAAACGGGCTAGTGATGAGATCAGGCCGGGGAGCGTTTTGAAGTAGTACTAAGGGGCCTGGGGGTTCTATTGTGGAAGGGAAAAGTTGTGTTAGGATTTCGATTGAGGGAATATTTATGAATAACACTACAGCCGTTGTTCGAACGCAAGAGTCCAAAACGCCACAGCCCCCTCAGTTGCGAAAAATGTCGATGGAGAAGGCCGCCCTGCTGATTCGCAAGACGTCGGCTCAGCACGATGGTTTGTTCCGGCGCTTGGCTAAATGAGTTGGGTCCAGGACCCCGAATTTCTCACGCGCGAAATCATCGACACAATTCACGAAGAAACATTCACGAAGAAACAGATTGACATTTTTGGGGGCGCTCATGGCCTTCGGGACGAAAACGCTTTAGAGTCCGCCATAGCTGCGGCCCAAAACGTTTATCACTGTGGCGGCGGCGGCATTTTTGAAATCGCCGCTGCCTATGGCTTTCATATTTCCGAAAGTCAGGCTTTCCTTGACGGCAACAAACGAACGGGT
>JAYVXT010000601.1:0-13743 GCA_043785065.1 Bryobacterales bacterium | reverse complement strand
TAACATCCAATCGAGACTTCTGAAAGTTCAACAAAAGGCAAAGCTGCTTACCCGACGCCTTCAAATAATTCAAGCACTGCGCCGTATGCTCACCCGTCAGCCGCTCCACGCATTTCAACTCAACCATTAGCTCCCGCTCCACCAAAATGTCCGCAAAATACTCGCCGACACAATGTCCCTTATAAGCCACAGAAAACGCAACCTGCGTTTCGGCCCGAATCCCCCGCTCCATCAATTCCCGCACCAAGGCCCGCTCATAGACCTTTTCCAAAAACCCAGCCCCCCAACTGATTGGAAACCTCAAATCAAAAGCCGCCCCAATCACAGTTTCAGTAAGCTCACTGTCCATAAAAAATGAAACTCCTCCAAACCCTAAGTGGCCTCAAAACCCCAAAATTCTCAATCAATCGCTTACAAGCGTCCATCAGCGTCCATAAATCACAATCAGTACTTTTGTTATCAGCGTGCATCAGCGGCCATTAAATCTTTGCGGTGAACTAAACCGCGAGCGGTAGAGCACCCCGTAAAAGCCAATGCATGCGCGACAAGACCAGCAGTAGGGTGGCGTGCGAGCGATGAGCGAGTCAAACTGGACACGGCCTCTTGAAAGGCCTAATCCGACTCAAGGACTCCAGAATGACATCCCTACGCCAACGAATGATTGACGACATGCAGGCGCGAAATCTCTCGCCAGCCACCCAAAGAAACTATATCCATTACGTGTACGAACTCGCCAAGTATTTCATGCGGTCACCCGATTTGCTCGAACCGGCCGATATCAAGAAGTTCCAGATCTACCTGCTGCATGAACGAAAACTGAGCGGGCAAAGTGTGAACCAAAGCATTTCGGCCATGAAGTTTTTATACAACACGACTTTGGAAAAGAACTGGGCGGACCAGAAGTTCGCTCGCGTGAAGGTCCCGGAAACCTTGCCGGAAATTCTCAGTCAAAACGAAGTGGTGCGTTTGTTCAATCACGTGGATGGCCTCAAGCACCGCACCGCGCTCATGGTCTGCTACGGGGCGGGATTGCGAGTCTCCGATGTCGTGAAACTCACTCCAGCCGACATCGACGCCGAACGGATGACAATTCGCATTCAGCAGGGCAAAGGGCACAAGGACCGTCACGCCTTGCTTTCCCCGAAGGTTTTAGACACCCTTCGCTTTTGGCAGCAAAAAATGCCTCCCAACGCACCCTGGTTATTTCCTTCCGGATGGGGAAAAGGCAAACACATCGGCATTGGAACGCTACAAAAAGCTTGCCGTCGTGCGCGGGAGCAATCGGGCATCCCAAAGGCTATTACCGTCCACACGCTGCGCCATAGCTTCGCCACGCACTTACTGGAAAACGGCTGCAATATCCGCGTGATTCAAGCCCTGCTCGGACACAAGCGCATTGACACAACGGCGCACTACACGCGTGTTTCCAGCGTGATTATGCGCAACACAACCGGTCCACTCGACCAGCTCGATTTGGAAGGCAAAGCCAAGGGTGTAAAGGTTTTTGTGAAAACCCTCCGGCCTCGCAAAGTCAAAGGTTAGGTTAGAACCCATGCCAACTGTACGGTTGGCTGACATTGTCCGGCGCCATGGCAAGACATACCGCGAAAAACATGCCTTGCCCATGCATCAACACCGTCTGCTGCGGGCCATTGAAAACTGCCGCACAGCCGCGCTTGGTGGACACGCCTCAAGGTGCAGCCAGTGTGGGGAAACTCGCGTTTGGTACAACTCCTGCCGCAACCGCCACTGCCCGCAATGCCAATCCATGGCGCGAGCGCAGTGGCTAGAGCAGCGGAAGCTCGAACTATTGCCTGTCAACTATTTCCACGTTGTCTTCACCGTTCCCGAACAGATTGCCGCCATTGCCCTGCAAAACAAGAAAACGGTTTACGGCATTCTATTCCGCGCCACCGCTGAAACCTTACTAACGATTGCTGGCGACCCCAAGCACCTGGGCGCCAACATCGGCTACTTTGCTGTCCTTCACACCTGGGGTCAAAATCTACTGCATCATCCCCACCTGCATTGCGTCATTCCCGAAGGGGGAATCCCGCCGGGGGAGCAACCTTGCTGGCTCCACTCGAAACCAAACTTCTTTCTACCTGTGCGTGTTCTTTCGGCCCTGTTCCGCCGCGTGTTTCTCGCTATGCTCCGGGCCGCTTTCAAAAAGGGGGACCTCCAGTTTTTCTCCTCATTGGAAACTCTTCGCCAACCCAATGCCTTTTACCGCTATCTCGACCCGCTGGAGAAACTCGATTGGGTGGTCTATTCAAAGAAACCCTTTGGCGGCCCGGAGCATGTGCTCGAGTATCTGGGCCGTTACACGCACCGCGCCGCCATTTCCAATCAACGATTACTCAGCGACAAAGATGGTAAGGTTTCATTCTTGTGGAAGGATTACCGGGAAAAAAACAAGAAAAAGAAAAAACAGAAGATGATGACCCTTGCCGCCGATGAATTTCTACGGCGCTTTCTGCTTCATTCGCTTCCGCGCGGCTTTCAACGCATCCGCCACTACGGTTTGTTTGCCAACCCAATCCGCAAACAATCGCTGGCGCTTTGCCGCGAACTGTTGGCGGTGGTGGCGCCGGTTCAGCCTGATCCAGTTCCTCTCTCCTTAGAGCAACGTTATGAGCTTTTGACGGGCAATCGGCTGCTTCAATGCCCCGTTTGTAAGACCCTTACCATGGTAGGGATCGAGGTGTTCGCTCCTCGTTATTGCTCTCCGTTGGAGGACTCTACATGAAATCTGTTCGCCGAAACTGGCGCTGCGAGTTGCTCTGCCTGGGCAACTGCCGCCCCCTTGTGCCAGATCGTCAATCCAGCAGCTTTGTTGAACGTTTTTCCGCCGTTTTGCCGGCTGCAAAACTGGTTTGCCCTTCTAGCCCTTTCCCGTTTATCGCAATACGCCACGCTCCATGCCCTGTTTCCTCATCCCCTCACCAAATCCGCGACGAACAAAACCCATAGCCCTCAATCTTACGGTGCGCTTTAGTTCACCGCATTTTTAGACCGATTCCGCCGCCTGATCCGGTTTCCACTTCATAGGCTTTTGTCGCGCGAAATCGGGCAAAAAATCTATCATTCACAACCTATTTTCAACCACTTTTCAACAACTTATAACCAACACACTTGACTCCGCCTGCTACTCTTAAATCAGGGAAATAAGTTCTGGCCAGAACGTTCTCTTTGCAAGTGCTCACTCCCTCAAAGGGTGAGACAGCTCTTGGATCGATTCAAGCAGCTTTGAAAAACGAACCCAATCGAACTGGTTTTATGGAAAACTTGTGTTGGCGTCCTGGATGGTAACCGGGGCGTCAAGCTTGTAAATCAGGCGAAGTTACCTGGGCGGGTAGCCTTCAACAAGTGAAGTTATGACCGGTTCGTTTGGGTTAAAAAAGTAAGCCTTGCGTGTGGGAAAAGTGTGTGTTCCCCTACGCATGCCAAGCTAAAGATTGCCACTAGAATTTTCACGGCGAAGTCCAAATTCAAGAAGGTAGCGGGGAAATGAATCGTTTCGCGAGCCGGTAAAGTAATCAAGCGGCTCGATGCGAGCTTCATGATTTGACCAACGGCCGGGTCCTATCGGTGTGGGATGGAGACCTTGATTCCACCAGGAAGCCCGCATGGGCAAAAGAGCTGAGCCACTAGGCTCGTTGGCTCAAATCATTAGGCGGCCAGCAACTTTGCAGGGACCAATTGCGCAATCGAATCCACAACACGCGTAGGTGCGAAGGGGTAGTCGCGCAAGGTGTTTATCGTGCTCGATCCAGTGAGCACTAGAATGCTTTGAAAGCCAAGGTCGGTGGCTCCGCGAATGTCCGTTTCCATAGTGTCCCCAATCATGATGACGTCGTCCGTGGCCAGGCCGATGCGCTTGCGGCCGGCGCGCATCATGAATGGATTGGGCTTGCCGACGTGGTAAGCTTTCTTGCCGCTAGCCGATTCCAGCAGCGCCACCAGCGCGCCGCAGCCCGGACGGGGGCCGTTCTCGGTAGGGCACCAAGTATCGGAATTAGTGGAGATCAGGCTGGCCCCGTCGGCTAGCAGGCGGTGCGCTCGCTCCATCATCTCGAAGTTCATCACGCGGCCTTCGCCTATGATGACGTAATCGGGGTTGTCATTGCTGATCGCATATCCGACGTCGCTCAATGCGGTCAGTAATCCGCCTTCGCCGATGACGAATGCCGAACCAGCTGGCCTCTGTTTCGCCACGAATTCGGCGGTGGCTTGGGCCGCGGTGTAGACGTGTTCGGGGGCGGTTTCAATGCCGTGTTTTTTCAGCTTATGCACCACGTCAAGTGGTGTGTAGGCGGAGTTGTTTGTCAGAAAAAGATAAGGGATGGACTCCATTTGCAGGTAGCGGATAAATTCCGCCGCACCGGGGATCGCAGCCGAGCCCCTGTAAATTACGCCATCCATATCAATGAGATATCCGTGTCGCATAGTTCTCCTAAAAAGTTTGTTTTTCGGAATGCTAGTTAAGCAGCTCTTTAGAACAAGGAGAGTAAGTACGGCCGAAAAACGAGGGCTTGTACATTGCTGCCGAAAATTGCAGCTAACTCATTTTAGCTTATGAATAATGACTGTCTAATGACCATTCGGTGTCGATTTAAGAGGCTCAACGAGCCGCTCTTTGACGAGGAGAGAGGTACAGCAGCGAGCCGTATAAACAAGGCTTGCGCTTCGCGCCGCGGAACTACGGGCACTCTTTCATTTTAGCCTACTTGCATGGTTCGAAGGGCTGTAACGGGGGGTGCGCGGCAGCCGCGAAGATCAGCCCGGCTGGAACGAAGGCAAGAAAGGTTTTTGAAAAACGCATTGGACCTCCAAGCAAACACAGTTTTTCATAAAAACGTCTTGAAATCAAAAGGGGGGAAACGTAACAAAAGCGGACGTTAGTAGGTCATGCAACCGGCGTTCAAAATTCCGGTTGCAACAGACAATGCACCAAGAAAAGCACCCTGCGCCACGCCCCCTTGCTCAATGTCTTTGACAATGCCGGGGATCAGCAATATGCGGACAACGGCGTACACCACCAATTGCGTAATCAATGCGATGCCGCCCCAAAGCACCATATCCGCGAGGTTTACACTTTGCGCAGAGGAGTAAGAAAGCGGAATGGCGTAACCCAAAGTGGCTCCCGACAGGCTGATGGCCGCGGCAAGGTTCCCTTGCCGGATCAATTCCAGTTCCGGATAGGGCGTGATTCGGCTGTATATGAGCATGAATACAGCCAATAGAAGTAGCGATACCGCAAGATGAAGGGCGAAGGGCGGAAAGCCGTTGACTGATTCGAGCAATATTTCCATATTGAATTCCTTTAGCTAAAACAGTGTGGCACAAAGCGGCTCATGTTGGTGGTGATGCGTTTTGAATTTTCGCGGATGCCCATGCCCGCCGGTTCATCGCCAACTATCCAAGTGCCGATTACAGGATAGTTGCCGTCGAAATTGGGCAGTTGCTCGTAGGCTTGATACACGTACCCTTCGGCGCCGTAATCGCCTGGTTCCGCAATGATTCCACCATTGGTATGAATCTCCACATTGGCTCCTTCGCGGCTGTAGCGGGGCTTCTTCACGTACGGGATTGGGATGGCGGTTTCGGCCAGAGAGCAAGGCAGAAGATTGGGATGGCCAGGTTCCATTTCCCAAAGGATCGGCAAGATTGCCTTCGAGCTGAGCAGCACTTTCCAGGCTGGTTCTATTACCTTCATTTTCGATTGCGGGATAAACGGGCCGAACTCTTCATGAGCCAGCCACTCCCAGGGGTAGAGCTTGAATAATGCGGGAATCGGCTGATTTTCGAGGTCGACAAAAGAACGTCCGGCGGCAGACCAACCTAGCTCTTCAATTGAAATTGGGCGAGTGTCGATACCGGCTTGGATCGCTGTGTCGCGCATGTAATCCAGGTTGCCTTGGTCTTCAGCGTGATCCTGAACGCAAGCAAAATAGACAACCGGAAAATCCTTCGCCAGAACCTTCCAGCGCGCGATTAGCTTTTCATGCAGCAGGTTGAATTGGTCCCGCGCGGGATACACTTCCTGTTGCCAATTCCATTGGGCAATGGAGGCTTCAACGAGGGATGTTGGAGTATCGGCGTTGTATTCAAGCAGCTTGGGCGGGCCGATGCCGTCATAACAAAGATCGAAGCGGCCGAACAGCGTGGGGGAATCGGTATGCCAGGAGTCGATGATGTGTTCTTCGAACCATGGCGGCAGCGCGAAGGCTTCAAATTCATGACGCAGAATAATGCGGGCTACCGCTTTTAGGCAGAGCTGATGAAGGTCGGCGGCGGCTTTGTCGATCTCGTCGATTTCACGAGAAGTGAAGTGATAGCACACCGATTCATCCCAATAAGTTTCTCCCGGAGTGTGAAAATGAAAGCCCAAATCGTCGAACTGTTTTTGCCAGCCGGAACGGGGAGTGAGACGCTCCCGCCGCATCAGGAACCGCTTCCGGATCTTGCAGTGGACCCGAAGCCTCCGCGCGCAACGGGGACTGATCCAATCGCGCGGCTGGATGAACGCGGAATACCGCCGTAGCCATAGCTTGGATAATACATCGGTCCCCAATAATGGCCTGTCGAATATCCGTTGGATCCGCCTGAAGAGACGGCCGGTTCACATTTACCGGGGTCCATATTCCAATCCTGTTCGCAATCCTTGCGGGAACTATAGACGTCGCGCTTGGGCTGCTCAGTGGTGCGGCAAGCGGTGGTGGCAAGTGCGGCCGCGCTGATAAGAACTAAACTGATCGAAGCCGAAGAACGCCGTGGAGGTTTCATCGAAGAGTTAGGAACTGGAAGAAGATTGCGACCGGGCTTTAGGAGCGAGCATTGACTCCGGTACGCCTGGCGCGCGCAACTGCGCATCGCCTAATCGCTGCGCTTCCTGGTAGGTGAAGATCATGCGATGGATGACGGTGAGGTTGCTCATAATGGCGAGCACCCACAGCACGGGGGCCATGCGATCAAATAACGCGCCGATGATCATTAACACGACGCGTTCGGGCCGCTCGGCAAAGCCAACTTTGCATTGCGGGATACAGTTTTCAGCGCGCGACCGGGCATAGCTGACCATCACCGAGCCGGTCATCACGACGGCGGTAAGGATAACGTAGAAGAATCGATCAATGGAGGCGTAGTAGTAGAGCAGGCCCATCAGCAGGCCAAGATCGGAATAGCGGTCAAGGACCGAATCGAAGAAGCCTCCAAAGCGGGTTACTTGATTGGTTTCGCGCGCCACACGCCCATCGACCATGTCGAAAATTCCGGCGCCGAGGATCACCAGGCCAGCCTTGAAGAACTGGCCTTGCGCCAGAAACACCGCGGCGATCACGTTTATCAACAGGCCGATGAAGGTGAGTACATTCGGGTGGATCTTCGAGAGAGCCAAGCCACGGACAATCAGCAGGATTACTTTATTACAAGCCTGCCCAACTGTTTTCGTGAACGTCATGTTAATGCGCAACTCCTGGAGCCATTTATTTTGCGCCCACCTCATGAATGGTGGTCAGCTTGATTATTTCAAACGCCTTCGCTCCGCCAGGGATGGTAATGGATACTTCGTCGCCCACTTGCCTGTTCAGCAGGCCCTTGCCGATTGGCGAACTCGTGGAGATCAATCCTTTGGCTACATCCGTTTCGTCGCTGGTGACAAGACGATAGGTGAACTCCTCGTCCTTGTTCACATCAAGCACGACAACGGTGGAGCCCAGACCGACGCGATCTTTAGGGATTTTGGCCATGTCGATCATCGACAACTCGCCCATGCGTTGCTGCAACTGGCCGATGCGGGCATTGACAATGCCTTGGCGTTCCTTGGCGGCGGAGTATTCGGCGTTTTCGCTTAGGTCGCCATATTCACGCGCGCGCAGGATCTCCTTTGGCAGTTCGTTACGCAGTTCGTATTCGAGCTTGGTGATCTCTTCTTGCAGTCTCTTTTTAAGTTCTTCCATTGCTGGCTTACTTCGCTTCTTTATATGTGCCGCCGGCTTTTAAAAAATAGCAACCGCTCCCGTTCGGACCCTGCTCAGGAGAAACAGCTTCCAAACCAAGGCGCTTTCAGGTGAGCGGCAGACGACTCATTCCACCATTATATATGGGATGGGATTGGATGATCGGGTTAAAACGAAAGGTTACTTAGGGTGTTAGGCCAGTTCCAGGTCGATTCGTTTCTTCTCCGCATCCACCGCCGCAATCTTGAAATTGCGCACTTGACCGGAGCGCAAAGCATTCGGATCAGCCTTCGGTTCCACCGGGCCGCCTTTGCCTTCCTTCCAGCGCGACTTCAGCATGGCCGAAAGTGAATTAATATCCACCGGCCCCGCTGCCGCCGCTTTCTTCTCTTCCACCGGCGCGGCCACGGGCGTCAACTTGCAATCGCCCATCACGCCGTCCCCTAATTCGATTTTGGCGCGCGTTGCCGATGCATCCACTACGCGGCCCGTAACCTTATCGCCCACCTTATGCTCGGCAATGTATTCGTCGGTGCGCGTCGGCTCCAATTGCTTCAAGCCCAGCCGGATGCGCCGTTCCGCGTTATCCAACTTCAGGACTTTGGCCTTCACAACCTGCCCAACGTGCAACGCATCTTTAGGATGCTCCAGGCGTTTTTCGTTGCTGATGTCGCCGATGTGGATCATGCCTTCAATGCCGTCGCCAAGATCAGCGAATGCTCCAAACTTTTGAAGACTGGTGATGGTGGCCTCAACCACCGCGCCCTCCGGATACTTAGCCGGAACCTCAGTCCATGGATCGCCTAACACTTGCTTCAAGCCCAGGGAAATGCGCTTGTCCTCTTCCTTAATGCCGAGGATCATCACATCAACCTGTTCGCCAACCTTCAACACATCGGCTGCCGTGCGAACCTTCTTTGTCCAGGACATTTCCGAAACATGAATCAAGCCATCCACGCCCGGTTCCAATTCCACGAAGGCGCCGAAATCAGCCAGGCGCACAACCTTACCGATAACCCGCGTTCCCACTTGCAGCCGCGAAAGCGCCGTGGTCCAGGGATCGGGAATCAACTGCTTCAACCCTACCGAAATCTTCCGTGTATTCGGGTTGATCTTCAAAATCTTAACTTGAATCTTGTCGCCAATAGCCACTACGTCGCTAGGCTTGCCCACGCGATGCCAACTCATATCGGTGATGTGCAGCAGCCCGTCAACGCCGCCCAAATCGACGAAGGCGCCGAATTCGGTCATGCTGCGCACGGTGGCTTCCAGCACGTCTCCGTCCTTCAGCTTGTCAAAGGCAGCCTTCTTAACTTCGCTTGCCTCTTCTTCCAAGATGCCGCGGCGGTCCACTACAACGTCCTCTTTTTCGGTGTCAAGCTTGGTGATGCGGCAAGTGATTTCCTGGCCAAGCATTTTGACGAATTCCGCCTGGTCGCGAACACCACTGCGGCTGGCGGGCAAGAACGCTCTTGCGCCAATGTCCACGGTGAGCCCGCCTTTGACGATGCCCGTAATCTTGCCGGTCATGATCCGCTTCTCAGCGAAAGCGGCTTGGAGGCCAGACCAATCCTTGGCGCGAATGACCTTCAGCGGGGTGAGAGCGAAATAACCGAGCTCATTAATTCCGCCCGTATTCACTTCAATAATGTCACCCGCTTTTGCTTCGTCGCCGCCCGCTTCCTGGTAAAGGGTTACGGGCAATGCTCCTTCGGTCTTGCGGCCGATGTCCAGAATAATGTTGTCGTCTTTAATCGACACCACCGTTCCTTTGATCGCCTCTGACGGGGCTTCGCCGGCGGCTGGGCTTTGCGCCTTCTGTTGTTGTTCAAACTCCGAGAGGATGGATGCGAACGACGGCTCTTCAGCCGCGGTCGTTACATCCTGGGGAGTGGTGTCGGGAGAGTTTCCTTGCGTCATGGACAAAATACACTTTTCGGGGTTAGATTTTTATTCTCTCATAACTGAGGGGGGCTGGGCTGAGGCTTAAAGTTTCTTGAAGATTTATTCATTTGAATTCTTTTAAGCGTTTTCCAAAGCGCTATTAACTATTCGGGAGTGTTCTTCAATTTTCGTCAAAATTTCCAACGCCACTTGCAAGGATTTCATTCCCTGCTCCCCGTCTACTCTTGGTTTGGCGCGGCTTGCAACGCACGCAAGAAATTCCTCCACTTCCAGTTTCAGCGGTTCATTCTTTTCAATCGGGAAAGCTTCAAAACCAATCTGACGCGCCGGAGATACACTGAAAGAAACGGCTTCCTGCTTTTGGTAATCAAGCGAAATGTACTGATGCGGCTGGAACAAGCGCATTTTGCGGACAAGCTCAGTTGAGACGCGGCTGGCCGTTAGGTTCGCCACGCAACCCCCGGCAAAGGCCAGACGAACATTAGCGATGTCCACTTTTTCAGATAAAATGTGGATCCCCGCAGCCCGCACTTCTTCCGGCATCGACCCCACCATGCTTAGCACAATGTCCAAATCATGAATCATCAAGTCCAACACAACGTCAACATCCAGGCTGCGCGGAGAAAACAGGCTCATACGATGGATTTCAAAAAACAGCGGAGTGGTGATACGTTTGGCCACCGCTTGCACCGCCGGGTTGAATTGTTCCAGGTGGCCAATTTGCAAAATGCGATGGTTGCTTCGCGCCGCGTCAATCAACCGCCGCGCGCCTTCAAGATCAGCGGCAATCGGCTTTTCCATCAGCACGTCAATACCAGCCTCCAGCAAGGCGCATCCAATTTCCGGGTGCGCCGAAGTCGGCACGGCGACGATAGCCGCATCGGCTTTGCCCGTCAAGTCCGCAAGCCCACAGGCCACGGTTCCAAATTCACGGGCTGCGTCGGCGGCGCGCGTTGCGTCCGCATCACAAACCGCCACTAGTTCCGCTTGCCGGCTGGCCGCAACAATTCGCAAATGGTTGCGGCCAAACTGGCCCGCCCCGATGACGGCAACGCGGATCGGCGTATTCAATTGGCTTCCTTCCCGGCACTGTATCCGATGATGGTGATCTTCGCATCGTTCGCCGATTGCAGAACCAGTTCCCGATCCAGCATCAACGTGCGGCCGGCGGTGATTGCCAGCGCGGTGGTGTTCGTTTCTTTCATCACTGCGATGGTTTCGGGGCCAACCACGGGCACATCGAATTTCATATGGGCGCGGCCACGCGCCGCTTTCACCAACCGTAAGTCACGCCGGCCCTTAGTTAACGCCGCGGCGCGCCGCAGCATTTCATCGGTGCCTTCCATCGCCTCAACAGCAACACAGGCGCGCTCGGCGATGGCCACGGATTGGCCGATGTCAAAGCCGGACAGTGCGTCGGCAACTTGGCGTCCGTAGGCAATATCTTCCAACTCGTCTTCAGATGGGGCTCTACGCGTAAGCACGCCTTCAAGCGCCAGCAGTGGTTTCAACAGCCGCGTGGAATCGGCCACATGGATGCCTTCCTCTTCAAGGGCCTGGATAACTCCGCCCAAAAGGGAATCGGTGTTCTTGCGCTTTAAGGAGAACAGCAATTTGGCAAGGCGCCAATCGGGCCGCAACGCGCTGAACAGACTAACGTGCTTCACTTGACCGCAGAACAAAATCTCCGTGATGCGTTCTTCCTTCAAAATGCCAATCAGTTTAGAGAGCGCGGCGATGGAGATCCAATGCGTGGCCGCCGCAAGTGGTTCAATCTCACGCGAAGCTTCGCCTTCTATACCGATGGCCACCACCTCATCGCCTTGTTGGCGCGCGGCTTCCAGGGCAAGTATTGGGAAACGTCCGTTGCCGGCGATGATGCCGTAGCGCATTAGCTTATTTTACGAAGCCTCGCTCCGCTGTGCGGATGAATTCAAGCAGCTCTTCCAGTTCCGGGCAGGCAGGCAATTCCGCCCGAATTTTCGTGATGGCCTGGGATGTATTCAGTTTGCCGCGAGTCAGCAGACGCAAGGCTGTTTGTAGCGATTCAATCGCTTCATTGGATATGCCGCGCCGTTCCATTCCGATGCGGTTAGCGCCAAAAGCTTTTACATCGCGGCCCGCCACCGTCATCGAATAGGGAAGTACATCTTGCGTGATCGCGCCGCTATAGCCGCCGACGATTGCATTGCGGCCGATGCGGCAAAATTGATGGAGGCCGGAAAAGGCGCCTACGTTGGCGTAATCTTCAATCGTCACGTGGCCCGCGAAGGTTACCGCATTCCCCAGAATGCAGTGGTTGCCGATGAGGGCGTCGTGCGCAATATGGACGTAAGCCATGATCCAGTTATCGTCGCCGATTTTGGTGAGCGCCCCACCGCTCTTGGTGCCGCGGTTGATCGTGACGAATTCGCGAATCGTGTTTTTGCCGCCGATGCGCGTTTCCGCATATTCGCCGGCATACTTCTTATCCTGCGAAGCCACGCCGATCGAAGAGTAGGGATAAAAGAGATTGTCTTCGCCGATCCAAGTTGGCCCTTCTACATACAGATTGGCTTTGAGTTCCGTGCGCGCGCCAATGTGAACATTCGGACCAATGATGCAGTAGGGTCCGACAGTGGCCGAGCCGTCGATTTCGGCTGCCGGGTCGATGATCGCTGTGGAATGGATAGGCACGGCGCTTGGTTAGCTTCCAGAAAGTCTTTTGGCGGAAGATGTCTTGTCCTGCAGGACGCACATTGCCGTGGCTTCAGCCACGATTTGCCCATCCACCGAAGCAGTGCCGCGCATTTTGCAGACCTTGGCTTTGCGGGAGATGATGGTCATTTCAATACGCAGCTGATCTCCGGGACGAACCGGTTTTCGGAAGCGGGCATCGTCGACAGCGGCCAGCAGAACAAGTTTCTCCTTGCGGTCAGGCATGTCTTTCAGGATCAGGATGCCCGCCACTTGCGCCATGCTCTCGGTGATAAGGACACCGGGCATCACTGGGAAATCCGGAAAGTGCCCTTGGAAGAAGGGTTCGGTGGCGGTGACATTCTTAATGCCGACAATGCGGTTTGGTTCCATTTCGATGATTTTGTCGACGAACAGGAAGGGGTAGCGATGCGGTAGGATGTCGCGAATTTGGTCAATATCCAGAATGGCCATGCGGTAAGGCAATTATAGCAATGAGCGAGTAAGTGTAACCGAAGGGTGGCCCCCAGGACGCCTGGCTCCTGCCGGATGTTTACGTTGATCGCGAGCCGTGACCGTTAGGGGGCGGTCCTCTACCCTTGGAATACTTATCCAATTAGGAAGGCTATTTCCCCGCAGTCTCCTACTCCGCCTCACAATCCTCATGGAAGGCGCCACGTCCAAAGGGCCTACTTGCGACGCATCGAAACAGCCCGTTTTGCGATCTCGGAAAGTGACAGGAATGCCGGCGTTGACAGCTCCCCCGTTCGGAACAGACAACATTAGAGCTTTTGCGAAGCTAGTCAGCGTACTTACCGCGTACTATTGTTGTGAAATCGGATGCCTTGTACTCTGGGAACAAATCATCTTCGCTCTCCTTCTTAGGATTGCTCATAAATAATCTACTTTCGTTCCTGCTTTTTTACTGCCGCTTCAAACTCCTTCCGCGGAATCGGTCGCAAAATCTGGCTGAATATACTGCATACTCGATTCATGGTGGAAACTCCGTTGGTTGGTTTTGGTTCTTGTCGAACCCCAACTCCAACCTTACCCGGTCTCCACCTTTATACTCTTCGGACTTGGCCGAAACTTAATTTGGCCAGGAGTGGTATTCACTATACATAATAGTCGTATATACAACGGCAATTCTGGTGAATCTGGTGGGTGCAAACCTGTGGATGCGGAACCGGAAGTACTATTC
>JAYVXT010000600.1:0-4400 GCA_043785065.1 Bryobacterales bacterium | reverse complement strand
TCTTTGAACACATCCATACAATCGCGGAGGGCCTCCCGGCCGTTCGCAATGGCCTCTTGTATTGTCTCGCCTACCATTCCACTCCAAAATAGTACTATTAATACTTTCAATACATACGCACTCTTGCATTTGCTCCGCTTGTAGGTTATTCTAATCACGTGGAACAGAACCGTCTCCAGTTCGCTGTGAGCCCCCTCAATGAGGGGTTTGTTTCCATCGTTGTAAACGTACACATTATTCCTATCGTAGGGGTCACCGTAGTAGGCTACCCCGCCTGATGGGCTTACCGGTTGTTTATCCGGAAAGGCCACTGGCGGGGGATAAAAGCCCGCCGGTGGCCTTTTCTGCTATATAGCGGTCAAAAACGCCGCGATCGAGAAAAAACGAGTCTCTTAGAGGTCACATATGTCGAACCTGATGAGTGGATCAAAAATCCTGCTTGAATGCTTGGTGCGCGAAGGCGTCGACACCATTTATGGGTACCCGGGTGGAGTTACCATCCCGTTTTATGACGCCTTGTACGATCACCCGATCCGGCACGTATTGGTGCGGCACGAACAAAATGCCGCCTTCGCCGCACAAGGCTACGTTCGGGCCACCGGCAAGACCGGTGTATGCTGTGCGACGTCGGGGCCCGGCGCCACCAACCTTACTACTGGCTTGGTGGATGCGTTGCTCGATTCGATCCCGATCGTTGCGCTTACCGGTCAGGTGACCAGCACGCTGATTGGCTCCGATGCGTTTCAAGAGGCCGACACATTCGGCATCACGCGTTCGGCCACTAAGCATAATTTCCTGATCAAGAATGTTGCCGATCTGCCGCAGGCGATTCATGAGGCGTTCTACATTGCCTCGTCTGGCCGGCCGGGTCCGGTGCTGGTAGACATCACTAAAGATGTTTTCCAGGGCAACATGGCTTATACGCCAGTTAGCTCCATCCATTTGCCTGGGTACAAAGTTTATACGGAAGGGCATACGGGTCAAATCCGCCGCGCCGCGCAGATGATGCTGGAAGCGGAGCGCCCCATGGTTTATGCCGGTGGTGGCGTGATCCACTCTGAAGCTAGCGCGGAGTTGAAGGAACTGGTTGAACTGGTCGATTCGCCTACCGTTTGCACTTTAATGGGCATCGGCGCGCTGGCCGGCAATCATCCAAACTACATTTCCATGCCTGGAATGCACGGCTCCTATGCCGCTAACATGGGCATGTATCACACCGATCTGATCATCGCGTTGGGTGTTCGTTTTGATGATCGCGTTACTGGGCGGTTGAAGGCGTTTGCGCCCCATGCCAAGGTGATTCACGTTGACATCGATCCTTCGGAAATCTCGAAGAACCGTCATGCTGATTTGCCTATCGTAGGTGATTTGAAGCGTGTACTGCAGAAGCTGAATGTGGTTTTGCGAGAGATGAATCCTGCTTCGATGGACCGGCCTGGGCTGCGCGCCTGGTGGAAACAGATTCGTGCTTGGCGGGAAGAGAATCCGCTGGTTCCGTCCTTCTCTGAAACTGAAATCAAGCCGCAGCATTTGATGGCGGAAATTGAGCGGATCTCCAAGGGCGAAGCGATTGTGGCGACCGACGTTGGCCAGCATCAGATGTGGGCCGCGCAATATATTTCCTTTAATAAGCCGCGCAACTGGCTGACCTCGGGTGGCCTGGGTTCGATGGGCTTCGGACTGCCGGCATCGATTGGCGCGCAGATGGCCCGTCCGAACGACCTTGTATTCTGCATCGTCGGCGATGGCGGATTCCAAATGTCGTTGCCGGAACTGGCGACGATCGTCAACCACGGCCTGCCGATCAAGATCATCATCATGAACAATGGCTACTTGGGCATGGTTCGGCAGTGGCAGCAGCTGTTCTACAACAACCGCTTGAGCCAAGTGACTCTGGATGGATTTCCTGATCCGGTGCACCTCGCCGCCGCCTACGGATTCAAGGGTTCCACTGTTACGCATCCGTCAAAATTGCGCGAAGCATTGGAGATGGCTGTTGCTGAGCCTGGTCCATACTTGTTGAATGTTGCAGTCTCACCGGAAGAAAATGTTTACCCGATGGTTCCGGCCGGCGGAGCGATCAATGAAATGGTGTTGGGTCCGCCCAAGCCCGTGGAGATAAAGAATTAGGCGCGGGGATAGAATCATGCAGCAAATCATATCGTTATTAGTGGAGAATAAGCCCGGTTCGCTGATGCGAATTGTGGGATTGATAAGCGCTCGCGGCTGGAACATCGACAGCTTGACGGTTGCCCGTACTTTGGACGCAAGCCTGTCGCGGATGACATTGGCAGTAGATGTGGATCCGAACATGCGCAGCCAGGTGGTGAAGCAGATGAACAAATTGATCAATGTTCTGCAAGCCACCGATTTGACGGAAGGTCCCGCTGTGACGCGCGAGATGATCTTGATGCGCGTTCGCGCGCCGCAAGAATCGCGCACGGCCATCTTGAAAGAAGCTGAGATTTTCGGAGCCCGGGTTGTGGATAGCTCCATTGAAGGGTTCGCCTTGGAAGCCACCGGGGAGACCGAGAAGTTGGAAGAGTTCGCTGGCATCATGCGAAGTTATGGGGACATTGAAATCAGCCGTTCCGGCTCCGTAACGCTATCGCTTGAAGCCAAGAAGTTACGTTTGTCAGCGCCAATCCCTAAAGGCGTGCAAGAAAAAGTTGAGGAGAAAGTTCGTTAAATGCCTAACCGTTACTATGAAAAAGACGGCGACCTAGCGCGCCTTCAAGGGAAGACCATTGCCATTATCGGCTACGGAAGCCAGGGTCACGCCCATGCTATGAACCTGCGCGATTCGGGTCTGAACTCCATTGTTGGTCTTTACAAAGGCTCAAAGAGCTGGAAGAAAGCCGAAGCAGCGGGACTGAAAGTGATGACTGTCGCCAAAGCCGCCAAGGCTGCCGACGTGATCATGATCCTGCTTCCCGACCATGTTCAATCGGATGTGTATGAAGCGGAAATCGCCCCCGCGTTGACCGGCAAAAAACAGAAGACGTTGATGTTTGCCCATGGCTTCAACATCCACTTCAAATTCATCAAGGCGCCGGCGAATGTCGATGTCACGATGATTGCGCCGAAGGCCCCCGGCCATCGTGTTCGCGAACTGTACACCGAAGGCGTCGGCGTTCCTTGCCTCGTTGCCGTGCACCAGGATGCGTCGGGCGGTGCGTTGCTAGATGCGCTTGCTTATGGCAAGGCTCTGGGCTGCTTGAAAGCTGGTTGCATTGAAACTTCGTTCCGCGAAGAGACTGAAAGCGATCTGTTCGGCGAACAGGCTGTGTTGTGCGGTGGTACGGCGGAGTTGATTCGCGCCGGTTTCACCACGCTGGTGGAAGCTGGTTACGCTCCGGAAATCGCTTACTTCGAATGCCTGCATGAATTGAAGCTGATTGTCGATCTCATCTATGAGGGCGGCTTGAGCTACATGCGCTACTCTGTGTCGGATACGGCTGAGTGGGGCGATTACATCAGCGGACCTCGCATTATTACCGAAGAAACGCGCAAGGAAATGAAGAAGATCCTGGCGGAAATTCAATCGGGCGAGTTTGCCAAGAAGTGGATGGCGGAAAATCGCAAGGGTGGCCGTAAGAAGTTCCTGGCCATGCGCAAGAAGCAAGAGACGCAGCCGATTGAAACGATTGGCAAGGAACTGCGGCAGATGATGCCGTTCCTGAAGAAGAAGAAGGAAGCCGGCATACCGCAGGCTTAGTAGTTGCATGGCAGGGAGGGCGCTCGGGCGTCCTCCCATTGAAATCAAATCCAATAAAGGAGGCAATAAATCAGATGCGTATTTTTACTTTCGATACTACGCTTCGCGACGGAACACAAGGCGAAGCAGTTTCTTTCTCAGTGGAGGACAAGCTGATTATTGCCAAGAAATTGGATGAGATTGGCATCGATTACATTGAGGGTGGTTGGCCTGGATCCAATCCCAAGGACAAGGAATTTTTCGCCCGCGCGAAGAGCGAATTGAAGCTGAAGAATGCGAAGCTATGCGCCTTCGGGTCAACGCACTTTGCTAAGAATACGGTGGAGACTGATCCCAACACGCAGGAACTAGCGCACGCCGGAACACCGGCGATCTCCATCTTCGGCAAGACGTGGGATTTTCATGTGACGCGGGCGCTAGGCATCACGCTGGAAGAGAATCTGGCGATCATTTCCAATACCGTGGGCTACTTAAAGGCCCAGGGCAAAGAGATTGTCTATGATGCCGAGCATTTTTTCGACGGCTACATCAACAATCAGGATTACGCGCTGAAGACGCTGGAAGCCGCGAAGTTAGCCGGGGCGGATGTGCTTTGCCTGTGCGATACGAACGGCGGAACGCTTCCGCATCAGCTAGGCGCGATTGTGGCCGACATCCGCAAGCGCTTTGACGGGGTGATCGG
>JAYVXT010000599.1:0-13752 GCA_043785065.1 Bryobacterales bacterium | reverse complement strand
CAGAAAGCGTCCCTAGGTGAATTTACAATGCTGCTTCGTGGAAGTGACGCTGGCGCTTCTGCCCCCTCCATTCGACAACCTGAGCGGCCGGCAGCAGTTCCTCCGCAAACGAAGCCGCCGGGAGAATTCACAACTTTATTTCCAGGCATCAATACAAATCCAAAAAAGTCGAAGATAGATCCGGCTATCGTTGCTGAACCGCCCAAGCAGCCCCGCATTCCTCCGCCAGTTCCGGCTCCATCCACACTAAAAGCTGCTCCGCCTGGCGAATTCACGGCAATGTTTGAAAGACCGGTGGATCCACCACCTGTGCTGCCGCTTGCAACTACACCTTCACCCCCTGTCGACAATGAAGCTACGCGTCTATTTGCGGGAACTCCGGCTTTAGCGCCCAAGGTAGACATGCGGGAGCCCGATTGGACGCCACCAAGAACATCTCAAGGCGATTTCACGAAAATGATGGAATCGCCAATGGCATCCTCTACCACTTTCGGCAACGGCTTGGATTTTAAACCGTCCCAAAAGACTTCTATGACACCTCCGCCGGCTTCGAAGAGAGAAGGAGAATTTACCAGGATGTTTGGCCGGGAAGAATTAGCACCGATATCACCGCGTCCCCATTCCTATGCGGCTCCCGCCAATTCTCCGGAAGCAACCGGCGTCTTCACGAATTCGGACTCAGCACGAATCCAGCCAGCCCCGGGTTGGTCGGAGGAGGAGTTTCAGCAAACTTTTGGATCGCCTCCTCCGCCCACTCCGATCCGGGTAGTTGTAACGAAAAAAGAAAGCGCCAAACTACATCTCGTGATCTTCTTAGGGGTGATTTTCCTGCTCGCCGTTATTGTGGTCTTGTTCTTCGTGCTGCGCCGTTAGCTGGTTATGCCGGCTGGGGTAGCAAGATGATCAATTCAAGGTTTGGATTCGGGAATTCACCAGGAACATAGGCTGCCACCGTGCGTCCTCGCTTGATAGCCTCCCAAGCTCCTCCAGCCAAATTCAAGCTGAAGTACTTGTAGTTCAATTTTACCGGAATGGCTCCTGGGGGATTCGGCACGTGGGTCAGAGCAACGCCAGGAAGCGCATTTTGCACCAAGTGGTTGATGTAATCAATAGAACAGATCTTCACCAATCCAGGTACACGGCCGATTAGATCCGAGGCCGAAGTTTCAGCGTTCAACGCCAAGTATAATCTCGTATTTTCAAGATACTGATCCTTGTCCAAAGAAGTTGTGTAAATCGAAGTTTGGGTAAGCTTCAGCGGCAGCGAAACATAGTTAGCAGGTACAACCGTATCCAGCAACAGACGAACCTTTTCGTCGAGGTCGCCGAAGCAAATCCCCAGGTTGTTGTGGTCGTAAACAGGCAGATCGCGAGGGTGGATCTTCAGGGAAAAGGTTGTCAGCGCCCCTGCAAGTTCGAGCATAGAGGAAAAAAGGGCTTCCGGGTGACTTTCGCTTGCCTCGAAAATATGCCGGAATCCCGGCAGGTGAGTGTTCAAAGTATACAGCAGCCAAAAGCTTGCGATGTCCGAGGCGCCGAAATCGGCGAGGCTTTGGTTCTTCTGTCGGCGCGATTCCGAGAGAGCATTGCCGCGGCCCGAGAGTAGTTCAACTAGCCGGCGGGCAATGGAGACAAGGTATTCGCTGGCGCGGATATCGAGTAATGGCGGCACGAAGCGGGGATCCAATTCATAGCGGCCACCAGCCGTCTTGTTTACACGCGCGATGCGCAAGCATGAGCTTCCTTCAAGATTCTCTCCACTGATCAACAAACGAAAATTCTTGCGGGCGAAAATGACCGGTTTTTCCGATTGACCGGTGGTATCGTCGCGCATCATAACAGCTTCGGCGCGATAGCGAACCTCTCCTCCACGTTGGGAGCCGGCGACGTTCATTCCCCTTTCACGGTAGCTGGGAACGGTTAAATAGACATCCAGAGTTTGTTCATCGGGGCCGAATTGGTCGGCTAAGGAACGTTGCGCGGGGGCTTGATCCGAATCGGGAAATTCGAACAGGAGGCCGTCAGGCATTATGCCCGATGCTTCCGAAACCGAGACGATGCCCTCGCCGAGGCGATCCAGATTAAGCCGCAATCGCTGAAAACCCCACGGCCTGAAATTCAACGATTGCATATGGAACTGCAGCAACTCTTCCAGGTAGCGGTCCTGAATTTGAAGATGCTGCGGGTTAAGAAAGGTGCCTTTGGCCCAGACTACCGGTTCAAGAAGGGGCATGCGAGTAAGGTAGCAGAATTTGCCGTATGGATGCGGGAGTCTATCGATCTGAATTGCATCTCCGATGAAGAGGAAGTGTCCGCCAACGTGAAGAAATGGAAAGACCATTAATTCGGCTGAACTTCATAACACCAGGAATCGCCGCTCCGCTAATTTACGAACAACGGCGCAACATTGCTTCCCGATTTCCTGTTCCGGCGCTTTCACTCGGACCGACAGCTCCTTTACGATCTCCTGCAAACTGCGGCCGCCGCTGCACTGCCCCAGGAATTCGGCGACGGAGAACTCTAAATTAATCGAACCAGGAAGACCATGCTCGAACTTCAATTGCAGTCCCGCGGGCGCCCAACTTCCTTCTTGTAATTGGAATTGCTGATCTAGACGAACTCCCGGAGCCAAGCGCGGCTTGGAATGCAACAACTCCTGATCGGACGGATGTAGCGACAAAACCGTCTGCGTCGCAAATACATCTTGCACCGATTCCCCAATAGGCTCCCGCAGGTCAAGAGCGCATTCTTCGATTCGCAGCCAATTCTCCGCGCTTCGCCGCCGCAAGATCAGGACTCCTCCGCAAATCTGTTCCACGCGGCGTTCCCGGTAGTAGGACAGCCATTCCTTGAATTTTGTCTCTCCTTCACTGGGGCGCGAAATCAATTCGTCCTTCATTCGCTCGAAGGCGTAATTGGCGGGATCTCCGGTATAACTGCTGATTATCCAGGCATCGCACGAGGTTCCTTGCAACCATTCGGCCACTCTGTCCTGCCAGCTTTGTCCTTCGATTTTCACCCATTCGAAGGTCATCTGAAGATATCCTCCTTCCTTCAAATGCGCAGCGCCTTCGCGCACAACCCTTCTACAATACGTGTCCAATTCCATGGAGTTTTCGCAATACAACTTCGCTCCCGTTGGGGTGACGAAAAACGGCGGATTAGCTAGTATCAGGTCAAACTGTTGACCCGCCACTGGATCAAAAGTATCCCCGGTATGCCACTCAATGTTGGTCACTCCATTAAGGCTCGCGTTGAACTCGGTGAACATTTTGGCTCGCCCGTTGATGTCGCTGGCCACCATCCGTTGGCAATTGGCGGCGGCCAATACCGATAGTACGCCGCAACCCGCACCAAGGTCCAAAATTGATTCAACCGGTTTTCGAATCGATAGTTGATGCAAGATTCGTGTCGTCGGGTTGGCCCATAGCACGGTGTCCGCCGCGTTGCTGTCCGATTGCATCCGTCCAATCGGATCGGCGGCGAACCAAAATTTGTCCAGAGGCGTCAACATGCACATTGGCTGCAAGTATTCCTCCACTGGCAGCATCAGCCCTGACTTCAACAAAATCTCAAGGATCTCAGGCGGAATCACACTGGATACTTTCTTTTGTTCCAATTTCATTCCAAACAGAAACAAGCGTAAAAGGATATTCAGATATGTCGGTTCTTTGGTGTAGTCCATCAAGAGCGGCCAATTCCCAGCATGCTTGGCCGGCAATTCCCGGAGAGTCGGGCGTCGCCGAAATTCCGAGTCGGTGAAGCCGGTTTGCAACAAGAAATCACGCAGGACCTTCGCGTCTTCCATGGACAAGGGGGTTAGCATAAGAGTCACAATACTACAATCCCCTACTCCGATCAGCGCCAACTCGTTTGCCGTTTAATAAAAACTTGGGCAGATTCCCAACACTTGTGAACAGATCCGTCCAGGGAGGGCACATCCTGGGGCAATTCGGAGAATCGCCACAATAGATCCGCAATCCCCCCGAACGCGGGTAATTGCATAAATTTCTTAATAAACGCTTTGATATCAGTGTTAAATATTGACTTGACGCCCACTGGAGACTATGTATAAGCTTGGTACACAACGGAGACTAACTTGGCTAGAGAAAGCACCCAGCATAAGCTTGACCGCGTCCGCGCCCCGCGCGTTCAAATTACGTATGACGTGGAAGTGGGCGGAGCAATCGAACTAAAAGAACTGCCCTTTGTAGTCGGCGTTCTTGGCGATCTTACCGGGCAACCTGAAGAACCTTTGTCCAAACTGAAGGATCGGAAATTTGTCGAAGTGAACCCAGACAATTTTGATGCCGTTCTTGAAGGCATGAAACCGCACTTGAATCTCTCGGTAAAAAATGTTCTCAGTTCCGAGCCGGATGCCGCCAATCTGAAAGTGGATCTGAAATTCAAGAGCATGGAGGACTTCGAGCCGGAAAACGTGGCCAGGCAAGTTCAGCCCCTTAAGGAGTTGCTTGATTTGCGCACCCGCCTTTCCGATCTTCGCGGAAGCCTGCAGGGTAACGACAAATTGGAAGAATTGTTGTTGGACGCTGTCAGCAACACCGAAAAACTCGACAAATTGAAGCAAGAGATGGGTAAGGGGGGCCAGTCCAATGGCTGAAGCGAAGAGCACCCAAGCATCCGTAACGACCCAGACCGAAGAAAAGGGACTGCTGGATCAAATTGTAGATGAAGGCCGGTTTGGCAAAGAGGCCGCCAATGTGGCCAGAGGCAAGGATCTTGTAAAGGAATTCGTTGCCCAATTCCTGGGCGGTTCAATGACTATCGCCCGCGATGCGGAGATGATGATCAATCAGAGAATCGCTCAGATTGACAGCCTTTTATCAAAACAGTTGAATGAAATTCTTCATCATGAAGCTTTCCAAAAACTGGAAGGAACTTGGCGCGGAGTAAAGTACCTGATGGATCAGAGCGAAACCGGCGCAATGCTCAAGATCAAGGTGCTTAACTGTACGAAGAAGGAATTGCTCAAGGACTTTGAGAAGGCGCCTGAATTCGATCAAAGCGCGATGTTCAAGAAAGTCTACGAGGAAGAGTACGGCGTTTTCGGCGGCGCGCCTTTCGGCGCTATGGTTGGCGATTTCGAGTTTGGCAAACATCCGGAAGACATCGCCTTGCTTGAAAAGATTTCCAACGTTGCGGCTGCGGCCCATGCTCCGTTTGTCACCGCGGCCGCGCCGGACTTATTCAATCTACCCAGCTACACCAGTTTGGACGCGCCTCGCGATTTGGCGAAAGTCTTCGACAACACCGAGTACGCGAAATGGAAATCCTTCCGCCAAACAGAGGATTCCCGGTATGTGGCTTTATGCCTGCCTAGAACCCTCGGACGGTTGCCTTATGGCGAGGCCACGAAACCGGTGGAAGCTTTCCGTTATGAGGAGCAGGTGGACGGCACCGATCATTCGAAGTACCTTTGGATGAATGCTGGCTTTGCCCTGGCTTCCCGCATGACCAATTCGTTCTCTAAATATGGCATGTGCGTCGCCATGCGGGGTGTTGAAGGCGGAGGGTTGGTGGAAGGCCTGCCGGTTCACAACTTCTACACCGACGAAGGCGATGTGGCAATGAAGTGTCCCACCGAAGTCCCGATCACGGATCGACGCGAAAAAGAATTGGCCGATCTTGGGTTTGTACCGTTGGTGCATTGCAAAGGCACCGATTATGCGGCATTCTTCAGCGTGCAATCCGCCCAAAAACCGCGTCAATATGACACGGATTCCGCCAATGCCAACTCTCGGCTTTCGGCCCAAATTCCTTACATTATGGCGGTATCCCGGTTCGCCCACTACTTGAAGTCGATGATGCGCGACAAGATCGGAAGCTTTATGTCAAGGCAAGACGCGGAAATTTTCCTTAACCGTTGGATTATGAAGTATGTAATTCCAGACGATACTGCATCGCCTGAAATGAAGGCTCGCTGCCCCTTACGGGACGCCCGGATCGATGTATCTGAAGTTCCTGGCAAACCCGGTGTGTACAGGGCAGTCGCCTTCTTACGCCCCCACTTCCAGTTAGACGAATTGACTGTATCCCTGCGGTTGGTGGCTGATTTGCCAGCGCCCGCAAAGTAAAGTACCGGGCCCCGGCTTACGGGTCCACCAGCAGTTCCGGCCGCCGCCGGGAACTTTTATCAATTTGGTAACGATGATAAAACGATGATAAGGAGAAAAGCTTATGGCTGTAAACGCTTATTTGTACATAGATGGAATTAAAGGGCCCAGCACACATAGGACGGATCATATAGACATCCTTTCATTCAGTTGGGGAGTCAGTCAGACATCAACTTATGGGGCTGGAGCATCTGGCATGGAAGCCAAAGCGGGCCGTGCGGATTTCTCGAACTTAAGCATCATGAAGGTGCTTGACAAGACTACTCCACTGCTCTGCGACCATTGCGCAACCGGCGATATCCTGAAAAAGGTTTACATCCTTTATGACAAGCCAGTGTCGGATCACCAGCAGGCCTATTTCCGCATTTGGCTGAAAGATGCCTTGATTACCAGTGTTCAGCTCTCCGGCTCAAACGAAAATCCAACTGAATCCGTGAGCTTCGCCTTTCAGGCCGTTGAAGTCGCCTACTCGCCAGAAAAAGATGATGGCACTCTCGACGCGGCAATCCGCAAGGGTTACGATCTGGAAAAACTCAACGCGAAGTTTGCCGCTCCCGACCCGCTTCCTTCCAAATGACGGCGAAGGAACTATTCGAATTAGGAAGAGTAAAGGACGCTGCCGCCTCGCTGGCCGCGTCCTTACGTTCTAATCCTTCTGATCGGAAAAGCCGGACCTTTCTTTTTGAACTGCTTTGTTTTTCCGGCGAATACGGCCGGGCCGAAAAGCAGCTGGCTATTCTTGCGGAAGGAACCAAGGAGAATGAACTGGGCGCCGTGCTCTATTATTCCGCCCTCCATGCGGAGCGCTCTCGCCACGATCTCTTCCGCAAACAGGAATTTCCTCAAGTTGATGCCGCGCCATCGTACTCCGGAATCTTGAACGGTAAGCCGTTTCAAACCATTCGCGACGCCGATCCACAAATTGGTTCGCGTCTGGAAGTTTATGCCGCCGGAGCCTATGTTTGGATCCCGTTTCAGCACATCGCGTCGATCAGGGTGCAACAACCCCGTCTGCTCCGTGACGCACTTTGGACAAGTGCATTCGTTCTGACCGGGCCAACTTTTCAAGGCGCCGACATTGGCGAAGTTATTATTCCGGCGATTTACCCTTTTTCCTGGAACTCTCCCGATGAAACTCTATGGCTTGGGCGGGGTACCGATTGGGTAGCCGACAACGAAGGAAACGAATTTCCCGTGGGTCACAAGATCTTTCTCGTCGACGGAGTGGAAGTTCCCTTAGCCCATATTCAATCCATCGAGTTCAAAACCGATGCCACTGCGTGAAGACATTCTGAAACCAGTTCCGGGGGTAAGTCCAAGCGGGCGGGACCTCCGTTATGATCCGGTCTACGACAAGATCAAAGAGGCGCGCCGCGAAGAAGACGAACTCTCGCAGGGAGAGTGGAAGCGCGAACGCAAGCTGGCGGACTATTCCCTTGTAATCAAGCTGACACAGGAAGCCCTGGCGACTCAAAGTAAAGATCTGCAATTGTCAGCCTGGCTCTCGGAGGCTTTGCTCAAAAAGAATGGGTATTCCGGGCTGCAGGAGGGCCTGACGTTTTGCAGAAAACTCTTGGAAGACTTCTGGGACACGCTCTATCCAGTGCTCGATGAGGGAGATGCTGAGTTTCGGGTAACTCCAGTGGAATGGATGGCAACGAAGTTTGACTACCCCGTGAAATGCGTTCCTATCTGCGCGGGTGGTTACAACTTCTATCAGTACAAAGAATCGCGCACTGTCCCAAGCGAAGAACAAGCTAAGGATAAAGAACAAAAGAAGGTCCGTGACGAAGCGCTGAAGTCTAATAAGATTGCTCCCGAGGCTTTTGACAAATCTTTCATTGAAACGCCGAAGGTGTTCTATGCGCGAAGCGAGAAGTCACTGGACGCCCTGCTGATGGAGATAGAGACCCTAGCCAGATGCTGCGATGAAAGATTCGGCACGATTGCTCCGTCATTCGAAAAATTACGGGCCGGCGTGGAGGAAGTCCGGCATGCTATCCACGGCTTCTTACAAAAAAAGCGGGAAACCGAGCCCGAGCCCGTTGAGGTAGAAGTCCCCGCCCCGCAAGAGACAGCAGTTGAGGAAACGGTGGAGGACGGGCAGGTGCATGCCGTTACGTCCTCAAAAGTCAGCTTTGCAATTGAAGCGCCGGAAGATCCCGCCGACCGTAGGGAATCGGTGGCAGCGGTTGTTGCCGCCGCTGCTTTTCTCAGGAAAAGAGAACCCAAGAGTCCTGCTCCTTACTTGATGCTGCGCGGGCTCCGTTGGGGCGAATTGCGGGCTGCGTTGGAAGAAAAAGATCTGACAAAACTGGACGCGCCACCGGGCGACGTGCGGCGCATTATTCGGAAACTCTCTATCGAAGGACGCCATAAGGAATTGATAGAGGCGGCCGAAAATGTGATGGGCTTACCTTGCGGACGCGCCTGGCTGGACCTGCAACGGCATGTTGTGAACGCCTGTGTTGCCTTAGGTTCGGACTACCAGTTGATCGCTATGTCTCTACGTTCCGAATTGCGAGCCTTGATCCGCGACGTGCCGCAAATCCTGGATTTGACCCTGCTGGACGACACTCCAGCCGCTAATGCGGAAACCAAAGCCTGGTTGGTGGAGTTGGCCGAGGAGCCGGAATCGGCTACGCCCGTTAAGCTTCCCAATTCAGCATTCGTTCTTGATGCGGTTGATAGCCGGGAATGGCAGCCCAAGTTTGTGGATAGCTACGAATTGGCGATGCAAGCGCTGCGGGCCGGCAAGGAGGCGCGGGCTTTCGAGATTCTTCACGCGGAAATACAACGGCAAACTTCGGGGCGTGGCAGATTTATACGGCGTCTGCAAATGGTGCAACTCTGCGTGGCCACGGGAAAAGAATCTATTATGCAACCTTACCTCGAAGATCTGATCGCGGCCATTGAAAACCACAAATTGGAAGATTGGGAAGACCGCGGCATGATCGCCTCGGCTTTGCTAAACATAATGAAAGCCAGTAAAGAGATCCAGAGCGACGCCAAGGAAAAGCAAAAGCTGTTCGTAAGAATTTGCCGCCTCGATCCGGCGCAAGCTCTTGGAATGTCCTAACAGGGGAATACGTGCTCAATGGCTCGAAATAGCACGGAATTCACAGCCACGGCATCCATTCTGGATAGGCTGGTCGACTCGGTTGCCGGCTTAACCGGACTCTCCGGGTTGGTAACCGGCCCATCTGGTCAACCGGTTGTCAACGCTTTGGTGAAGATGGACACGGCCGCTAAGACCCAACCAATGGAGACACTGACGCAAGACAAAGGGCGGTATGATTTTCCCCGGCTCGGCCCTGGCTTTTACGAGCTTATGTGCGAGGCTCCAGGCTGTAAGAAATATACTTCGCCGGAGGTTCAAATCGAGACGCGCCAACCGCACACGCTGAATATCGCGATGATTGCCGGCGATCCCGGAGAGATTCACGTTTCCTCTACCCGCGCCAGGCCCACCGGAGAGGTTTCGGCGCTACGCTCAGACTCCGTGCGCCGCATAAAGCAGGCCGTTCGCCGTGACCTGGAATGGCTGCTGAATACCAGGCGGATCGCGGTCGAACCGGAAATCGGTTTTAAGGAATTGAATCAATCCCTGTATATGTACGGCATACCCGATTTGAGTAGTTTCAGTTTAAGCAGTCCCAAGGACCGCACGCGGTTGTTGCGTATTTTACAAAACGCCATCAAAGTGTTTGAACCGCGATTGAGCAGCGTGAAGGTGGCGCCGGTGGATATTCCCGAAACCGGCAGGTCCGCAATGCATTTCCGCATTGAGGGGCTGCTGATGATGGATCCGGCGCCGGAAAGCGTATCCTTCGATACAGTGTTGAAACTATCGAGCGGAGAATACGAAGTGAAGGGTGAGCCCGATGCGGGATGAACTGCTTTTCTACTATGAGCGCGAGTTGGATTACATCCGCAAGATGGGCGCTCAATTCGCTCAAAGATATCCGCGAGTGGCTTCCAGATTGCTCCTTGAGCCGGACAAGTGCGAAGACCCTCACGTGGAGCGGCTAATCGAATCGTTCGCCTTCCTGGCTGCGCGTGTTCACCTGAAGATCGATGATGAATTTCCTGAGATCACCGAAGCTCTTTTGGGCATACTTTATCCGCATTTCATCCGTCCCACTCCCTCCATGGCCATTGTGGAATTCCACCTGGATCCGGAGCGTGGCAAGCTAACGACTGGGTTGAAAATAGAACGGGATTCGGTCCTTTATTCCCGCCCGGTGGATGGCGTTCCCTGCAAGTTCCGTACGTGTTACGAAACTACCCTTTGGCCCATAAAGGTGGTTAGCGCGGAGTGGACCACACCCGACCGCCTGCAGCCGGCGATTAAATCGGGGGATGCCGCCGGGGCTATCCGCTTACTCTTGCGTTGTCCGGACGATGTCGAATTTCACAAACTGGAGATGGACCTCCTTCGTTTTCATTTGACCGGCGACAGTAGCCTGACCCATGCCCTTTATGAAATTCTTAACTGCAACTTGACCGGCGTTCTCTTGCGCGATCCCACCGCTCGAACCAGAGTTTCACCCGTGACTTTGCCTCCATCCTCGTTACAACCGGTGGGGTTTGATTCGCAAGATGGGATGTTTCCATATCCCAAGCGATCCTTCATAGGTTACAGGCTCCTGCAGGAACACTTTGTCTTTCCGGAAAAGTTTCTTTTTGTGGATGTGAAAGGCTTGTCCGCGGTGCTTACGCCGGGTTTAAAAAAGGACATTGAGATGATTTTCCTACTATCTAAGTTCGAAGGGGAAGATCGCCGCCAGCGGCTGGAAGCAGGGCTTTCGGGACGAACGTTCCGTACCGGTTGCACGCCGGTAGTCAATCTCTTTCCACAAACAGCTGAACCGATCCAGGTCGACCAACAGAAATTTGAATACCGTATTGTTCCTGATCTCCGCCGTCCGAATGCCACCGAAGTTTTTTCCGTGGACGAGGTTTCGGGACTTAAGGCGCAACAACAAACCATAACACCCTATAAGCCGTTTTATTCTTTCCGCCACGCTCACCAATCGAGTCAGGAAACATTTTGGATAGCCAACCGGCGCCTTTCTACCCGCGCCAATGACAGCGCCTACGAAATTGATTTGGCGCTTGTTGACATCGGTATGAAGCCCACCGCACCCCTTGATGACGTGGTGACGGTGCGCATGACTTGCTCCAATCGCGACCTTCCCGCCCGTCTGCCTTTTGGTAATGAAAAAGAAGGCGATTTCGAGATGGAGACCGGAGCTCCCATAAAGCGAATTGTCGCCCTTTCCAAACCGACTGCCCCCATTCGGCCTTCAATAGGAAAATCCATACAATGGCGGCTGCTTTCCCATTTGTCGCTGAACTACTTGTCACTTGTTGAGAATGGTAAAGAATCGCTGCAGGAAATCTTAAAGCTGTACAATTTTAGCGATTCCGCCTATTCCAACCGCATCATTCACGGGATCTCCGCCGTGAAGAGCGAGCCCCGTTTCTCACGAGTGGTTTCGCCGCAAGGAATCGCATTCGCGCGGGGCATGAAAGTAGATATCGAATTTGATGAGGAACAATTTGTTGGAGGCGGAGTATATCTTTTTGCGAGTGTTTTGGAACGATTTCTCGCCCTCTATGCTTCGTTGAACAGTTTTAGCCAATTAAGCGCTTCAGCCACACAGCGCAAGGAGGTGATACGGCAATGGGAACCCAGGTCGGGCAGCAAGATCTTGATGTAAGCCGCACAATGCTTGGCGAATTATTGCGTACCCATCCTGGACGCTTTAATTTCTTCCAAGCCGTACGAGTGTTGGAAAGACTCCAAAAGCAAAGGCAAAGGGTTGGTGAATTTGGCGATCCCACAGGCGAAGCCGTGCGTTTCGGAGTCAACAATAGCCTTGCGTTTCCACCCAGTCAGATCAATGCGATTGAATGGGACGAAAGTGCTCAGCCTTCCATGACCGTGAACTTCATGGGGCTGACCGGCCCTAACGGAGTTCTACCTCATACCTATACGGAATTTGTTAGAGATCGCATCAGAGCCAAGGACCCAACTCTTCGCGATTTCTTGGACATTTTCAACCATCGGATGATTTCGTTATTTTACCGCGCGTGGGAAAAGTACCGCTTTTATGTTTCCTACGAACGCGATCAGCAGGATCGCTTTTCCCGGTATCTGATGAGCTTCGCCGGCCTTGGCACTTCCGGATTGGAACACCGGCAAAAACTAAGGGACGAAACTTTTCTGTTTTATTGCGGTTTGTTGGCGCTCCAACCGCGGTCCGCTGTGGCATTGGAACAGATTTTGAATGACTACTTCGACGTTCCCGTTAGCGTCGAACAGTTTGCCGGCAGTTGGCGTGCTCTCGCTGAATCCGATTTGTGTCTTATGGACGAGAAAGGGGGCTGCTCGGCCCAACTCGGTGTGGGAGCCGTTGCCGGAGATGAAATTTGGGATCGGCAATCCCGGGCCCGCATCGTTCTCGGCCCTCTTTCCATTGAAACTTATTGCGATTTTCTACCGGGCGGCGGCGCCTATGAGCCACTCCGCAACTTGATGGATTTCTTTTCCAACCGCCAAGTGGAATTCGAGGTTCAACTCGTCTTGAAGAAAGATGACGTACCAGCATGTGAATTGATTGACCCAGGCCAACTTCTTGGATGGACCACCTGGATGAAGGCCACACCGTTTTTTGAACGTGATCCCGCAGATACGATTCTGCTCCTCAGCTAATTGGAGAACTATTATGAGCGTAAACCTGAAATCGCTAATTGGGAAACTAAACGATACGGCCCGCAATGCCGTGCAATCGGCAGCGGGTTTGTGTCTGTCGCGCACCCACTACGATGTGGAAATTGAACATTATTTGATGAAGCTCCTCGATATTCCCGACGGCGACTTTGTCCTGATACTGAAGCACTTCGAGGTAGATAAATCCCGCCTCGCCGCCGAATTGACGCGGGCCTTGGATCGGCTCAAATCCGGTAACGCCCGCAACCCGGCGTTGAGCCCATCGTTGCGTAACATGTTGACCGAGGCGTGGTCGCTCGGGTCCATCGACTATGACGCAACACACATCCGCACGGGTCATACGATTCTCGCGCTTACGGTTAACGAGGATCTGTCACGCCTGATGAGGGAGACATCGCGTGAGTTTCAAAACATTCAGGGTGAAAGCCTACGCCAGGATTTCGCGGCCATCGTCGCCCGATCCAGCGAGCAGGAAGGCGAATCTCCCGCCTCCGGTGATGATCAGGATGTCGCCTCGCGGCCTTTAGGCGGGAAGACTCCCAACCTGGACCAGTACACCGTGAACCTGACCGAAAACGCTAAAAGCGGAAAGATCGATCAGGTGTTGGCCCGCGACTTTGAAATTCGGCAAGTGGTGGATATCCTCACGCGCCGCAGGCAAAACAATCCTATCTTAGTCGGCGAAGCCGGCGTGGGTAAAACTGCGGTGGTGGAAGGTTTTGCGCTGCGCATTGCCAAGGGTGATGTGCCCGATGTGCTGAAGAACGTGCAACTCCGGACGCTGGACCTGGGGCTCCTGCAGGCCGGAGCAGGGGTGAAAGGCGAGTTTGAAAATCGTCTGAAGTCCCTGATTTCGGAAGTTAAGAATTCCCCAACTCC
>JAYVXT010000598.1:0-4420 GCA_043785065.1 Bryobacterales bacterium | reverse complement strand
ACGGCCTTGCCACCGGTCTGTTTGCGCTTTTTTTGGACATCGGCATGCAACCAGCATGCTTGCCTGCTTGAAAATCAAGGGATTACAAAGTGACCAAGCGTGCCAAACTCAGTTCACCTGTGCGCCAAAATCACACTCCCTCCAAGCGGAGCAACTTATAGGATAATGGAGGTCATATGAAGTTTGGAGTAGTCATAGCCCCGATGCTCGCCCTTTCCGCCTTCGCGGCGGATCCGTTGATCGTTGAGCAGATCATAGCTAAAGTCAACGGGGAAATAATCACCCGCACCGACATGGACCGCACCAAAAGGTTGATGGACGAGGAAGTGAAGCGGCGCGCGGCCAAAGAGCCCGAAATCGCCGCCCAAGCCACTGAACGCCAAAAAGACATCTTGCGTGAAAAGATCGATCAGATGCTGCTTGTGCAAAAAGGCAAGGAGTTAACCATCAACGTTGACACCGAAGTCAGCAAGTGGATGGCCGACATGCAGCGCAAAGTCAAGATTGCCGATCCTGAAAAATTCCAACAGGCAATTCGCGAGGAAACCGGCCAGAGTTTCGAAGACTATAAGTCGGAGTTAAAAAACAGCATTCTGACGCGGCGCGTCATTGGCCAGGAGGTGGGCTCCAAGGTAAACATCCCCAAAGCCGACATCCGCAAATACTACGACGAGCACAAATCGGAATTCCAGCGTGAAGAACGGGTCTTCCTGCGCGAGATTCTAATTTCCACCGAGGGCAAGGACGCGGCCCAACAAGCCGCCGCCGAAAAGAAGGCCAAGGACATTTCCGCCCGCGCCAAAAAGGGTGAAAAATTTCCCGACCTTGCCCGCGATAATTCCGATGCCCCCACGGCTGAAGGATTGGGGGAGTTGCCCCCGTTCAAGAAAGGCGAATTAGCGAAAGATCTGGAAGACATGATTTGGGATAAAGAACGCAATTTTGTCACGGATCCGGTGAAGCGTGGCAACGGCTGGCTCATTATCAAAGTGGATGAACACCATAAAGCCGGCATGGCCGCATTTGAAGAAACGGAGCAAGACATTGCCGGATTTCTGCAAAACGAAAAAATGCAGCCCGAATTGCGCAGATATCTTACCCGGCTTCGCGAAGATGCCTTCCTTGAAATTCGTGAAGGATGGAAGGATTCCGGAGCGGCGCCGAACAAGAGCACCAAGTGGTCCGACCCGGCCCAACTCAAACCAGAGACAGTAAGCAAGGAAGAAGTAGCCTCCACCACGCGCAAGAAACGCATGCTTTGGATGGTCCCCGTACCAGGTACGGAAACGTCTCACAAATCCAAGTCGAAATCGAGCTAATGAAAAAAGTTTATGTCCGGGATCTGGAAGAGAACCAGCAGGTTCACGCCACCTTCCTTGTTGCATCGAAAGAAATACGGCAGAAGAAAAGCGGCGAACCTTTTCTGTCGTTAATGCTGGCCGATAAAACAGGCGACGTTGATTCCAAAATGTGGGACAACGTCGCCGAAGTCATGCACACGTTTGACCGCGATGATTTCCTCAAAGTTAAAGGCGTCGCGCAGGTCTTTCAGAATCGAATTCAGCTTACGATTCACAAACTGCAAAAGATCGACGACAGCGAAGCCGACTTCGCTGACTTCTTCCCTTCCTCGTCGCGCAACCCCGATGAGATGATGGCTGAGTTGGATGCAATCATCGCATCCTTCACCAATCCGCATTTGAAAGCACTGCTCGAAGCATTTCTCGCCGATCCGGAAATCAGAACACGCTACCGCATCGCCCCCGCCGCTAAAACCATCCATCACGCTTGGCTCAGCGGGCTGCTGGAGCACGTACTTTCACTGTGCGCGTTGGCCCAGCACACGGCCGCGCATTACCCGTTCGTCGACAAAGAGCTTCTATTGACCGGCATCATTCTGCATGACATCGGCAAGATCCACGAACTAACTTACGATCGCGGTTTCGGTTACTCCGACCAAGGCCAGCTCTTAGGGCACATCCTCATCGCGCTTCGCATGATCGATGAGAAAATCCGGCTTGTGAACGATTTCCCGCCGAAGTTGCGGATGCTGGTAGAGCACATGATCGCCAGCCACCATGGCCAAATGGATTATGGTTCGCCCAAAGTGCCCATGTTTGCCGAAGCCATGCTGCTGCATCATTTGGATAATCTCGACTCCAAAATGGAAACCGTGCGAGGCTCTCTCGACCGCGATAAGCAGATGGAAGGAAATTTCAGCGGCTGGGTTAATTCCTTGGACCGGACGTTGCTTAAGAAAGAAAAATTCATGAGCCCTCCGGTTGAAAAGCAGAGTGTCGCCACGCCTCCTGCGAGCGACTCCCAACCAAAGCCGCCGGCCAAACCTCAGTCCGGTTCCCTTTTCGCTGATAAACTTAAAGGCGCATTGATCGAACCGAAATAAGAACTGTAACCAATTGGACATGAGAAAGAAATCCTTGGCCAAAGAAATTCCGCCCCCGCTTGAACTGGAATGTCTAAAAATCCTCTGGAAGTTAGGAGAGGGTAACGTGAAGGATGTCCGCGCCCATTTAACGCAGCATCGCGAGTTGGCGTACACCACTGTTATGACCATTCTCGACCGCCTGGAAAAGCGCAGCGCCGTTTCCCGAAAGAAGTCGGGCCGGTCTTTTATATACACTCCAATCACGGAACGGGAGTCCTTGCGTCACGTAGCGGCGAAGGAATTAATTGATAACTATTTTGATGGAGAGCCCGGCAACCTAATGGATTGGCTCAAGAAAATGGACTGGCGTCCCTCGGAAGCTCCTCCACAAGTATTTATCGAATCGAATCTAGATACATCCCTACTCTGATTAAAATAAAGTTCCAGGCGCAATCGGCTGGTTGAGCCAACCACAGAAGACGCCAAAGTCAGTTCCGCCGTCACCAGCAAAATGGTGGATAAGTTGCCACTCGTCGTTTCCGGCACCCTTCGCAGCCCGTTCGATCTAGCAGCCTTAACTCCCGAATCGAAGAATCTCGGCGGTGATAATGGCTTCATGCTCGGCGGTCAGGCAGCCAGTTACGGCACCAACCTCGATGGTGTGTCGGCAAATACGATGCGGGCCTTGTCCAAGAGTTGGGTTTCAACCGATTCACCGCCGCTTGAAGCAATCACCGAATTCACGGAGGACACCAATGGCTTCAAGGCGACCTTCGGCCGCGCCGGCGGCGGCATCATGAACTTCGTTTCCAAGAGCGGCACCAATAGCTCTCACGGCACAGCTTACGATTTCATTCGTAACAAGGCTTTTGACGCCAATAATTTCTTTAATGAACAGATTACTGGGGGATTGTGGATCGTTGAGTCAGGCAGAATTCGAGATCACGAGAGTGGTGAATCCACTGAGGAAATCTAAGGGCAGAAAGAGGGTTCACCAACAAAAGTCCACAAACAAAAAGGGCGACCGCAAAGGGCCGCCCTTTTCATTCGTGCTTGGCTGTTGGCCTAGAAGTAAAGCTTCAGCGCCACCTGCATCTGGCGCGGCGAATTCAACAGGTCACCCGCTCCAGTCAACTGGCCAAACTGGTTGCTCTGGAGTTGGAGGCTGCCGGTGCCGAACCGGACACGGTTGAACACGTTAAACGCCTCGGCGCGGAGATCGAACCGGATCTGCTCCTTGATCGGAAACGTCTTTGAGATAGAGATATTCTCGTTGTAATTGCCGAACTGGCGTAGCTTCGGGTTGTAGCGTGTCTGATTGCCGAACGTGTTCGCCGGCTGGGCCGGGAAGAAGCTGTTCGGTTGTACGAAGCGGTCCACGAATGGATCGAACTTGTCGCCCTTGATCGCCCCACGCCATCCGTCGTAGGTCGAAATGATGGGCCGGAGGCCGCCACTGAATAAAGGCATTGAGTTGCTGGTGCTCAGGCCCTGCGGGAGACCGCTCGAGTAGGTGGCGGTTCCGGATGCGCGCCAGCCACCGGCGATCCAGTTCGCAGCGCTGTTGGTGGCCAGGAAACGCTTCCCCTTGCCGAACGGCAGATCGTAAACGGCGCCGAGCTTGAAGTTGTGCGTCACGTCGAACTGGCCGATGGACTTTTCCAGGCCGCGATTGAAGTGATCCATGGCCTGACCGCCTACCCAGTAGCTGTCGGAGTCGGTGAGGATCTTCGAGAATACGTAGGAGGTCTGGAACTGGAGGCCTCCGGAATAGCGCTTCTCGAAGCGGATTAAGCCTGCGTGGTAGGTGGAGTGTCCGGAGTGGTCGCCGCCACCCGAAGCCGTATCGATGGTGCTGTACTGCGGATAGGGACGGAGAGCCTGACGAACCGTGGCCTGGGCACCCCAGCCGCCTGTGCCCCTGAGCCCCGGGGGGAGGCCGAAGGAGGAGTACGGCGCTTTGATGCCCGCCGCGATGGCTGCGGGAGAATCGAAACGGGAGTTCAGCAACGTAGCCCCGTATTGAGTGAGCAG
>JAYVXT010000597.1:0-4427 GCA_043785065.1 Bryobacterales bacterium | reverse complement strand
GGCGGCCAGGTTTGGATCCCAGGCGCCTACGACCCGGAAACGAAGCTCTACATTTTCGGCACCGGCAACCCAACGCCAGCGTACACTACCGGCACACGTGGCGAGGGCGACAATTTGTTCACTTGCGCCTTGGTGGCGATCAATGTGGAAACCGGCAAGATGGCTTGGTACTACTCGACATCACCGCACGATATGCACGATTACGACTCGGCTCAAACACCAGTCATTGTCGACGGCATGTTTAACGGCAGAATGCGAAAGATGGTGATGACAGCCGCGCGGAATGGTTACTTCTTTGTCCTCGACAGAGTAACTGGAGAACGCTTACTTACAACTAAGTACGGCCAGCGCACAAACTGGGCGAAGGGCTTGGATAAGAACGGCGCGCCGCAGCACGATCCTGAGAAAGATCCCACCGTGCCAGGCGCGTTAGTTTCCCCGGATTCCGGTGGCACAGTCAACTGGGAACCACCCGCGTTCTCTCCCGATACCGGTTATTTCTACGTCCCCGAAATCAACACTTACTCCATGCTGTACCTTACCGAGTTAGATCCTCGCGGATCGATGGGTCTTGGCGGCAAGGAAGAAGTAACGGTTGGGACTAGTGGCAACTATCTGGACGCCATCGATTACAAAACCGGCAAGGTGGCATGGCGCCGGCCGTTCTCCGGAGGCGGCGGCGGTGTTCTCGCCACGGCCGGCAAATTGGTATTCACCGGCGACGGGGCCGGTAGTCTGGTGGCCTACGATGCGGTGAACGGCAAGCCGCTTTGGAACACGCGCATTGGCCAAATTTCAAATGCGCCGCAAACTTTTATGATGGACGGCCGTCAGTATGTGATCGCCGCAACCGGCGATATCCTATGGGCCTTCATGCTTTATTAACTACAGATTCCTGACGAAATAGTCGCGCGCCGCGGTACGCATTTCTTCAATCCTGATGGCCGTAATCGTAGCGTTTCAGCTCCCAACGCTCCGGATGTCCAGCCGCCAGATAGGCCTGCTTCAGATCGGCGTCTACCCGGTCGCGCCCTTTCGGCGGAGTCGATCTATCCTTGATTCCGGCAAGAGCCTGGGCGCGATCAGGGCGTTCATTCAGCGAGGTTGTGAAGTGCTTCAACAGGCCGGGCACATAGTAGTAAATGCCGTGTCCTTTCAAGTTCTTCGCTTCAATCAGCGCGTGCCAATCGGTTAGGCAACACAGGTTCACCGTGACTTTCACCCGCTCGTCGAGCGCGATCGCCGATCCCTTCGACAAGCCCACCGTCCCAAATCTCACGGGCCTGGGCTGCGTTTGTAGTCGAGGAGATCTCCAAATGGTGCTCGACTTACTTTGACCGCCGATAATGCTCCTGGAAAATGCCGTGGAGCGCTCTCTCTCTTTACCAGGCTTGGAAGCGGGTTGCCGGGATCGATGCCAATCCTGAATTGTACGGCCTGCCTACCGCAACGGGCGCTGCAACGCTAATTGGCGGTACCGACTTAAGCATTGGTGGAGTGGCTGGGGTGAACGGCATATGTTACGCCTTCAATAACATAAACAATCAAGTAACCAGCCTCAACCTAGCGAACGGCCAAACCAGCTTCGTAAGTAATTTCGATCCTGCTGCTGGACCGATTTTCGGAGCGGCCGCAACCCCAGAGCCATCTTCGATTTGGTTTGTGTGCCTTGGAATAGCTGGCCTTGCTATTTCTAAACGGCGGTAGCGCCATCAAATGTGCTTGAAAGACTTACTAAGGAGAAAGACATGAAATAAATTGTAACTTCAATGGCAGCGGGCAGTTTACTGGCCGCGCTTGCCATCGCACAACCCCCGCGCTACACCGCATCCATTGGTGCAGACGGGAAGCCGTTAATCTACCAATGGTCCATCCCACAAGGCAGCCCGTCTGCATCAATCCTTCAGGGGAATACGGCCACTCCAATCATTCCATTCGGCCAGTCGCGCGCATACCACTGGTAAATCCACCACCGATTCGGCAACGGTCAACTTTCAAGGCAACTGAGTCATGGCAGTTTCGAGTATTCCAACTTGGCTTGTTTGAAAACCGGGATGTCCAGGTCGGCGTCTTTCCAAAGTGTTAGAAAATCCTGATAGGCGGTCTTTGCCTTTGCGTTATCTCCGGCCATGGTAAACGCGCGGCCCAGTTGTAGGCGAGCCAAGGCGCCGATGGGATCGTTAATTACGATCCCACGGTGACCGAGAATTTTCTGGAATTCCACGGCTGCTTCAGCGCCTTTGTGCGCGTCCAGATAAGCTAGGCCCCGGACGTAAACCGGATAGAGCGATCCGTTGAACCCTACTGAAGCGCTGCCCGTCCATGCCAACTCATATGGCGAAACAGCTTGCAACAGTTCAATGGCTTTTACGGGTTCGTGACCGTTTAGGGCAAGTAGCGCGCGCAGTGCCGGCAGGTAGCTGAACTGCACTAGAGTATCCTCTGGAAACCGCTCCGCCAGATCCTGGGCCAGTTTCTGAGTCTGGCCAGAATCCCCCGCAAGGGCTTGAGCGATGGCGGCACCATACTCTACATCGCGGCCAGTGGAAAGAATCACCGCGTGCGCCGCGCTGCGGCGTGCCTCCGGCGCATTCCCGAAGAGGATTTCCCGCACAGCCACCCCCGCTTCATGCTGGCCTGCCGCTTCGTGAAGGCCCGCGCGTTCGGATAAGTCTACCGCACGTTGCGACTTACTCCTTGCCTGATTCAAGTGACCGTTATATGCCAGGGCAGAAGCCTGCTGGTCGTCCATCCAGTCTGCCCCGCCCGGACCTTCCGGAGCATGAGCCGACAAACGGTCCATCTCCGCTTGATCAGATTCCAAGAAGGCTATTTGATACAACAAGACCGGATAGTCCGGAAGGTATAGCTTTCGCTCAACGCCCCGCTGAATGGTGCTTTTGCCTTCAGCAAAACGATCCAGTGAAACATAATTCGCGGCAAGGTTGTTATACCCGAACGCATTATCTGGATCCAACTCGATCAATTTCTTCGCTTCTTCGAGGCCTTTCTCGAATTTGCCGAAAGCTCTGTAAATTCCTCCTGCCAAGAACCCGTGGGGCAGCGGATCGCGAGGATAAGTTTGAGCCCACAATTCACAAGTTTGCCTTGCCTTTTCCAGATTTCCTGTCACGTTTCGGTCATAAGAAAAAGTGAGACCGAACCGCTCCTGGCTGCTGGCGTGATCCCGCAACTGGTAGGCTGTGCGAATGCTCTCCGCCGCCAATTCCGTTTCCCCCAACTGGCCGTATGAACGCCCCAAAAACGCATGCGCCGATGCAAAGTTGGGGTCTAACTCGACAGCCCGTTTGAATAACGCAATTGTGTTGGAAGGACCGGTTGTACTCAGAGCATTCCAGGCCATGCTATAGGCTTTTAACGCTTCAAGCGACGTTGTGGTGGCTTCGGGGAGCGGAGTCGAGTACTTTTCAATTGACGCCAGTGATTCGCCCACTCTGGTTCTGAATTTAATAGCAATTAGACTCAGGGCATTTAGGACATCTTCCTTCTTGGCTGCTTGAATTTGTTCCTCCGCCATAACCTCTCCAGTGCGGCAACTCTTTGCGCGCAGCGCCACAACATACTGGCTTCCCAGGCTTGTGATCGACCCTTCCAGCATGGCGGCGCTGCCGGTTCGCTCGCAGATTTCTCGAGCCAGATCTGGAGTCAGCGGCGCGCCTTTCGGCTGGCCCATCAGTCCAAGTGTCCGCTGAATTCGCTGATCGGAAATAAGGCTGAGGAATGGCGATTGCGCAAGCTGCACCGTCAAGCCCTGGCGAAGGGTATCGTCAAAAACGGGGTCGCCTGTAGTGTTGATGAAATCGGCCAGAACAATCGTGTCTTTGTCTGTAAGCTTCGGAGCACGGTGTAAGTAAAAGTAACTGGCGGCGGAAATTGCCAGAGCAGCGGCCGCAACGGGAACCAGCACCTTCCAACGTTTAGCCGCAGGTCGCTCCACGGGGGTGACCCTTACTGAATTCGTATCCCGCTTCATCCGCTTAAGATCGGTGCGAATTTCTGCCGCATGCTGGTACCGCAAGTCCCGGTCCTTCTCCAGACACTTGTTGATGATGCGTTCTAACTCCACCGGAAAGTCAGGATTCAGTCGCGACGCAGGTACTGGCGTCTGGTTGAGTATGGCCTCGAAAATTGTCCCGGTGCTTTCTCCGCGAAAGGGCAGCTTGCCCGTGGCCATTTCATAAAGCACAACTCCGAACGAGAATAAATCGCTGCGCGCATCCAAGTGCTTCGCGCGAACTTGCTCGGGCGACATATAAGATACGGTCCCCATGGTGGTTCCCGAGCTACTCAGTTGCAGTTCAGTGGAAGCTTCCGGGCCCTTGGCTTCATCCACCTTCGCCAATCCAAAGTCCAGAATTTTAGCTTGGCCCCGATTGGTGATGAACAAGTTCGCCGGTTTGATGTCA
>JAYVXT010000596.1:0-4429 GCA_043785065.1 Bryobacterales bacterium | reverse complement strand
GCGCGCATGGGAAACGGCAGACTTCGCCAGCCACCCTAAGGTAATGTCGTTGTCCACGTCGCCATTGACGATCTTGCCGCAATGGCCATGGCTCGTGTACTCGCAATTACAAACATCGGTGATTACCAGCAGATGCGGCAGTTCCCGTTTTATTCCCGCAATCGCGCGCTGCACGATGCCATCGGCGGCATATCCGCCCGTGGCTTCTTCGTCTTTATGTTCGGGGATGCCGAACAGAATCACGCCTCCGATTCCGGCTGTTTGCGCATCGCGGCAAATGGCAATAGTCTCGTCAATCGAGGTTTGGTAATTGCCCGGCATGGAACTGATTTCCTTGCGCACTCCTTCCCCATTGACTACAAAAAGGGGTAAGATGAAATTCGCCGGTTCCAAAGAAGTTTCTCGAACCACGCGGCGGATTTCGGGTGTGGCGCGCAAACGGCGCAAACGCTGAACGGGAAAAGCCATATGCCGATTATAACTTTGCGGCTAGAAGGTGGTCCAAACGGGCCTAATGACCAAAGCGGTAATGACGCCCAATATCAATCCAACAATCGGTTTTTCTTGAGCGATGGATCCTAGCGCGGAAAAAATGAGAGCGGGAACCACAATGCCGAATTTCAGAATTGAGAATACTCTGGCAACGTATGCGCAACTATCATCCGGTCCATGCAGCAGCTGCTGCAGTAGCGCATAGTTCTCAATGCCGTCAAACAAACCGGCAGCCACCATGGCGACGCTGAGGATCAAGCCAAGCCCAGCTAAGGGCCAACCCCGTTCTTTAAAACCATCGCGCGCCCACAGGCATGCCAAGCCAATTGAGGTGACGTAGGCGGCGATGAAAAAGAAATCAAAACCCAGGCAAAATGCCGCTAAGCTTTTCCCTTCGGAGCCCCAGGCGTTCATCAGTTTTTGGGATTGCGCCGCCGACCCGGCCATTTCCCAGGCCACCATCGAATGAGCCGTGGCTTTATCGAGGTAGCTGGATGAGACCAACGAACCGGTGGCGGAAAGGATGGTCATCAACACAAACCATAGCCAAAGAGAAGAGCTCCAAAGCGGTTGACGCATCCTAGGGATTATTACATTGTCCAGTGCAGTTTCGCTCGCTAATCTTTAGAACTGGTCCAAGAACATTGCCGCCATCAAGGGTCGGGCGCCGTATGCTGAAGACTTCCTTCAGCGCCCCGCTGGGATCGGGGGACCTGTCAATGATCTGCTGTTCGCGGAATTGCAGCCCGCCGCCATCGTACCGGCCAGGCGTATTTGTTCCAAAAACATCCACCTTAGTGACGGAGGAACCGTCCTTGTTTTGCTTGGTCTCGCTAACCGTTTGCTTGGCCAATTGCAACTGGGCCCCGTCTTGCGTATAGGTCGTGGAAGTTTCCTTCACCGTGCCGTCTTTTTCCAGTTTTTCCATCAGCACACGACCAGCGGGTTGCAGGCTACCATTCAAATCGCGCCGCTCAATCGCCACGTCCTCTTTCGTCAAGTTTTTCGTGGCTACAACGTTTCCCACTTGGCGCTCCACCAGTTCCTCGCCGTTAAGTGTCGATCGTACTACCGTTTTTTCAAATACGCTCGTATTCGCGCCCGTCTTTCTTGTGACCTTGAGTTCCTTTTCCCCCAAGGCGAAAGAACCGTTCAGATCGGCGCGGTAACTGGAGACCTCAACCGACGTCGAACCATCGTAATTCTTACGTTCGGTAGTCACTATTTTTCGCGTCTGTCCAGGATTGCCGTTCGTATCGTAAGGAACTACGACCCGCTCAACTACTTTGCTGTTCTCCGTCTTACTGATCAATTTCTCTTCCACTTTTTCAAGAGGCGCCACATTTCCGTTCAGCGTGGTGAGCATCTGAACGGAACTGCTACCGTCTTTGGAAATTACCTGCTGGCGTTCGCCCGCCGCAATAGCGTTGCCATTCGGATCGTAAGTATAGGTTGCGGAGGTGCTGCGCTGGGGAGGTTGCGAAAGCAACATTGCCGGTGCGAGGATGGTGAAAACGTACCACTTCATGATTCCTAAACTAAGGCAAATGGAAGCGTTTGGCAATCCGGGAAAGACTTTAGGGATGGCCTAAGGTCTAACCGATTAAATCACTTTCAATTCCGCCGCAAGCGCCTCATTCATCGATCCTTGGCGGTAACCTTCCAGATCGATGGTCACGTAGTGAAATCCCAGCGGCTTGAAGATCGCCGTCATTTTGGCGAACATCGGGCGGCTCAAAGCTTTTTCAATCTCTTCGGGGGCAACTTCAATCCGCACCAACTTATCGTGGAAACGAACACGGAATTGGCGGAAGCCCAGAGTCTTTAATTCCTCTTCCCCTTGTTCCACAATTTTGATTGTCTCCTTGGTTACCGCCATGCCATATGGCACACGGGAACTTAGACAGGCCGATGCCGGCCGATCCCACGTTGGTAGCCCCGCCATTCGCGAAAGCTCGCGAATTTCAGCTTTGCTCAACCCCGCATCCACCAGAGGAGCCTTCACCTGATGATTCTTCGCCGCGCGTTGGCCCGGGCGGAAATCGCCCAGATCGTCGGTGTTCACGCCGTAGATTACATTCCTCACGCCACGTTCGGCGCATACTTGATCCAGCCGTGAAAACAATTCGTCCTTGCAATGAAAGCAACGGTTGGAATCGTTCTTCACGTAATCGGGATTCTCGAATTCATACGTGTCGATATATTCGTGCCGGATTCCGAATTGCTTGGCAAAAGCCTCGGCATCGCGCTTGTGGGATTCGGGGATGGAAGCGGAATCGGCTGTTACAGCGACTGCCTGATCCCCCAACACGCGATGAGCAGCCCAAGCAAGATAAGCCGAATCGGTTCCGCCAGAATAGGCGATAATCACCTGGTCCATCTCGCGCAACAATCCGAAAAGCAATTCCTGCTTGGGGCCGAGCGAATCCGGATTTACAACTTTGGGTGCGGTCAAATTGACCAACGTGGCCATAAATTCAATTATACCGGGATGCCGTGCTGAAGCATTGCGGCTTCACTGGGAATTCCTTTTTCATTCCAACCCATCAACGCGTAGTAGGTCCCAATCGCGGCTTGAAATTGGGTACGGTCCAACTTATCCCCAGCCTGCGGCCCGCTCTCAACCGCTTCGTTGAAAAAGCGCGCAGGCAAGGTGTCCTCGCTCGCGGTGATCCCTTCGCGCAAATTGTAGATTCGCATAATTTGATTGCGCCGCTCTCCCCATTGCATTAACTCGTAATCGCTAGTCTCCCAGCCGGTGATCGCGGCAACCATGGATGCCATTTCGGGCATCGTAAGAATGCGCGTCGGAGCTGAAGCGAAAAGGCAGAAGCCCAACGCATCGGCCGCCGACCATAACGTGTTTAGTACCTTATACCGCCGGACCTTTTCGACGCTCAATTGGTTCATCGGAATGCGGTCATGAATCCCCAACGTACGCGTCAGATTCAAAGCATGCTCCCAACCGCCGCCCGGATCGAAATCCCAATCATGTTCGGCGATGTCGTATCGAGGGCCGGTTGGCGATGTGGCGTAACCCAACGCCAGCCCCGTCTGGGACCTTGGATCAAAACAGGCCATCTCAAGTCCCTTCACCTCCATTGCGAAATGAGAAGCCGCGCCGCCAATTTGTTCGGATGCCATTCGCACGCCCTCGGCCAAAATATCGCCCAAGCTGTGGCGATGCGTGATGTCCTTCATCAAAGCCAAGGCCCCAACGGGATCGCCAAACCCAGGGCCTTCTTCCAAAATGGAATGCTCCCTTAATTCCATGGCAAAGGACAAGGCGAAGCCAAGCGAAACAGGATCAAGCCCGGATTGGTTGCAAAGATTATTAGCCGCAAGAACCCAGTCAAGATCGGTAATGCCTAGGTTCGGCCCCATCGTTCCGCTGATTTCCTGATGTATGCCGCTAGCTTGCAAGGGCAGCCGGGAAGAAAATCCTTTGGGGTGGATGCGCTGAATACAATCGTTCGGGCAACTGGCGCAAGCGGCCACCCCGGCAGTGCGCTTCAAGTATTCTTCGGTTGAAAAACGTTCTATTCCTTCGAGCGTAGCCTTGGAATAGTTGTTGACGCACAGCGCCGCCTGCAATCCGTGCAAATGAATCCAATTGGAAAACCCTGGAGCTTGCTTTTGCCAATTGCTTAGCGGATTGCCCGCAATCCTTTCGGCGAAGGAATTACGGATAGCTTCAAGCTCGGATGCATTCGCCACTTCCGGCAGAGTTCCATCAACAATCGCGAAAGCCTTCAAATTTTTCGAGCCCATCACGGCGCCCATACCCATCCGCATCGCTTGAAAAGTTCCGTCCGTGACGATGGAAGCAAAGCGAACAAGTTTTTCGCCGGCGGGCCCAATTGCCGCCACCTGAACCGTCGCGCCAAATTTGGATTCGAGGGCTTCTGTGGTTTCCAGAGTGGTCATGCCCCAGAGT
>JAYVXT010000595.1:0-4431 GCA_043785065.1 Bryobacterales bacterium | reverse complement strand
TCATACCAACAACCAGGGCCGCAAAGGTGTAGCCGCACAGCGGCTTGAAGGCAAGTTTAAGCGGTAGTACTTTGTTTGTCATCCAAGCCAACACAAGCGTACCAAAGGCGTAACTTACAAGGGTTGCGATGGCTGCGGCTTGCAGGCCGATTTTCGGAAGAAGCCAGGCGTTAGTGGCAAAATTGATCACCGCCGACAGTGCCAGAACGGCTGCCATGGCATAAGTCTTCTTGTGAATGATCAAGCCCGCATTCAAGAACATTTGCGCCGCGGAGAAAAGCAATCCGGCAACGATGGTTGGAATTAGTACATCGGCGCCGTGATATTTCGAGGAGGCCATCAACATCACCGCATCACCGGACAGAACGAATACGATCGCCATTACCCCAGCGGCGGTCATCAGGAAAAGGTCTAAAGTGGTGTTCAAGAATTCCGATGTCTTAACGCGCCCCTCGGTGTTCCACAAACGCATGTAGACCGGGACAATGGCCATGCTAAGCGGAACCATAAGAACTGTGTTCAGTTGCGCCGACAATCCATAGGCAACCGTATAGAGGCCAAGCGGCTTGGGCCCCAAGTAGTGTTCCACCATCACCCGGTCCCCGGCATCGAGAAAGATGGATGAGGTTTCGTGCAGGATCATTGGTAATCCAAATAGAGCCGCGGTGCGAAATAGAATGGGATCGAAGCTGGTTAATTGAAGCAATCCGCGGCCAATCAGCCAGCCTGTGATCCCCAAAACTATAGCTGATTCCACAATGATGACCACTACAAAATAGGTCCGCACGGAAGCGCCGATTCCAAGCAGGAGAAGCAACAGAACGCCGGCAATCGTAATCGCCTTGGTGACGATGGTTAAGACATTGACGGCCATTGTCCGCTCTTCGATCCGAAGGAACGAAAGAAGAATGGACTGCATGGCGCGGACGAAGATTAGCGACGATGCGAAAATTAACAAGGAGATTACTGGGCTCTTGATCGAATCCGGCAAGAAGCCGCTTAACAGCAGTGGAATGGTTACCGCCGCGGCGGTGGCGGTGACACCGAAGAATACAGTCGAATAGTAACGCTTGGCGGCTTCCTTATCGGTGGCGAAGGCTTGCTGATCGAAGAAGCGGAGCACGGAATTTTGCATGCCGGCTTTCGATAGAGCTGTTAGCAATAGCAAAAGCTTGGAAACATATTCAATCATTCCAAAGTCGGCTACGGAGAACACTCGAGTAAAAATTGGAAACGAAATGAAACCCAGAGCCAAGACTCCGCCAAACCCCATAATGTAATGGGATGATTGTTGAAGAAATTGCTTCATTTCGCTCGAAACTGGACGCTTCTCTGAAATTGGCGCCACCGCCACCGCACTCATATTGCCGCCTCAAGCGCGGATCGATAGCAGGCCAGCGTTTGTTGGGCGATTTCATTCCATTGATTGCGTCCCGCACTGACTTGCCTAGCCGCCTCGCCTAAGCGCGCGCGTAGGGCCTGGTCTTGAATGAGACGGCTAAGCGCGCATGCCAAAGTGTTCGTATTGCCGTATTCCACCAGGAGTGCGTTTACATTGTCCGTCAAAAGTTGAGAGAAGGCCGGCAGGTTGGTTGCTACCATGGCCTTACCTTGGCCAAGTCCTGTCATTAACGCGCCGCTTGTTGTGACCGCGCTGTAAGGATACACAACGATATCGGCATCACCATACAGCTCTGTCATTTCTTCCACGGAAACAAATCGTAGATCGAGTTTTACAGTGTCCGTGCACTTCATCGCCGCCACTTGCCGCTGAATGCCGCTCACCCCTTGCTCATCGCCGGTGCCGGCAATGACGAGAATCGCTTCGCCGGAAGTTATGGTCCGCATTACTTCCGTCCATGCTTCCATTAGAAACGGAACTCCTTTGTAGGGACGTAGGATGCCTTGCCACAGCACCATGACCTGCTCTTGTCCGATGTGCAGCCGTTGTCTTGCCCGGCCCTTGGAGGCGCTTGGAACCCTGTCAAATAGAGGTCCGTGCGAAACGATTGAAACCCTATTGGCGTCGATGCCGAACTCCTCTACTAAGCGGTTGCGCGCGGGCTCATCGTGGCATATCAGCCTGTCGGCCAACGAGTAGAGAGATTGAAAAGCGGCTTTTTGGTGTTGGCCTGAATCGTGGGGCAAGATATTGTGAACTGTGTAGACGATCTTAATACCTCGAAGTTTGGCTAATTTCAAGAACCACATTTCAAAAGGAAGGCCCATGGAAATCATCGGCAGGAACTGTGCGTGGAGGATATCAGGTTTGGAGAAAGCAAAGCGCATTCCAAGCGCCGCTAAATTGACAACCCATTCAGCCGTTTTGAGTACACGGCGCACCCAAGCCAGTCTGATGTCCACTTTAGAAATTACATCGAACGCGCCGGGATGGGTGCGGATCTTTTGCCTTTTAAAGAAATCTCTATCCAGGTGATAGGTTATGGATCCCAGCTTTACATGCAACCCCTTAACTTGTTTAAGGGCTGAGCAGAGGTGGCCGGTGTAGTAGGGCACGATGGACAGAAGGTCCATCATGAACACTTGAATAGGCGGAACGGCCGCATCGATATGCGATTTGGCCAATTCGGTTCCGTCCATGACGTTGCTGCGGGAAATAGCGCCCATTGATTGGTATGAAGTCTTAACTGACTGCCTTAAATGCCCGTTGCAGGACAGTGGCCGGCTTGAGATGTCCAGCTTCTTCAACCCGCTTGGTTTCTTCCACGTAAGGCTGATACTCAGGCACGAGGATTTTCAAATGATCAAGAATCGCCTCTTCGTCTCTTCGCCATAGTAGATTTTGAAGATTAGCCACCCAGGGAGCTAGTTGATCGAAGGTCATTTGCCGGCCTTGAAAGATCCGTATCTTCGAATGGGGAGTGGGCATGATGTTCTCACCATCCAGACTGATTTCCTCGAACAACTTCTCACCCGGCCGCAAGCCGGTAAAACGGATTTCGATATCCTCGCCGGGAACGAATCCTGCAAGAGAAATCATGTCGGTGGCCAGATCCGCAATTTTCACCGGCTTTCCCATGTCGAGCACGTAAATCTCCGACTTTTTTCCCATTGTGGAAGCTTGCAAGACCAACTGCACGGCTTCTTGAACGGTCATAAAGTAGCGCCGCATTTCCGGGTGGGTGACAGTGACTGGCCCGCCGGCGGCTATTTGTTTTTGGAAGATGGGCACCACGCTTCCGTTGCTGACCAACACGTTCCCGAAGCGGACGCAGACGAATTTAGTGTGATGGCCCGGGTTCAATTCTGAGCGATGGGCACAGACAATCAATTCGGCGATGCGCTTGGTCAATCCCATAATGCTGGTTGGGTTGACCGCCTTATCGGTGGAGATCATCAAGAACGTGGAAACGTTCAGGCGCCAGGCAGCTTGGGCCAAATTCCAGGTACCCAATACATTGTTACGGACCGCCTCGCAAATCTGGCGCTGCATAATGGGCACGTGCTTGTATGCGGCGGCGTGGCAAATGGTGTTGACAGCGTACTGTTCAATGATCAATTCAACATGCCTTGCGTCGCGAATGTCGCCGACTTCGGCGACGAAGTTCACTTCCGGATATTTGGCGCGTAAATCGTGCTCAAGGCGGAATAGTTCACTTTCGGCTTGGTCCAAAGCGATCAATTGCCTGGGTCCAAACTTCGCTAATTGATTACAGAGTTCGCTGCCGATGGATCCGGCGGCTCCAGTCACCAAAACAGAGCGGCCTTCGATTGCGCGGCGAACAGCTTCCATATCGAGTTCAACGGCGTCTCTGCCGAGTAAGTCGCTAACGGAGATTTCCCGCATGCGGCGCACAGCCAAAGTTCCGCTAATCAATTCCCCAAGGCCGGGCACTATCCGCGTAGTCGTTCCCGTTTGCTTACCGCGGGCGACGGCGGCGCGGATATCCTGGCCGCTAGCCGAAGGCATTGCCACTACAATTTCGGAAACGGGGTTGCCCACCGCCGCTTGCTTTTCGCAAATCTGTTTGGCATCCACGCCTGAGCCGAGAACCGGGATGCCCGCCAACCGGGCTCCGATTTTGCGCAAATCATCGTCGATAAATCCAACAACCTTGTAACGCAGTTTCGGGTTGTCACGAATTTCACGGGCAAGGGCGATACCGGCAACACCTCCGCCGTAAATCAGAATGCCTCGTTGATCTCGTGGACTGGCCAACCTTGCGCGAAGTTCGCGCCGTAAACGGACAGAGAAGCGGATGGCTCCGCTTAAGAAAAGGCAAAGCAGAAAATCAAGTATATAGACAGATCTGGGGAATGTGCCGCCAACGACGAAGTAGATAGCCAGACTGGTGGCAAGCGAAGTAAGGATGTTGTACTCGAAAAGCCGGACCAGTTCCGAAAAACCTTGGTGTTCCCAATAACTCATCATATGAAAACCCATGAACGAGAAGATCACCATTTTGACCA
>JAYVXT010000594.1:0-13860 GCA_043785065.1 Bryobacterales bacterium | reverse complement strand
CGTCGTTGTCTATGACAAGATGCCCATCAATATAGAGTTTCGATCCATCGTCGGACGTTAAGCCGAAGTTGTACTCACCCGGCATAGTGACCCAAAACTTTCCGTTATAATCGATGGCGAACCATTCAAACCGGTCAGTGACTCCTGGAAAACCAACATTAAACCGTTGCGGCGGAATGTTGAGGGATGTAGTGTAGATGCTACCCACGGGCTTCAGTTTCTTGAAGTTCGGCAATCGCTGCGTCTGCGGCTTCAGTAAATAGACCTTGCCTTCAAGACCTGCGTTGCCGATGACAGTGACGCCGAATGTCACCTGAGGCGGCTCTTGAGCCAGACACACGCCAATGAAAAAACAGACAAAGAACCTGCTTAGCCCCACCATTTTTCGCCGTCCGCCAAATGCGCCTTGGCCACATCAGGATTGATGTCCACGCCAAGGCCCGGCTTGTCATTCACTTTGATGAATCCCTCAACAATATACTGCCCGTCAATGATCAGCAATTGATCCATCCAACCGCCTTGCCCGGTGACAGTTTCGCACGCCATGTAATCGCGGATCGACGCGCCCCATTGGCATGTCGCCCAGGTGTTCAACTGGCTGCCAGTGTTGTGATTCGCCATCGGAAGACCCCACACATCGGCCATGTCCGCGATGCGCTTGGTCTCAAGAAAGCCGCCCGAGTTACGAAGGTCGGGATGCAGAATATCGCAGCCCTGATTGATGATGAAGTCCTTGAACCCTTGCCGGCGCGCCAGGTTTTCTCCGGTGCAGATCGGCACTCGGGCGGATGCGCAAAGGCGTTTCCAGGAATCGGAATATTCAACCCCAAGCGGATCCTCCAGCCACATTGGCTTAATGCCCTCCACCGCCTCGGCTAATTGGATCGACGTTCGTAGATCATACTCCCAATGGTTGTGCACCATGATGTCGTGATCGAAACCCATGGCCTCGCGACAATTTTCGTAGCCTTGGCTAATCTGGATCAACTCCTTCACTGTAAGTAGGCGGTTGCCCCTATCGCGCGACTTGTCTGTTGCTTGGGTGGTATGTGGAAATCCGAATTTGTGCCCGGTGAAGCCGGCTTTGTCCTCTTTACATTTGGCCGCCCATTCGCGGCATGAAGCTTTGTCCAGCATGTTTTTAGGAGCAGCGTGATCGTACACTCGGACGCGGTCCCGGAACTTGCCGCCCAGCAGCGTGGTCACTGGTTGACCTAGTAACTTACCCGCAAGATCCCACAGAGCCATTTCAATGCCACTGGCTGCTCGTAGAAAGTTATGGGCAGAACCGTCGGTGCGCGTACCGCTCAGGTTAGGCGTGGGCTCCCCCATCGTCGTGAAAAGCGTGTCTATGGCAAGAGGATCCTTACCGATCAGCCATTTTTTAATGTCGTGAATCTGCTCTTTGACGCCGACGCCAGGCGAACCATACGCTTCGCCGATGCCGTAGACGCCCTGGTCGGAAACGATCTTCACCAGCACGTAAGTGCGTTGGCCGGTGAGAACCATTGTCTGGACATCGCGTATCTTGAACCGTTTACTTTCGGCGGCAGCCAAACGATGGAAGCCTGACAGAAACAGGGGTGCGGAAAGAGGTAGAAATTGGCGGCGGGTGAGCATGCGCTACCCAGTATATGTCACTTCCGCTTTGCTTCAAATCTTATAGCCAACAATGAGGACTAGCCGATCGGGTTACTTCCTTTGGGTGATTGTCTTTCCAATGAAAATACACAACAATAACATTTCAAGTCAATGACTATGCAATTCCGCCGAAAAGTAATGGAACTCCCCTCGATTCGGGCCCTTACCGTATCTTTATTCCTCGCCTTGGCTAGCCCATCTTTTGGGGCTACCCTCTTGACGTTCGATGACCAGGCGGATAGCACGATCATCACCAATCAATATCCCGCCGCCTCATTCAGCAACACGATTGTTTTAACTGCCGGCATCACGTTGAACGAGTTTGAATTTCCGCCTCGTTCCGGAAGGAATGTAATCTCCGACAATGGTGGGCCGGTTCGCGCGGTCTTCTCCGTTCCGCAGTCGAGCGTTGAGGTCTTTGTAACCTACAATACGCCCGTGACCCTGCGGGCGTTTGACATCAACAACAATCTTATTTCTTCAGTTACGTCCCGGGCGGGGTGTGTGAGTAACACGGCCCTGTCAGGAACGGCAGGGTGTGGACCAAATGAGAGGCTATCACTTACATCGACGATTGGTATTGTCTCCGTGACAATCACCGGCGCCGCTGGTGGCAATTCCTTTACCGCGGACGACCTGCAATTTGCTCCCATAGCGGCTGTGTACGCCAGCTACGCATCCAACCTCAACCTTGGAGATTCCGTCATAAACCTCAGCAATACAGGAGAAAACGGCAATTCTATATCCGGGCCTGGATTCGGGTCCGCAGCCGGCAACGTGTGCGTGAACGTATATTCGTTTTCCCCGGATGAACAATTGATCTCCTGTTGTTCTTGTCTTATTACTCCAAATGGCTTGGCTTCAATTTCGGTCAACAATGATTTGCTCAGCAACACCTTGACTGGTATTCGACCCAATGCGGTCGTTGTCAAACTGCTTAACACGGGTGCCGGATCAGCGTTTACCGGAAACACTTGCTCCAACAGCGCCGCCCTTGCCGGAACGGCTTCCTTCCCTCTTGCTGGGGGCTTGACCGCTTTCGGGACGTCGGTCCACCCGACAGCAGGCGGGCCGGTGGTGACGACGGAACGTCCTTTTCCGATAGCAACTCCCAACGCCGCTGACTTGGCTAGCTTAACAAACCGGTGTACCAACATTGTGGGAAATGGCAGTTCATTCGGTGTGTGCCGCTCTTGCCGCAACGCTGGACTACATGTAGAAAAAAAATGACATCACGTTTAATTCAGCTTGCCAAAATTTGTCCTATTTTCCTATCCGTGGTTCCCAATTTGCTTGTTGCACAGCGTAGTGCGGTGCTGCAGCAAATCGGTCCGCTAAATGTGAAACCCAGCGTGATTCCCGCCGGAACCCCCACCCGTGTCACTTTTACTATCGCGATAAACGATCCTTCTGTCATCGCGGCTGGCGTGAACTTGCTTCGGCAAAAGTCAGATGGTTCGTTTGGGATAGTTGGTGTCATGCACGACGATGGAGTCACAGGGGATGCGTTCGCAAGCGACGGGGTGTTCAGCCTACAAGCGGACGTGAGCGAGGCAGCAATCGGCCAAGTTCAGTACCGGGCGAGTGTTGCGCTTCGAGGCGTGCCGAGGCGCGTGCCTTCCTCCTACGCGGTCGTTAATGTGTGGCTCTCGGTTATCGACCCAGCCAAGAATCTGGAGTTCCAGTATCCGGCGGGATGGTCTTTAAAAGGATACGAAAACAACTACACTTTGGGCTCCACTTCCACGCCCGGCACAAAAGAGGGCGATCCAGGTTCAGAAATTGAAGTGCGGGTTTTACCTTCGAATGGAGCCGCAACCCTGCTCGCCTGGCTCCAGGACTACTACGCCGGGGAGTTGGTAATTACTCAAGCGATGTTGACCAACGTCTACACGAACCCGTTCGGCGTCACCTTCACGATACTGGAGAAGCTTCCGGGACTTTCCTCGAATAACGCAAGTGCGTTCGTTTTGAGGAGCAATGGAACAGTGCTTCAGATTGAAGCCAGCCCCTACAGTTCGATGCAATCGCAATTCTTTGACGTGCTTTCCTCGGTACATTGAGTATGAATAGATTAGAAATACTTCCATGTTTGTTGCTTGTCTCCGTGGCGGGGACTGCCTTTTGTCAAGGTATTGGTGGATACCCAGTGACCCCATACTCCGTGACAGGGAGGACCTTTGCGCAAGTCGATGAATTAGGGCGTCACCTCGGCGAAGATTTGCAGGCGACGACGGGCGTTGGTACTCCGGTGCGGGCCATCGCCGACGGCACGGTAGTTTTGTCAAAGAAGAACCGACAGGGTTATGGTCAATATCTAGTAATCAACCACCCCTCTTTGAATGTAGTGACCCTTTATGCGCACTTATCGAGGCAGGTGCAGTATCCTCTGCGCGCAACAGGCGCCGTGAAAGCGAACGACATTATAGGTTATGTTGGCAGTTATGATGAGAACGGACATGTGGACCCTCATGTGCATTTCGCTGTTTATAAGAAACTGTACGATGGGATTTATCATTACTACGGCAGCGCTCCCAATGATAGAAATGACGACGTAGACGTGGACAAGGATGGAATATTGATTGGCGGGCTGTTCACCAAGCCGGGTAAATTCATAGATACCAGGCTGGCGGCATCGAGCGTTTCCCACTTGAGCGGCGATATCACAGACGTGACATTGCACGACTCAACCATCACGATCACGAACACTGGGCTTCAGGGATCGGGGGACCGCGGAAGTATCTGCGCAAATGTATATGCTTTTTCTCCAAGCAAGGCAATTATTGCAACCTGTTCGCTCCTTGTTCCCGCCAATTCTAGCGTTGGCCTTTCCGCTCTCAACGATATCCTCTCCAACGGGTTGACTGGCGTACGTCCGAATAACACGAATGTAAGAATCGTTGGTTCCCAACCTGGTCTGATTGGCCAGGCAGGTTCCCAAACCTATTCGGCCTGTGATCCTGCAACAGTGGCCCCGGAGACCGCGTCCAACCCATATACGGCGGGTCCGGGCGGAGCGGGGGGTGCCGTAACCGCGGGTTTGCAAGTCACGATTGCTCCGACAGGTGGAAGCCCAACTTCCCTCGCGGCCACAGCTTTAGGTTTCGACGATTTGGGGAAGCTTACGGGGACGGCGGAGTTTGTTCAATCGAACGGATCCTCATTTGGTATTTGCGGAATGCGTTTTACCGGGCAAAGACTCTCTCCTAGCGCAATCAGGGTTTCGTTCCACGAAGGTTTGGCGTTCGGCGCGCCCACTTCAGCGAAGTTAGGAATTTCAACGCAATTAGGCAATCCTGTTACTTTGAGCGGTAACAGCGCTTTTGTTGCGGGCGCTTTCTCGATGCCACCAAGTGCGGGGTGGCTTGGCGTTTCGCCTGTGTCCGGCACCGGTCCGGCGACGCTTAGTGTCGCTATCGCCACCAACCTCACCACGGGAATCTATCGCGGGCAACTGAGTGTTGCAACGCCAGGAACAAACAAGCAGGAAAGCATTCCGATCACGGCTGCGGTTGCTCCTGCTGGGCCATCGCCATTTCCCTCCGACGCGTTGCAGGTTGGAAACGTTGCAGACCTATCCATGGGGGATACCGGAATCAACATTGCAAACTCTACCAATAGGAACATATGCGCCAATGTGTACGCGGTTCAGTTGGACGGTACGATGGCGGCCACATGTTCTACATTGGTCCCGGCTAATTCTGCTGCATTTTTTTCGGCGAATCAGGATTTCTCCTCCAACACGTTGACGGGCGTCCGGCCGTCTTCCCTTACAGTGAACGTAATTGCGTCGCAGCCGTCGCTCGCTTCAGACGGGCAAAGCTTTTCGATCTGCGATTCGTCGAAAGTCATACCCCAGACGGCCGCGATTCCATACTCGACTCAGGCCGGTGGATCAGTGACCTCAGGTTTAACGCTCAGTTCGGGGAATAGTAATGCCAATACGACGCCATTTTCGACCGTGCCTTTGAACGCTGTGGACCTTTCCATCGTGACCAGCACAGCTAACTCAATCCGCAATGACGGTGATTCGTTCGGTCTCTGCCGCTCTGCCCATATTCTCTATCAATGACACCAATACATCGTGTCGTGTAGTTCAGCTCACTTGCGCTTGGCTTCAAATGGGGCATTGCCCGCGGGGTTGCTGATCGCGCCTTTGATCATGCCGCCAACTACTTCCCCTTTGTATGAGGATTTCCGATCCCCTAACTTTGTGACTAACACGGTTCTGAAAGTGAATTTACCGCCATCGATTTTGCCATCCACAATTTCAATCGGCTTTCCCGACTGACCGTTAATTGTTAGTATTATCGACCCCGTCAACTTGTTACCTGTAGCTTTCAAGTTGTAGGCCTGTGACATCTTTTGTTTTTGGCCACGCAACTCTACTTCGCTTTCGGTTACCCATTGGCCATCGATCACGTGGGCGAAACTCGCACCAGCCAGCACTATCAAGCACACTAATAGATTAGAAAATCGTTTCATAGGACTTCCAGTTTACGTGCAAAAGTTCACAGAGCGCTAGCAAACTTATGGGTTAGTACGGTTGGTCCGGGTGATCTACTTTTTGGGCGCCTCTTGGGATATTCCCGCTCAAACAACAAATAGGGCCGCAATTGTAACCTTGAACTTCGGAGCGCTCAATGGGGCCACGCTTTCGTTCTCTCCAAACCAAGTCACCGATTGATATTCGCACATGCTAGTCTCTCTATGAACGGCAAGCCGCCGGCCCCCAATGTCCAAAACCCAATACTCGGCAATCCCAGCGCGGGCGTACAATGCCGCCTTGACTGTCATATCAAAGCGTAGCGTTGTATCGGAAATTTCGACAACCAGTCGCAAATCCTGAGGCGCCGGTTTTGACTTACCCTCGAAGTCCGTGCAAGGCCGGTTCAACACTATCAAGTCCGGCATGGGCTCATTGGTTGGGTCGTCTTCGGGTGAAACGTTAATTGGGGCTTCTGGGGCAACGTACAGAAAACCAAATACTTGTACCAGCCAGTTTTGTAGCAGGATTAACGCTTTCACGTGCGGCCAGTTTTTCGGCATCTTGTCGATCAACTCCCCTTCAATCAGTTCGACTTTCTGATGATTAAACCGGCCAGCCATTTCAAGGACCGCACAATCGGCGCGTGTAAGCCGGATGCGTGGCGGGGAAATGGCATCTGCAATTGCGTCCAACATATATGAAACCTCACCATAATAATAACGCGATGGTTGAACGGGCTCAAGAGAGTGACCACCATCGTTAGAATGCGGCCAATGCCGCGCACCCGCGATCTACTTCTTAGGCTTCTCTTCCAGCGGAGTTACTTTTGCGCCTTCCTGAATCTCATCGCTAGGATTCACGACAAGACGTTCGCCGCCTTCAAGGCCTCCCAGCACTTCGATTTGGTTGCCTAAATCGCGCCCCGTGGTTAACAAACGGAAGTGCACTACATTGTCGTCGCCCACCACGGCCACAAATGTTCCTTGAGACCGAACCACGGGAGTGTCGCCAGGAATTAAAACCGGCGCCAAAGTACGGTTAGTTTGAATGTGCAATTCGCCGAACATGCCGGGCATCAGTTTGCCGTCGTTGTTATCGATGCGGATACGGGTAAGCATGGTGCGGCTGGCGGGATCGAGGGCTTGGGCTGTGTGATCAATATGGCCCGCCCATTTCCTATTCGGATATTCAGGAAGTATCAGCGAAGCCTTCACGCCTAGCTTCATCGCCGGGGCGTCGTTTTGCGGCACGGTAATGATGAATTCAAGGAAGCGTGGATCGGCCAAGCGAAACAAATCGCGCCCAGCGGCAACCGCCGAAGCGGTGATCAAATTTCCCACCTCGCAATTGCGCGCCGTGATGACGCCGTCAAAAGGCGCGGTAATGCGCTTGAAAGCGGTAAGGCGAAGATTGCGTTCAATGTCGGAATTGACCGCCCGTTTGCCTTCTTCGGCGGCGTCTACATTGGCTTGCGCGGCGGCGGTTTCGGCCTTTCTAACATCAAGCGTGGCTTGCTTTTCGTCCAATTCCGATTTAGAGAAAACTCCTTCTTTCACCAGTTTTGAAGTGCGATCAAATTGGACTTGCGCAAGCTTCAGGTTAGCTTGCGCAAGTCTTGCCGCGGCCTGGGTTGCGCCGCTTTGGGCCTTGAACTGATCATAGCGGTAGCGCGATTGCCGCAGTTGTTCGTCTAGTTCAGGAGTGTCGATTTCAGCGAGTAATTGACCCGCCTTGACGCGATCGCCTAAATCGACCGTACGCAATTTAATGTATCCTTCCGACCGCGCGTAGATTGTGGTTTCCATAGAGGCGAACAGGGCGCCAGTGAAGATCAATTCAGAGGTGGTTGCGCCGCGTGCGGCCTTGACTGTACTTACCACGATTTTTTCGCTTGGCTTCTCACTAGCGGCATACAAGCGATTTTGCCGGGCCTGCCAGGGTTTGAAGCCAGTATAAAATAGGCCGCCAAAAATTAGGGCGACGACTACCACAATGACATAGTGCCTTTTTGAAGTTCGCGTTCCGGCTAATACTTTTTCTGCGTTATCCATTTCAATGGCCAGCCGGACTATCCGGCAGGCGTAACTCCTCCGTTGGGGCTTTGCGGCGCAGCAAGCTGTACATCACAGGCACAAAAAATAATGTGGCGAATGTCGCCATGAACAAGCCGCCAATCACGGCGCGGCCAAGGGGCGCGTTCTGTTCTCCGCCTTCACCCATCCCCATGGAAATTGGAAGCATGCCGATGATCATGGCCAGAGCGGTCATAATAACGGGGCGCAGGCGGATGTAGCCGGCCGAAAGCGCCGCTTCAATGGCCGACTGGCCGGCGCGCCGCTGATCATTAGCGAATGTTACTAACAGAATGCTGTTGGCCGTGGCCACGCCAATGCTCATAATCGCCCCCATTAAGGATGGCACGCTAATGGAGGTTTGGGTTACAAACAAGGTCCACAATATTCCGCTAAATAAGCCGGGAAGCGCCATTAGAATGATGAACGGATCGAGCCATGATTGGAAATTGACCACCATTAAAAGGTACACAAGTAAGATGGCGAATAGCAGCCCAAAGCTGAGACGCGAAAAGGAGGTGCGCATGGTTTCCGCCTGCCCGCGCATGTTGATAGTCATTGCAGGCGGAAGTTTGGCGCGGAACTCTTCGACAATTTTACGGGTTTCGGCGGCCACCGCGCCTAAGTCGCGATCCTGCACATTGGCATACACGTCGAACACCGGCTGCACATTATAATGACTTACATTGACCGTGGATTGGGACCGTTCGAAGTGCGCTAAATTACCGAGGATCTGCTGGCCGGCCCCGGATGCGCCGGTAAGAGGAGTTCGATAGATATCGGCCATTGAGGTAATGCTGGGCTGCGGCGTCTGGAGCGCCACCAGATAACTGACGCCATTCTTAGGATTCAACCAAAATCCAGGCGAAATTTGAGTGGTGGAACTGAGCGAAATCAGCATGCTGTTGGCCACATCGCGCTGGGTGAGGCCCAGTTGCTGGGCGCGGCTGCGGTCGACTTTCACTTTAATTTCCGGACCATCAAGCACTTGGTGCACATGCACATCCACTGCTCCGGCCACCTTCTGCAAACGATGCTCAATTTCCTTGGCGAACTTGTAACCCTGCGCTTCCTGCCGGGAGCCGATTTGAATGTCGATGGGTGCGGGCAAGCCGAAGTTCAAAATCTGATTGGTCATGTCGGCGGGTTGGAAGAAGAAGGTTAGAGTGGGGTAATCCTTCAATAGGCGGGCGCGCAAGGCGGTCATGTAGTCGCTGGTTTTCTTAGAGCGCTCCTTCTTCAAGGCGATGAGGATTTCGCCATCGGCCGAACTGATGGTGGCTGAATCGCTGAATGCCAGATTGAAGCTGAGCGTGGGCAGGCCGATGTTGTCGATGATGGTTTCCAAGTTTTGCTTGCCGATTTCCTCGCGAATTGTTTGCTCCACGCGGGCAAAAGTTCTTTCGGTTTCCTCAACGCGGGTTCCTGACGGCCCGCGAACGTGAAGGCGCAGCAATCCGGCGTCGATATCGGGGAAGAAATCCTGGCCAATAAACGGGAACAGCAGCCCCGACAAAGCGGTGAAAAGCAGAAAGCCGCCGGCCACAACCACGCGATGGTGCAGCGCCCAGGCAAGCAGCTTCGCGTATCCGCCTCGAAACTTTTCAAACTGATGGTGGAAGGCAAGATGCATGCTCCAAATAATGTCGCCTTTCACTTCGATGCCTTGTTCCAGCTTTTCGTAATTCTCCGCCTCGGCCGGCAATAGATAGCGGGCCATGGTGGGCACCAGCGTTCGGGATAACAAGTAAGACGCAGCCATGGCGAACACAACGGCCATGGCGAGTGGCGTAAATAAGTACTTTGCCGTGCCAGTGAGGAAAATGACGGTGATGAAGACGATGCAGATGGAGAGCGTGGAAACAAACGTGGGTACAGCGATTTGCTGAGCGCCATCCAGGATTGCTTGCAGGATCGGCTTGCGTTGACCAAGATTACGATGGATATTTTCAAGCTCCACGGTGGCGTCGTCGACGAGCACGCCGACCGCCAGGGCAAGGCCGCCGAGCGTCATTGTATTCACTGTTTCGCCGCACAGGTAGAGTACGAAGAGCGAGGTAAGGATCGACAGCGGGATGGAGATGCAAACCATCAACGTGCTGCGCCAACTGCCGAGGAAAAGCAGGATCATCAACGCGGTGAGCACGGCGGCGATGCCGGCTTCGTGCAGTACGTTGTTAATGGCGTCGCGCACGAAGATGGATTGATCGAATAGCCGCTCTACCTTAAGTTCCGGCGGCATGCCTTCCATTACCTTTACCAGTTGTTTCTTGATGCTTTCAATGATGTCGAGCGTGGATGCTTTACCACTTTTGAGCACTGTGAGCAGTGCGCCTCGGCCGCCATCGTGCCGCACGATGTTCGATTGCACCGCGTAGCCATCGCGGATGTTTGCGACATCCTTGAAACGCACCAAGGCGCCGCCGGACATTTTGACGGGCAGATCCCCAAACTCCTCCACGGTTTCAGGGCTGGAGTTTAACCGGATGTTATATTCGCGTTCCTCTATCTTTGCCGTACCAGCGGGAAGGATGAGGTTTTGCGCGTTCATGGCGGTGCTTAAGTCCGTGCCTGAAACGCCATGGGCCTGCATCGATTGCGGGTTTAAGTCAACCATGATTTGCCGCACGCGCCCACCGTAGGGAGTTGGCAACGAGGCGCCTTGCACGGTAGCGAGTTGGGTGCGAATAAAATTTTGAGACAGATCGTAAAGTTGCTGTTCGCTGAGTGTTTTGCTGCTGAGGCCAAGCTGCAAAACGGGGACGCTGGCGGCGTTATATTTTATGATGGCTGGAGGTGTGGTGCCGGGAGGAAGTACGCGTACGATTCCGCCCGACAGAGCGCTGATCTGGGCGATGGCCATTTCCACTTTCGCGCCCGGATGGAAGTAGATACGAACGACGCTTGCGCCGGAGATCGATTGGGACTCGATGTGTTCGATATCGTTAACCGTGGTGGTGAGGCCTCGCTCAAAGCTGGTGGTGATGCGCTTGGCCATTTCGTCAGCAGAGATGCCGGCGTAGCTCCAGATAACATTGACTACGGGGATGTCGATTTCAGGAAAGATATCGACGGGCATTTGCAGCGATGCCAAGGCGCCGAGAACGGCGATGAGCATCGACATGACGATAAAGGTGTAAGGACGGTTAAGTGCTAGGCGGACGATCCACATTGATAAGGGTTTGATTCCAGTTTAGTGGAGTGGGGAAGAAATTGCTATTAAGCGAACTGGCGCCGGTAAAATCAGCTAATGCCAGGGCGTGTAAAGCTATAATATAGAAAAGTAAATGCAATGGATACGCTCTCACCTATCCAACGATCTGAAAGAATGAGCCGAGTTCGTTCAAAGAATACCAAGCCAGAACTCACCATCCGACGGCTTGTTTATTCCCTAGGTTATCGTTACCGGCTCCACTCCGCCCACCTTCCAGGTAGACCTGATCTTGTATTTACTGGGCACCGCAAGGTAATTTTCGTTCATGGTTGTTTTTGGCACCGGCATTGCGCCCGCTGTCACCTTACAAGGCTTCCGAAGTCCAAGCTAGAATTCTGGTCGCCAAAGTTCGAACAAAATAGAAAGCGGGACAAAAAGAATCTTAGGAAACTACGCAATAGTGGATGGGAGGCACTCGTGATTTGGGAGTGCCAACTTAAAAATCGAGGTTACTTGACTGAGCGAATCGAGAACTTTCTGGAGTCTGTTAAATGAAATCGGTGGAACTCTTCTCTGGCGCGGGCGGTCTGGCGCTTGGCATATCGCAGGCAGGTTTTCACCATGAAGTGGTCATTGAATTGGATCACGATGCTTGTAATACGATTCGTGCAAATCAAGCTAGACAGCTGGAGCATGTTCGTGACTGGAAACTTGAGGAAACAGATGTTAAGGCCTTCGATTTTGGGCGACTCGAAGGTAGCATCGATCTGCTAGCGGCGGGGGTACCATGCCAACCATGGAGCATCGGCGGAAAACACCGAGGTTACGAAGATGACAGAAATCTCTTCCCGGATACAATTCGCGCGGTGGTATCCTTGCGTCCAAAGGCTATTTTGATTGAGAACGTTAAGGGACTTACCCGGCAATCCTTCGCGAACTATTTTTCCTATATTCAATTCATGCTCGAGTTTCCAAAGGTGACGCGCAAACCACATGAAGCCTGGCTCGATCATCGCACGCGCCTTGAGAAATACGTCACGGCGCGCGGCAAGGGATATCGCGGGCTCCGCTACAACGTCGTTCCCAAACTTCTGAATGCGGCAAACTACGGAGTTCCTCAACGGCGCGAACGTGTCTTCATAGCAGCGTTCCGGGAGGATCTGGGTATCGAATGGTCCTTCCCTAAGGAAACACATTCCCAGGAGATGCTCTGGGTTGACCAGTGGGGAACTGGAGAATATTGGGAGAGGCATCAAGTTCCTCTAAAGCAGCGGCCCAAACGACCTACAGGAATTGAAAGTAGAATTGCTGAGGCTTCGCTGTTCCCCATGCTCCCTTGGATAACCGTGCGAGATCGCATACACGATTTGCCTGATCCGCGCTGCCCGGGAGCACGTGAGATTCCCAATCACGTCTTTCAGTCCGGGGCGCGATCTTATGTTGGACACACTGGTTCACCGCTTGATGAGCCGGCAAAAACGCTGAAGGCCGGCGATCATGGCGTTCCTGGTGGAGAGAACATGATCGCCTTCCCAAATGGCGACGTGCGTTACTTCACCGTGCGTGAGGCGGCGCGCATGCAAACGTTTCCCGAAGAGTTCATCTTCGAAAGCTCGTGGAGCGAAAATATGCGTCAACTGGGAAACGCTGTGCCCGTGGAGCTCGGTAGGATTATCGCGAGCGACATTCGACAAAAACTTACGTCGCAGCACCGCTCCAACGGGAAGCTTGGCAATGCGAATTGAGTCCACGTTTAATCCGCTCGACAAGCGGAATCTCGGCGAAAGCGTCGCCGAGGCACTGCTTGGCAGACCTCGTAACCCACTTCCCCCATCCGAAAGCTTTATTGCGGCCGGTGTATACGCGATCTATTACCAAGGCGATTTCGCGCATTATGAGTCGCTGGCGGCGCGCAATAGGGCAAACAACGGCAAAGACGTTCCGATCTACGTTGGGAAGGCGGTTCCGGCGGGAGCGAGAAAGGGAGGATTCGGACTGGACAGCGCCCCTGGAAGTGTCTTGTATAATCGCTTGCAAGAGCATGCTGAGTCCATCCAGGTGACTTCAAATCTTAAACTCGAGGAATTCTTTTGCCGGTATCTGGCTGTTGATGACATTTGGATCCCTCTAGGTGAAAGTCTTCTTATTCAAACTTTCTCTCCATTGTGGAACCAAGTGATCGTAGGTTTTGGGAATCACGATCCAGGAAAAGGCCGCCACCAAGGTCGCATGCCGCACTGGGACGTTCTCCACCCTGGCCGCGGGTAGGCAACTAGACTTCAGGCCGGCAAAGATCTCGAAAGCATCGTAAACGATTTAAGGAAGTTTCTTGTGGAACACCCTGTTTGAACGCCTTCTCAATCTTGACCCTCTAGTTCAGTCACTACTTTGGAGTATCCCGACTATTCGTATCTTCAAAGCAGCTTGCTGTCGTTAATTACATAGCGAACTTCGTTATGCGAGGCCCAGGCGCCAACGGACAGCAAGAAGCCAAAGTCATACCA
>JAYVXT010000593.1:0-13868 GCA_043785065.1 Bryobacterales bacterium | reverse complement strand
GCGGTGGCGAACCACTGTTGCATCCCGACCTGGATTTGATCATCGCGCGCATTCGCCATCACGGGCGGATGGCCGGCATGATCACCAACGGCTATCTGCTAATGCCCGACCGCATCGAACGGTTGAACCGCGCCGGTCTCGATCATCTTCAAATATCCATCGACAATATCCAACCTGACGACGTTTCCGTAAAAAGCCTGAAGGTGCTCGATAAGAAACTGCAGATGCTGGCCGAACATGCCTTGTTCCACGTTAATATCAACTCGGTGCTTGGCGCAGGCACAAAGAACCCCGAAGATGCGCTGGCGATAGCGAAGCGGGCGAGAGCTCTAGGTTTCAGCACAACAGTGGGAATCATTCACGATGGTTCGGGTCAACTTAAGGCTCTGGGGACGCGTGAAAAAGATATCTATCACGAGATCAGGAAATTAGGCCAACGCAACTTCGCGCATTTTTCCGGCTTTCAGGATCGGATTGTCAGAGGGGAAAGCAGCCAATGGCGATGCCGCGCCGGGGCTCGTTACATTTATATCTGTGAGGACGGCTTGGTGCATTATTGCTCGCAGCAGCGCGGGTATCCTGGTACGCCGATTGCCGACTACACAAAAGAAGATTTGCGGCGCGAGTTCTTAACGGAAAAATCCTGCGCCCCCATGTGCACGGTGTCGTGCGTCCACATGACCAGCCTGATCGATTTTTGGAGAGCCCCGCAGACTCTAAAAAGCAACCCTTCGGCGGCTAACGCGGAACGCCAGGATCTGGTTAACATTCAATCGGCTGGGAACTGAACTGAGAAGTAAAAATAGCGAGGGGGGACTGCCCAATCACACCCCTCGCTTCCGAATCGCCTGTAGGGCGAAGCTGATACCTATTTGCGGCGGTTGAAACTACCAACCATCACCATCAAACCGAATCCTAACAATAATGCCGTTGAGGGTTCGGGAATATTCGCGAAGGAAAAGGAAGTTAAATCGTGGTTCTCCCAAGCTCCGCCAGTGGACGAAGTGAATCCGATGTAAGCATCTGTTCCGTCCTTAAGTGAGAGGAGAGTCTTTAAGTTCACAGCCACATCCATCACTGGGTTATTCAGGTCCACGAAGAACACTTTCAAAGACCCGGGCGCATAGGTAATTTTGGCCTTATAAATCGACCCATCGGCCATGTTGACATTGGGTGTATAAATGCCCAAGTTCGGGTTTGCGAAAGGATCGGCGGGATCGGTGCTGGCGCAATGTTCCGGGCGGTTAGCAGCCGTTCCAAGGCTCTGCACGGCTATGTGGTTGTTGTTCGGTTCGCAATAGGTAGTCTTCTGGTTCTTCCAGGTGTCGAACTCCACGGCCAAACTGTTGGGAATCCCGTAGTATCCGATACCGCTATTGGCTAATCCAATTGCGTTTTGCGCGTAGTTCTGAACGATAAAGGTGAGGCCATCGCCCCCGCTTGCTACATCTGATCCCGAAAGAACCGTGCCATTGTCGAGCAATTGGTGGCGGTCGGTAATTTGAAAGCTGAAGGTGGTGGTGAATCCGTCGGCAATGTTCACCGTGTTCGAGAGATAAGCCGCTCCAGCCCGCGAATAATTGGACGAAGTGAGCCGCAGGGAATTACCCACAATCTTTGCGTCGGAGACCAATGTCAAGCCATTTGAGTTGGGGAAATTGGAAAAATCGAAAATTGCTGCGAGGGCACTGCCTTGACTCACGCAGAGCCCCGCATAAAAAAAGCTCGCAGTGAAAACTACGGCGGTGATTCTCTGTTGGAAGTACATTCTACGCTATGAAACCATGCGGGCATCGCATACTCCATAGACCAAAATAGAAAAAGTACCAGTACCGCCTTAAAACTCGAAGAACATTCGGCCATAACCGCCAATGCGAGTATATAGGCCAAGCTTGTTCTGGTGTTCCACTCCCAACATGAACCCTGTATGCCGCGTAAGCCATTTACGGAAAAAGACTTGAGCCGAATAGCCGGTAACATTAATCTCCAGCGGCGTGGTGGCGACGTAACTGTAAACTTCCTTGCCGCCACCCACTGTTGCGCCCACCCAGTACTTGCCTTCCCTTCCGTACTGAGCAGACAAATTGGCGGAGGAAGACAGATGATCGCCCGGCTGATTGTGGTTCACGTTGTAATTGCCCTCAATGACCATCTTGGTTGGGTAATAGAGGAACCCCGCCGAATAGATTTGCCCCTTCACATTGTTCCGGAAATCAAAATAGGAGAAACCGGTGGCCAGCACAAGTTTCTTGTTAAATCCTGTTTTATAGTGCGCCTTCACGTCATAGCGCTGCCGCGGAAACAGCAAAGGAGTCTTTTGATCCACAAAGGGGGTAACAGAAAATCCCTGGGTGGTATAGAAACTCTTCGTCCAATTGTAATAACTGAAAAACCCATAGTTTTGTTGAGTTCCTTCCGGTCTGGTCTGCGAATTGAACAGGAAGACCGGGGTGAACTTAGGATTATTGCGGATCCAAATGGAAGCATCCGCGCCCCGCCAATATCCGATGCCGTTGGAAATATGAGTGTGATAGGTTCCCAGTTCGAGCAACACGGGTAGCGGACTCTCATAGCCAGGCCGTTCAAAAGTTGGCTGTGGATCGGCGCTCTGGCTTTGAGCCATGAGCGCAGACGCCACGCTCGTTAATAGAATCACACGAATCGGTTTCAACTTTAATATCTCCACTAGTTCTTACCGGACGGATGCCGCAGCCAAGCCACGGGGGAGGATACGGACTTTACTTTACCGCCCGCCGCCAATTTCCCCCGCACCACCACATCACTCTCAACCATAAGCATTTGGGAAGCGTAGGCAACCACCGGAGCCGGCCCTAGCCCTCGCACTCCATGCCTCAGCACAATATCGCCTCCGGCATGAAGCACACCTTGAAAAAAGGAGCCCGAACCTATTTCCATGGCGCCATCGGAAACCAGATTCCCTTTTATCATGCTCATCCCACCAATCTTGACGAACCCCTTAACCTTCATATCGGCTTCAATCATGGATCCCTCCATAGTCTCCACGTTCCCATTCACTACCAAGGGAGCGCGCACATGCAGAGGAGCGGTCAATTTTAGGGACCCGTTATATAGGTAAGAGCCGGCTCCCATCGAATAAAGCAACTTTGGATCGTACCCATGAACAGGCTCTGTTACGTTGGCGGCATGCGGGATCAGCACCACTTCCCTCACCTCGGGAAGATTTTGCGTGGATGTCTGCAAACGCCCTTCGGTTTCGATTTCAGGCGCGAACAAGCTTAAAGCCTCGCTGCCAGGGCCGAAATAGATGGAATGCCGGGAACAGACTTTACTCATCACCTTACAATCGGCTTGCATCTCTAAAGGGCCCGCCACGTCTAGCCAGCGCATCACCGTGACGCCGCGTTCCAGTTTTGCCGCCCCGTCGCAGGCCAGCGCCTGCAAGTGCGTGCCTTGGCCCACCAGCGCATCCCGGCTCACCATTAGTTCCCTCTCGAAAATACAGTCTGGGCCGCAATTAAAGTCACTCTGCAAAATCATCGCTAAACGTTCTCTGCGGCCGTCGGGGAACATTCCTTTTCCGGCTACAATGACTTTCTCCACCCCCCGGTCAATGACGCGCATTGCCCCGGCCATGCTCTCTTCATAAGGAAGCTGCAGCCATTGCTGCACCTTGCTCCGGAAAGACCGGCCAAAGTAGTTTTCAATGCGCACGTAATCCATATCCAGCTCAGCCGAATTCCGCCCGCGGCCTTCGGTCCACACACTGTGCGCCAGCGCGAAGTGGGAATACAGCAGACCGATGAAAAATATCGAAAATAAGGCAAAGAGCATGGCGTTACTCCGCCCTCGGCATTTCGCGAGGGGCGGATAGTCCGAATGAGCCGGCTCCGCCCGTGGCGGCGGCCCGCGTACGATGAGTCTTGTCCCAACCAGCGCCCTTTCCGCCTGTCAATCGAGTCCAATAAAACTTAATCATCGCATGGCAGGTGGCCCCGATATTGGCGAAAAAATTCAGCATGTTCAAAGGGATTAACAGCACTCGCTTCCTGCTTCCGTCAAGCATCAAGGCTGAACCCATTTCCACAAAATTCGACTGATTGGCGAACAATTGATATCCCACAAGGGTCATCGCGATCATGAGAATCGGAACCTGGTGCGCCTCAATGGTAAAAAACAAAACCAACGAAGCAATCCAACCAATTACCAGCCATGGCGCGGTCCAATACATGCCGAGCAAGAAAAAGCATTCAGCCTTTTCCCTCGCCGTCAGGAACTTCGCCCGCATAATTTCCGGCCAATAGTCGTGCAAACAAGCGGTATGCCCCATCACCCATCGCATCAACTGCAGCCGCCTGACCGACCATTGCTGTGGCACTTCCTCGTAGCACTCGGCGCGATTAACATACGCCGTGCGCCATCCACTCATTAACAAGGCAAAAGTTAGATCGGTATCTTCGGTCAACGATTCCGGATTCCAGCCGCCTACCGCTTCCAAAGCCTTGCGCCGCACGCCACCCACCGTACCGCCGAATTGCGCCGTAAACCCCAAGTTGTAGCGAGCTTGTTGCGCGCCTTGATACCCGGATGCCCGTTCCAGAGAAAGCAGACCGCACAGCAAACTATCGCCGGTGTTGTAGGGCACCACACGCCCCATTACGGCCCCAATTTCGGGGTCGGCGAACGGAGCCACCAGCATCTTCAACATTCCCCTGGCCGGGACGTAATCGGCATCGAACAACAACACGATGTCGCTGGTTAGGCGGCCGGTAATCTCCGCCAGCGCCGCGGGTTTACCGCCACGCCCTTCCATGCGGTGATACGGCTTTATGAACGGATATGTCGCGGCAAACTGATTGATGATCGCCGCCGTGCCATCGCTGCTACGGTCGTTCACCGGAATTACTTCCAGCTTCGATTTGTCGTAATCGTTGTCCGCCAGCGCCTGCAAAATGTCGGCCGCAACCCTCTCTTCGTTATGCATTGGAACAAGAACAGTCAAAGTGGGATTGACGAACCCAACCAGTTCCATTGTGTCTTTCGGTTTGCGCAACCGCAGCCGCGTTACCGCAAACCAATAATGGCGCAGCGCATACAGAGTCAATACCGTCATGGAAAGAAAAACCAGGATCCGCGCGACTAGAATGATGAAGCCCATGCCGACCTCCCTTGATATTGTTTGCCGGTTGCCCGGTATATGCTGATCGAAAAAAATTGCAGGAGGAAAATCAGCTCGGCTAGTGTGCCAACCAGGAACCATACGCATGGGAAAAGGATCAGGCCTGTGTAGTGCAGAATGCCCATGACAAAGATCATCCGGATCAACGAAAAAGCAAAACTATAAGCCTGGCTCAACAGAACCCAACCCAAGCCTTCCAAAATATTTGGCTGAAATATCAGGAACAACATCGAGGTGAACCATGGCAGCAGGATCCAAACCAGCATCACCTGCCTGTACCAGATCTGCCCAAAGACCCCGGCGTCAAATTCGTACCGCTCAAAAATCGAACTGACAATGGCAGAGGTCAAAAGCAATAAAATCAGCAGGACCATGAAGCTTCGCAGCAGTTGGAAGCGCGCCGCGAGAATCGCCAAACCAAGCAGGCAAACCAGCCATAACATTCGTCCAACCATTCCGATTTCCTGAAATTTGGGCACGGAAGTAAGTGGCGCCCGCGCCGGCTCTATGCCTGGAAATACGCTGACCTCTTTGTAGCCAACAATAGGCAGATCAAGCTTGCCGGCTAAATGGATAGCCAATGCCGTATGCCACTTCATGATAATGACGGCGTTGCGATACATGTAGATGCTAATTCCCAAAGCCACAATAAAAGCAAAAAGAGCTCTTCCCCACCCAATGTCGGAAAAGCGAACGCTTCGATGCGGGAATATAAAGTTTCGGGAGGTTGATCTACCCGTGTCCGGAGGTTTATTCGCAAATGAGTTGTCCGGGCGATTTACCATGATGAATTCTCGCTTGTAGGACTTATAGAGACAATGAAGGGCAAGTACTGAATTGGATTCGGACTAAAGTCCATGCCCTTAGTACTCAGGTCCCCTAATCCTACCCGCATGAGTCATAATATTGTCGTGGTTTCCATTTCTAAATTGGCTTTGTTTTTCCTTGCTCCAGCCTTAGCCTTCGCCGCGGACTCCTGGACCGATCGGGCCATCGCCGAATGGGTTGTTCGCTTGGGCGGCTCGGTCGGCATCAACCTTACCGCCAATCAAATAAACGATCTTGCGGCGCTTCCCACAAGCCCATTCGTCATCCGGTCACTGGACTTCACCGGCACACTTGTCGAACCGGAACAGCTCGAACGCATCGCGGGGCTGACCCAACTGGAAGAGCTACTGTTGCCTGCCTATATGTGGAATGAGGGGGCAGGAAGCCGACGGGATTCCAATGAATTATTCAAGTATCTGAACGGACTGAAAAAACTGAAGCGTCTCCACACCAGCATCCATTTCCTGACTAACATGACCGTGCTCGATAGCGGCTTGGACCAGATTTCCGGTTTGACGCAGTTGGAAGAACTGCGCCTTTCTCAAAGCAAGGTGAAGGGGTTGGGCTTGAAGCACTTCGTCAACCTGCGTTCGCTTGATCTGCGCTATTCGGCGGTGAACGACAAAGGCATGGAGAGCCTGAAATTTCTCACTAAACTGGAACGGCTAATCCTCCGCGACAACAACATTTCCGACAAGGGAATCGCCAACATCGCGGGGCTGACCAACTTGCGGGAGCTCGACTTGTACGGCTTGCCGCTTACCGACAATGGTGTTCAACAACTGGCCGGCCTGAAGGATCTTCGGAATCTGAATCTATTAGGAGCGCAATTGACCGACTCATCGGTGGACATAATTGCCTCCATGCCGCATCTTGTCGAGTTGAACCTATACCGCAGCCAAATTACCAACGCTGGATTGACGCGGCTTGCCACCTTGCGTAATCTCGAATTTCTCGATGTTCGTTACACCAAAGTAACTCCCGCCGGCGTTCGTCAATTGATGGCCAGCCATGCCGCCCTAAGGGTCAATTACCTCGATTCCGGGGAGGGGCCAAGCCGCAAGATCCCTGCCTTAAACCCGTCCTCGACTGCCCTTGTGTCCGACTGGGTTAAGAGCCTGGGCGGCTCGCTCAAAATCGAAAACGGGAAAGTGAAAGAGATCAACCTTCGGCGCGCTCAAATCAATGATGAAGCCGTTCGGCCATTGGGCAAGTTGGACGCCCTTGAAAAGCTGGACCTATCGGCCACGGAAATTACCGATCAATCCGTGGCAATGCTACTGCGATTGAAGAACCTGCGGGAGCTGAACCTGCGCCACACTTCGATTTCCGATAGTGGGCTGGCCCAACTGCCGGCGCTCAACCGTCTGCAAAAGCTCGACATCAGCAACACCGGCATCACCGGCCGCGGCTTCGAAACGTGGAAGGAGTCACAACTTCGCGAACTCGACGCCAGCAACTGCCCTCTTGAGAACCGTCACGCGCCTAACCTTGCGCAGCTTACCAAACTGACCAACATTCATCTTGCCTACACCGACCTCACCGACCCCGCCATGGACTCAATAGCTAAGTTGGACGCGCTTGAATTGCTCGACTTAGCCGGCGATGATATCGGAGATGCGGGCATTAAGCAAATCGCAAAAATTGCGAGACTAAAGACTCTCTTACTGAACTACGCCAAATTTTCAGCAGATGGCGCGGCGCCACTTGCCGGTCTTTTGCAATTGCAACGGCTCGATCTGGTGCGCACGCGGATCAATGATCAATCCTTGGCCCTACTCGCGAAGCTGCCCCAACTGCAACGAATAAACCTGGATTACACCAAGATCGGCGACAATGGTGTGGCCTCCCTCGGTGCGGCCCAAGCCCTGACTGAGCTGCGTCTGGATAGCGCCAACGTTTCCGACGACGCCATCCCCGCGCTTGGACAAATGAAAGATCTCAAGAAATTGAATCTCTATCACACGACGGTTACGCTCAAAGGGTTCGATCAATTGAAGACGAAACTGCCGGGCTGCGACATTATTTTTGATCGTGATTCCAGCCGCGTCACAAGGAGAGGCAGCTGATGCGCACGCTACTCTGCATATTTTCCTTGACCTTGTGCTACTCCGCATCCGATGCCGGCTGGGCCGAACGACTTGGCGGCAAGGTTGAGCGCAATGCGCAAGGCGCCGTCATCGGGCTCAACCTAAGGGCCAGTTGGGTTAGCGACGCCGATCTGGCGGAAATCGCGAAATGGAAAAACTTGGAACGGCTGGATCTATCCTTGACGCGCGTCACCGACCAAGGCTTGCTGCTGTTGAAGGAGCTGGAAAACGTCCGGACGCTGAACCTGTCCTACGCCGAACTGGTTACCGACGAAGGATTGGCGGCCGTCCGCAATTGGAAGAAGCTGGAAGAGTTGAATTGCCGTGGGACAAAGGTCACCGACAACACGCTGACCCACATCTCCGGTCTGCGGCAATTAAAGAAACTCGATGTGGGTTTCGCGGAAGTTACGGACAACGGCATCTACACACTTACAAGCCTCGACAATTTGGAGGAGGTGTCGATTGGAGGCAACAAGCTGACCGACAATTGCCTCCGCTTCCTTCGCAATCTCCCCAAAATCCGCAAATTGGATGTGAGCGGCCAACAGCGCACCGATTCCGGCCTGTGGTTTGCGGCTATCACCGATGCGGGCCTTGAAATCATTGCGCAATCGCCGTCGATTGAATCTTTGAACCTTGCGGGTGCGAAGATTTCCGACCTGGGTGTTGCAAAACTCGCCAAACTCGAGCAGCTAAGAGAACTGAACCTGAACGCAACGCCCATCACTAGCAAAGGACTGGCGGCGCTCGCTGAGTTGCCGCATCTTGAAAAACTGTATCTTTGGAAGACGGCAAAGCTGGATGCGTCCTCCGCGCAACCCCTGTCGCGATTCAAGAGCCTGATCTGGATCGACCTGAAAGATTCCGGGGCTGCGGGTGTCGCCGCTAGTCTGAGGAAGGCCAACGTAGCCTCGCTCGAATAGTGTATTCCCGCTCTAACGCGCCTCCCCCATAAAACTTGCGAACACCGTATCTTGCGGATTGGCAATCACACACATGCACCCAACGCCAGTCATGCTCATCGGAGGCAGGATCAGCCTTCCCTTTTTCCCCGCTTGGGAATGGAATTAGTTGGAGGGCAATGTTCCCGCTACATAGAGGCTCTGGTACTTGTCTTCCTGCGCCCTCTTTTGTCCGGTAACAGCGCCGATTGGACGCATCACGCGGAACGCAACCGCATCCCCAGGCTTCAATGCGCTTTGAATGCGGCGCAAGTCTTCCGGCGAAGTAACAGGTTGCCGGTTGATGCTGACAATCACATCCCTCGCCGTCAACCCAATCTCCCCGGCAAACGTTCCCTCCTGAACGGAGGTGACGTATACGCCACGATTATCCGAGTTTACATCGGCCTTTTCCTTATCGGAAAGCGGGCGGATTGAAATCCCGAATTTCGCGGGCGTGCCGTCCTGCACCATTTCCGGAGCCGGCAGATCCTTGCGGCGGCTAACCCAGCGTGGATCATCCTTGAACACTTCGTCGCGATCCTTAACAGTCACGTTCAGATCCATCTTCTTGCCTGCGCGATCCAGCGTAACTTTTAACGGTTGACCTAAAGGCGTTTCCGAAACGCGGGCTATCAAATCTTGCCCGTCCTTTACTGGCTTTCCACCCAGGTATAGGATGATGTCTTCCGCCTTAATGCCCGCCTTTTCAGCCGGACCACCGGGAGTTACGCTCTCCACTAACACGCCACCAGTTACGCCGGCTGCCTTGAACAGTTCGGGCCTTTCTTGATTAAGGAACGAAATCCCAAGGGATCCACGCTTCATACGACCGTGCTGAATGATGCTGTTGTAAACCCGCGCCGCCATATTTACCGGGAGAGCGAAACCGATACCTTGATAACCGCCCGTTTGGGTAGCAATCGCTGTATTAACGCCAATGACTTCGCCTTTGATATTTAACAGTGGTCCGCCGGAATTACCGGGATTGATCGCCGCATCCGTTTGAATAAAATGTTGAAAGGGCTGCGCTCCATCCACATCCCGGCCGGTGGCGGAAATAATGCCGGCTGTCACCGAGGCGGCAAGCCCGAACGGAGACCCAATCGCCACCGCCCAGTCCCCAACTTGCACTCCGTCGGAGTTTCCGATTTTCAAAGCAGCCAGTGGGTGCTTAACGTCAATCTTAATCACCGCCAAATCCGCCTCATAGTCAACACCGATTACCTTGGCCTTGTATTCAGTCTTGTCGTGAGAGAATTTCACTTTAATCCCATTGGCCTTTTCCACCACATGGTTATTGGTGATGATATAGCCATTCTTATCCACTACAAAGCCGGAACCGGTAGCTTCCCGCGGAGCTCGCCGTTGCGGCCCAACGCTACCTCCGTTTGGCATATCCCGGAAGAATCGCCGGAAAAGTTCCATGCCTTCATCTCCGCCTCCCTCTTCTTCGTCATCGGGCTGCGGTACTCGCTGTTTGCGAGATGTGGTCGTTTTGGGGGTGGAGTATTCGGTAGTAATGTTCACCACGCTGGGTTCCGACATTTTCGCCAGCCGGGTAAAATCCGTCTCGTTCGTCTTGGCCTCGGGAATAATCAGCGGCGTGGCGTCGGGCGCGGCAGCCGATTGCCCCTTGGCGGCGTATACACCGGTAGTGGCCAACGTGCCGACCACAACGCCCACGGAAAGTGTAAACACAAACACAGTTGCGGCAAGTAGTTTTTGTTGCTTAAGGATGCGAGCTAGCATTGTCTTTCTTAATCTCCAGACTAATCTTAGTCTAATAGAATTACACTCTTTACTGTCAATCAGGGCGTTATTACGATGGATGCCCGTCAAGCTCCTGAGGTTTCAATTCCGCGCATACAATGCCCGAAAGCACCAATAGGGCGCCTATCGCCGACCTGCCGGTAAACATTTCTCCTGTAACCAGGAACGAAACGATCCAGGCAAAAACCGGCTCCAAACTGAACAATAGGGCCGCCCGGGTTGCCGAAGTATGTTGTTGCGCCCAAGTCTGTACCGCAAACGCCAAGGCCGTGGCCAATACTCCGGCCACTACAATAGCTACGAAAGTAGACGGCACTGGGTTCCAAAATGGTTTCTCCCCTAGGGGAGCGCCGACCGCCGCAAAGCCCGCGCCAAATAGAATTTGCAAACACGCCATCGGAGCAAATCCCACCTCGGGAGTAAAATGCCCCAAAGCAACAATGTGAAAAGCAAACGCCACGGCGCAACCGACTGTTAGCCAGTCCCCCCGCGCCATGGTGAAACGCTCCCCCGGCCAACTCAGTAAAGCCGTGCCAGAAACCGCCAATACGAGACCCAAGATTTCCTGCCATAACGGAGAACGGCGGAACAATATCGCTCCAAATATTGGCGTGAGGGGGATGTACAAGCCCGTTAAGAAAGCGCTCTTGGCGGGCGAGGTAGTCAGCAGCCCGACAGTCTGTAGCACATACCCCGTCATCAAGAATGCCCCAACCAAGGCGGCCAGACCCAAGCTCTTCAAGGGGATCCTGAAAATTGTCTGCTTTCTAAAGTAGAGGAGAAGTAGGACGCCCGCCAAACTGAAACGCAGCGATAAAAACACAAGCGAAGAAATGTCGGCCAGCGTCGCCTTCACCATGACGAACGTCCCGCCCCAAAGCAGCGCCACAAGGGCCAGCGCGATCTCCGCGCGAGCTTGAAGCGGCAACTTCATTCGGTTAGCAGCAAGGCCAGTGCCAGAAAAATGCGCTTCAGTCCCAGATCGCGGCCTTCGGGGTGATACCATTCCGCCGGAGTGTGGGCTCCGCCGCCGGTGCCTCCCGTGCCGATGGAAACCGCGGGCAATCCCATGGAAAGAGGAATGTTGGCATCGGTTGACGCGCAATCGATTCTAGAACGAATCCCCAAGAACGCATCGATACTTCGCAAGTAACTCACCAACGGCGAAGTCTCGGGAAGCTGGCCACCGGGCCGCTGCCCCATATCGCGGATCTTGGCCGAAACCTTCACGGAAGCCGCTGCGTTTTCCACGGCGCGAGCTCGCTCCACGCATTCGGTTAGCAGGTTTGCCATATCGTCCAGTGCTCCCTGCGTTTCGGCACGCAGATCCAGTTTCGCCAACGCCGAAGAAGGAATCGAGTTCACGGAAATGCCGCCTTCAATGATCCCGAAATTGTGGCTGGTCCGCGACAGCATCGCGGGTTTTGAAGCTTGATGCGAATTAAACAGATGGACGGCGCGGCTTAATGCATGCACTGGATTCCCAATGCCGAAATCAGACCAGGAATGCCCCCCCGCGCCCTGAAACGTAATCTCAAACCGTCGGCTGGCAAGCGCCTGGGAAGTGATATGCTGCACGGAAGGCCCATCCAGAACCAGGAAACTACGGATCTTCGGCCCCAGCGCTGACTGCCGGCACAGATATCGCATCCCGCTTAGGTTGCCTTCCCCCTCTTCGCCAACATTGGCGACTAGCATTAAGGAAGCGGAGGTATTGTTCAGGGGAAGTGATTTCTGAAAGGCCTTGGCAATGGCCAACAAAGCCACCAAGCCCGATCCATTATCGGCGACCCCTGGGCCATGCATCCGCCCATCGCCCTCAATGTAAATTTCTTCAGGCCGGCGCGGCGCAAGCACCGTATCCAGGTGCGCCGTCACCGCCACGTAGGGCCCAGTTGTTGGGGTGCCGGGAAATGCGATCACGTTCCCCGCCCTGTCGATTTTGGCGTCACATCCCAGGGAACGCAGCCGTGTCAGCATCCATTCGGCGCGCTTAGCTTCAAAGAAGGTGGGCGCGGCAATCCGGCACAACTCAAGATGCTGCTCATTGATCCATTGACGATCGCGGCGGAACTGCTCAATCACTTCGCGCACGCCGTCCTGAGCGGCCAATTCCGCAATACGGTCGATCGATGCGGAATTCCGTTTGGGAAAGTTTTTCAATCTGCGAAGCGGGTCCAGAGGTACCTCAATTAAATTCGAAGTTGTCAGGACGCTTTGTTTGCGTCAAAAGCAGCAGCCAATATGGCGGCGCGGGCATCATCAGGGCTCTGCGCTTTCAAGATCGCGGTAAGCAACACATCCAGGGCTTCAGGCCGAATTTGGTTTAGTTCCGGCACAATTCCAAGCGTGGGAAATCTATCGCTCAAAATGATCCGGATGGCTTCAGCTTTACCTTCAGCTTTACCTTCAGCTTTGCCTTTAGTTATCCCTTCAGCCTTCCCTTCTTCCAGGCCTTCCTGGTACAGCCAACTCACCTTGAACGCGTCGGTTGACAACATGATCTTCTTCTCCAGTCTTTCAAGGAATCTCTTGATCGTATTTTTATCGTATCGGAGTGAAGCCAATGAGGCAAGCTTACTTACCAATACGGCTGGCTTCAGAGCCACCGCCTTTTCTCGATCCTCAAATAACCGCTCCATGGCCACCGTGGTTCGCTCAAACTCAGCCACGCCTCCCTTCAGCAGTGGGGCCCACGGCAGCAATGCTTCGCAATCAGGCTCGAAACACAACTCCGGATCAATCTCCCACAATCGATGAGCCTGGTAGGGCACTTCAATGCGTAAGCCACTCTTCCCCTCATGCACCAAGCGATCCGGCAAATCCTTTGGCGCATATTTTTCCGCCATGAACAGAACGTGATTGAAAACCGGCAGATCTTCCTTGTGCTGAATCAGAAACGTATAGAGCGCCATTGTCCCGATCTTTTCAGGATGCCAGCTAGTAATCGCCTCAAACATCTCAACCCATGATCCCGTCTCATCCTCCACCAGGTAGGCATGATCCACATGCACCTCATTCAGGCGCAGCTCCCGCAAAACATGTTTTATTTTGGTCTTCGTCCCGGGTTGAAGA
>JAYVXT010000592.1:0-13869 GCA_043785065.1 Bryobacterales bacterium | reverse complement strand
GTATCAAGGCCAGCTAACAGATTGGATCCTTGCTGAGTGATGAAGCACAGCACCAACCGCCTGTCATGAGTTTGGCGTTCCCTGCGGATCATTTCACGCAACTCAAGCTTTGTCTAATAAACGGGTTACGCCTGGGGATTGCTCAATCATTTGGGTGCCGATGCTGAGCGTAGGCAACCCGGCCGGCCCCGCGTTACGCAAAATCCGAAGCACGTTGAACTGCTGCATGGAGATGCCGTGGGACTCAATGAATTCGCTGTTCCGACGCCGCAGCATCTCCGTTGTTTCATACAACGCGGCTAAGGTTTCCTCATTGAGACTATCTGGCACTAACCAACATTAGGAACTGGCATCGGGAAAGTCAAACCTTGCGACATTAAAAATAGTAAGGAGGAGACGGCTCTGGCATTGGCGCGAAAAACCGGGAAAGGATACTATGAATCCATGCCTCGCCTCCTACTGTTTGCACTAACCATTTTGCACCTTCACGCGCAACCATTCGACCTTGTGATTAGCGGCGGCCGCGTGATGGATCCTGAATCGAACTTGGACGCGGTGCGTAACGTGGGCATCCTGGGCGGCAAGATAGCGGCCATTTCCAGTAAATCGTTGAAGGGCGTGAGGCAGATCGATGCCAGAGGATTAGTAGTCGCTCCGGGCTTCATCGATCTTCATTCGCACGGCCAAACGCCTGAAAATTACCGGCTTAAAGCGCGCGACGGGGTGACTACGGCGCTTGAGCTGGAAATCGGCGTGAACCCCATTCCACAGTGGTATGCGGCCAGGGAGGGCAAAGCGCTGATCAATTACGGCGCCAGCATCGGCCATGTACCCGCGCGCATGATGGTGATGAAGGACACGGGCGACTGGCTGCCACGCGACAACGCCATCACAAAGGTGGCGGTTAGAGAGGAGCAGATCGCCATTCGCGAATTGCTGAAGCAAGGGTTGCGCGATGGGGGGCTGGGAATCGGGTTCGGATTTTCCTATACGCCGAAAGCTGGCACGGAAGAATTGCAGGAGCTGTTTGAGTTGGCTGGGCAAGCAAAGAGCCCCACGTTCATCCACATGGGGCATGGGACGTTAGGTGAACCCGGCATCGCCGCCGCACTGCATGAAGTGATTGCCATGGGAGCCGTTACGGGCGCCCCGATTCATGTCGTGCATATTGGTGCTTCAAGCACCTCGAAGTTCGACCTGGCGATGAAAATCATTGATGGCGCACGGGCGCACGGCATCGATATTACGACCGAGGCTTATCCCTACATCGCCGGCATGACTCGCCTGGAAACCGCGATCTTTGACCCGGGCTTCCAGGAAACATTAGGCATCGGATACAAGGACATGATGTGGGTGGACACCGGGGAACGGCTGACGGCAAAGACTTTTGAAAAGTATCGCAAGCAAGGAGGGTTGGTAGCTACGTTCACCAACACCGAGGAGATGATTCGCAAAGTGGTGGCGCACCCTCGGGTGTTGATCGCAAGCGATGGCATTATGGAGAACGGCAAAGGGCACCCGCGCGCGGCGGGGACCTATGCGCGCGTGCTTGGCCTTTATTGCCGTGATCAGAAACTGCTTTCTTTGATGGACGCGCTGCGGAAGATGAGTTTGATGCCCGCGCAAAGGTTGGAATCGATTTCGCCGGCGATGCGTAACAAGGGGAGAATCAAGCAAGGGGCCGATGCCGACCTTGCGATCTTCGACCCGGCGAAGGTGATTGACAAGGCGACTTTTGAGAAACCAAATCTGTACTCGGAGGGCATCCCGTTTGTTTTGGTTGGTGGTGAGTTGGTGGTGCAGGATGGGCGGATTGTGGAGGGTGTGCTGCCCGGAAAAGGCATTAAGACAAAGTAATCAATTGGCCGAAAAGCACCATCACGGTTGGCCTCGGCCAGCGAATGAAAATGGTTGAATCTAGTTATCAATTAGTTAGCGATGGCGCCTGACTTGCAGATGAAATAGGTTGAGGAGTGAATAACCTTATGCGTACGATGATGGCGGTTTTGGCGATGGCAATGATGCTTTCGTTTGGTTCCTATGGGCAACATCGCGGCGGCGGCTTCTCCGGTAGGGGTGGAGGAAGCGGCGGTGGCGGTCGTGGATATGTAGGCGGTGGGCGGAGCTATGTCAGCGTCGGAGTTGGCCGCGGTTATGGCGGCTACAGTGGGTATCGCGGTGGGTATAATTATGGACGCTCGCGGTATTCGTACGGGCCCTATTATGGCCTCGGCTTTGGTTACTATTCGCCGTATTTCTATTCGCCATACTATTACAGCTCCTATCCGGCATGCGATCCATATTATGGCAACTGCTCCAGCTCTTACAGTTCCTATGATCCTTACTATGCGGCCCCTGTAGAGCGGCGGACAACTTATGTTCCTCCCGCACCGCAATCAGCACCGGTTGTAATCAATAACAATTATTACGGTAACGGCACTTGGCAACGATTCGGTGACGGGCGGTAGGCGCCCCTTCGTGTGTGGCTGGAGACTAGCTCATCCCCATGCAACTGCTCCGAGCTGGAGTGAAAACTGGCCGGACTGATTCCGGCCCCTGCCCGCGCCCATATTGATGGGGCAATGAAGAAGCACGGCATTCCTTTCGACCTGTCGCAGATCAAGCCCGGGAATTTGGAAGAGCTGGTGGATCAGCTAAGCGACCTGACCGTGGAAATTGATCAGAAGCAGGACAACGTGAGGGTGCGGGTTTTCTGTGAATAGAAGCTCCCCCTGGATTCCCATTCGGCAGTATAGTAAGCTGCAACCATGATCGCGAACCTAAATAAAGAAGTCTATATTTGCATTTGCGTTCCACGCTGTGATTCTCATCAATGTTTCCGCTTTGTGCGCAAACGACAACCAGTGACCGGTGGCTGTTTGTTAACGTGACGGGACCCAAATCATCGTTTCGTGGTGGGGGCTCGAACAAAAACTTTTCGAGATCGTGCAAAGCGGTGTTCGCCGGCCCATCACCTCTTTTTCGGCAATGGATGAACTGAAGGCAGATTCAATCACCTGTTATCCTGACAAGAGCATATGGCAACCGTAACCTCAATCCTGACCGAACTCAAAGCCAAGGGCACGGAGAAGACGCGCAAGACTTACGTCCGCCACGGGATGCCACCGGACCAGGTGTTTGGAGTAAGTGTTGCCGATCTCAAAATCATTGCGAAGATAATCAAAGGCCGGCAAGGCTTGGCGTGCGAACTATACGATAGCGGGATGATGGAAGCGATGTACCTTGCCGGGCTTGTGGCGGACGGTTCGCTGATGACCAGTGAACTGTTGAACGCGTGGGCCGCCGGTGCGACTACAAGCATGGTTGCGGCGTATACCGTGCCCTGGGTGGCGATCGAAAATCCAGCCGCGCGCGAATTAGCGATGTTGTGGATCGCCTCGAAGAAAGAACATATTGCCGAGGTTGGCTGGTGCACCTACTCAGGGCTGGCGGCAACGCTCCCAGATGAGGCGCTGGACTTGGCTGAGATTGAAGGGCTGTTGCGCAACGTGGTTGCGCAGGTGCATGACTCGCCGAATTGTGTACGTTCCGCCATGAATAATTTTGTTATCGCCGTGGGTGGGTACGTGCAGCCACTCTTGAAAAAGGCGAAGGCCGCAGCGCTTGTGATGGGTGATGTTTCCGTCGATGTGGGCGATACAGCCTGCAAAGTGCCAGTTGCCGCGGCCTATATCGCGAAAATGGAAGCTGCGGGCAAGGTTGGGAAAAAGCGCAAGACGATCCGTTGTTAAGCGCGCCATTCGATGAATGTTATTCAGTCCGGAAATGTACTTCACTTCAATCGCCTGTGGCTTGAGAATCCGTTTGATGCTTCCCTTAATCGTCACCTTGGGATTGCTTTTCTTCCATGTTGTCACCGTGCGGGACCATTCCGCCTTTCCGGGTTGCGGGAGTGGAACTTAATTCAACTCGCGCGGCAATGGTATGTGCGGGACAGCCGATGGAAGCTGAACCAGACTGGGGAATTATTCTATTTGAGCCAAGCGCCGTTTGAAGAGCCGATGGTTGCGGCGGATACGAAAAACTCCGGGGCGGTTGCGGCGCGAAAGCGATTGCAGGCTGCTTTGGATAAGCTGCATTCCGCTAGGGGAATTTTGGATGAGGGAGATGGTGCTGGGCGGCACGCTAATCGAAACAATAAGAAGTGACGGATGGCGCCTCAACGGCTTTTGGGAGTTTCGAGTGATCTCAGTAAATCAGCCTGAATCGCGGCCTTTTCGGGAGAACCATTTGCCCGCCAGGCGCGGATTAATAAGTAATGGATTTGCGCGTCAGTTACTATGGTTCCGGTTAAGCGCAATGCGGTTTCGCCTTCGATGACCGCCGCCGCCGCGCCGCCCTTTTTGAGTAAAACGCGGGCTAACTCGAAGTGGGCATCTCGAAAGTTTGGAGCGGCTTTCAAGGCTTGACGAATCCACTTTTCGCTTTCTTCAAGATGCCCTTCAAGAAACAGTAAGCGAGCGCCAGGTAGCAATGTTTCGGCATCGATCGAGCCGCTTAACTGCTGCAGGCGCACGGCGTCCCGATATAGCCCCATGGCTTCCTCCGTTTGGCCAAGACTTTCATGTGTCAGGCCGAGATACAGGGCGGCGCGCGGACTCTTTTCATTCAGTTGGCGAGCTTTTCGGAAACGCGGCAGCGCTTCGGCCATTTCATTCGTCAGATACGCTTCGAGGCCGTAGAGGAACTGTGCATATTCAGCCTTGGGGTCAGCAGAAAGGGCGTGCTCCAGCGCTTCGCGCGCTTGTTCAAAGTGATTGTTCGCCATGTCCAGCTTGGCTTTTAGAGTGAGCGCCGGAACAAAGTTTGGATTGAGTCGTAACGCTTCAGACAGGGCCGCGGCTGATTCGGGGAATTTTTTTGCGACGAAGAGCGAGTTGGCTTTTTCGTAAGCCGCCATTCCTGGTGAGACTTGCCCAGTTGCCGGTACTGCCGCAAATAGAAGAGTTGCGAGGGCGCGTTTCATGGCTTGGCGCCCTCGTCCACTTGCAAAATTTGATTGGCGGCTACGTCAGCTAATCGTTGGATTGTTCCACTAGGCCAACGGATTTCAATCCACTTTGCAGTCTTATTCGCGCCCAGTCCAAAGCGGATGATCGCTTCACTGGAACTGGCATAGCCGACGGCCGTTGTAGCTTGATTGTATAGATCGCCACCATCCGCCAAGCGCGCGTGAATCGTTGCCCCTAGTCCCATCCGATTGCTTTGCCGGCCACGCAGCCTTAGAGCCAGCCAGTTCGCTGTTCCGGACGAAACATTGCGGAATAACTTGGCGGGACCGTTCAGCACCGTCACCACCGCATCCACGCGACCGTCGTTATCGAAATCGGCGAAAGCTACGCCACGATGCATGGCCGGGCGTTGGAAGTCCGGGCCGGCGCCGGCGGAAACGTCCTCGAATTTCTTCCCTTCCACATTCCGGAAAACACGATTCGGAAGAGCGGAATCCCGGCCTAGATACTTTTCAAGCTCAGCCAAATGAGAGAGCCCAAAGAAAAGATCTTTCCATCCATCGTTATCGAAATCGTACATGCCTAGGCTCCAGCCGGTAAATTGGCGAGTGCCCATGAGTAGGCCGGTGCGTTGCGCATAATCTTCAAATAGGCCGCCGGGTTGGGTAGGATTGCGGAACAGAAGGAACGAATCGTTGATGATGCCGGAGACGACCAAATCGGGTTTGCCATCATTATCGAAATCGCGAAAATCGACGCCCATGCCGGCGATAGGGTAACCGTCCTCGCGCAAGGCAACTCCGGATTCCAATCCCACTTCGCGAAACTTTCCTTGGCCTTCATTATGAAACAGGAAGCCGCGAACCGAATCGTTTGCTACAAAAATGTCGGACAGGCCATCGCCATCGATATCGGCAAACGCCACGCCCATGCCTTTACCGATGTGCTTTGCGATGCCCGATTGCTGGGAAACGTCGGTGAAAGTGCCGTCACGGTTGTTATGAAAGAGTTGGGCGGGCAGCCCTTGGTACTCTTTGGGATGGCAATAAAATTGGCGTTCTGGCGTACCACAGCGTGGTTCTTTGGCCCCGTCCCACGCTACGTAGTTTGAGACAAACAGATCCAGCCAGCCATCGTTGTCATAATCGAACCAACCGGCGGATACAGCCCACATTTTTCCGTAGCTCGGATCGATTCCGGTGATGCCGGCTTTTGCGGTGATGTCGGCGAAGTGGCCGTTTCCCAAGTTTCTATATAAGATGTTCCGATTTACACCGGCGATGAACAAGTCGGCGAAACCGTCGTTGTCGAAATCGCCAACGGCGGCGCCCATGGAATAACCTTCGCCCGCAACTCCAGCTTCGGCGGTGACATCGGTGAAGGTCAAATCGCAGTTATTGCGAAACAAGCGATTGAAAAACTCCGGGCCAGTTTTGCGCAAGCTGGGAATGGCCGCGCCGTTGGTGAAGAAGATATCGGTGCAGCCGTCGTTGTTGTAATCCAAGACGGCAACACCACCGCCAGTCAGTTCAATTTGATGGAACTTTCCGGCGGCGGCGTTTCGCAGAGTGAAGTGTAATCCAGCTTTCTGGGCGATTTCCTCAAACCGGATTCGTGACGGAGCCGTGGCCGGAACAGCAATAGCTATGGCCGCGAAAATGATTTGTGGGCGGACAAACATGTCTTCAGTTTACTCCGCGTTTCAACCATTAAGCGTTCACGCTGTTGGTGGCGATGCCCAAATAGTTCAAGAAGCCAAAGCCGCCTGTGAGGCCATAGTTGATGCCAGGAGTTAACCGTTATATAAATGACTGCTGTTATCGTTGGTTGGATAACTCCGCAAGCTTCGTTCGGATGCTCGAAGCCGCCGGATTCACTTCCATATACCGCCGCAGGAGAACCACCGCCTCCTTTGCAGGCAGCACGCGGGAAAGATTTAGCGCCGCTTCCTCAATCGCGGGATTCGCCTCAAGCGCGCGAACCCAAAGCGCAGTGGCCTCTTTCGTCCGTCCAACATTCGCATACAACGAGCCCAAGTTGACCAGCGCCACCGGTTCCCCTGGATTATCATTCAATAGCGATTCGTAGAGAACTATCGCCCGTGCGGAATTTTGTTCTATTGCCGCCAAGCGGAATCGAACACGCCAATCGGCAGGCTTGGCGCGCAACAGGTATTCCCGCGCACGTGCATCCCCCAGTTCCGCGTAGGCCAAACCCAATGACCGATCTGTCGCCGTGCCTGCAAATGCCACCAACTCGCCTTTACCAGACGGCTCAGAACGCCGTGGCGCGCGGGGAATGCTGTGATCGGTCATTACGCCGTGATTTGCATCCACCGCCAAAGTCTTCGGCATATGGCAGGACGCGCACTGTTCTTCTTTTCGATGCGCCCCCGCATGACAACTTAAACAAGCTTGCCGCGTCTTGCCGATATTCGAATGCGTCTCGTGGCAACTGCCGCACCATAGGGCATCCCCGGAGGCTTTTTTGCATTCGCTGGCTGCAAGTTTTTCCACATGGCTAGTTACTTTAAGACCGGTTCTGCCCAGCTTCCAAATGAAGTAAGTAACATAGGTGGCAAGCGATTCTCCCGCTCGAAATTCCGCGAACTTTCTACCGGGCTGTTCAATGCGGGCCTCGCCCGTTAGGTGGCATTGGCTGCAGACGGAGTCACGCCGGACGGCATCGAGCTTGGCTGGATTCACCATGGAGTTTTTCAGCGGAGCTTGCGCGTGCTCGCTACCGGGTCCGTGACATCGCTCACAACTAACGCCGCCTTCCAGGAACGGAGGGTCGCCGTAGCGATTCTGTGATCCGAGGATTGGACGCACTTGACTGGCGTGGCACTGTAAGCAGCTTGGCTCCACCGCGCGGTTCAACTTCACGTAGGAATACATTTGATAGCCCGGTGAGGCATCCCAACCCTGCTTGCGGGCGTACCAGGTTACAGGCAACTCAAACAGGTAACCATCGCGCGCCCACAGGTAGCTGCGTCCTTCCGAATTTGATCCGATGAAGTAGTTGATGGGCACGGAGCCGCCATTGAAACTGAGTTGCTTGCCTTCCACCCGATACTGTTGTCCGGCGGCGGTGAACTTTGCGGCGGGCAGTGGAGTGGCAAAGCCGCTTGATTGCGCCATCGGCGTTCGGGCGTAAGCATCCGCAATCGTGGGATGACACGGTTTGCACGTATGACTTCCAACAAAGACTGCAACGGCCAGCAGGAGCATCGGCGGACAATGTACCTCAATATGGAAAGGGTATCAGAGACGCCACTGTTCGCATGCATGTAAAATACATCAATGCCACTCCGCCGCCGTGACTTCCTTGCTCTGCCACTCGCCGCCTCCACTGTCCACGCGCAAACGGCCAAGCCCAACGTGGTCATCCTGCTGGCCGACGACCTCGGCACTTCCGACGTTCACTACCGCGGCGGGGAGATCGATACGCCAAACATCGACCAGCTTGCCCGCGAAGGCTTGCGGCTGGAACGCTTCTACGTCATGCCTGTCTGTTCCCCAACGCGGTCGGCGCTGATGACTGGACGCTCCCCGATGCGCCTCGGCGTCATCTACACAGTGATCCGCCCATGGGAAACTTACGGCGTGCCGCTTGATGAACACTTCCTTCCGCAGAGCTTCAAAGCCGCGGGCTACGAAACCGGGATGACCGGCAAGTGGCACTTGGGCCACGCGAAGAAAGCCTACCTGCCAAATCAACGCGGCTTTGATCACTCCTACGGCCACGTCAACGGTGCGCTGGATTACTTTGAGCATTACCGCGACGGCGGCTTGGATTGGCACCGCGACGGGAAGGCGCTAAAAGAGAAGGGCTACACAACCGACCTGGTAGCGGCTGAGGCTTCGAGGTTGATCCGCACGCGTGACAAGTCAAAACCGCTGTTCCTTTATGTACCGTTCAACGCGCCACACGCGCCCTTGCAGGCCCCGCCGGAGTTGATTGAAAAGTATGCCACGCGTATCGCCGACCCGAAGCGGCGGACCTTCGCGGCCATGGTGGATGTGCTGGATAGATCGATCGGCGTGATTTGCAAAACGCTGATCGACGAAGGCATGGCCGCCAACACTCTCATTCTTTTCTTTTCCGACAATGGCGGGCCTATCAGTCAGGGGGCGACCAACCGGCCTCTGCGCGGCGGCAAGGCGCAGACGTTTGAGGGCGGCATCCGGTCGCCGGGGATTTTGCATTGGCCAGGTCATGTGCCGGTTGGGGAATCGCAGCAGTTCATGACGGTAATGGACGTATTTCCGACGTTGGCGGAGGCGGCGGGGGTGAAGCCGCTCAACACAAAGCCCTTCGATGGGAAGAGTTTGTGGAAACCGTTGCTCGCCGGCAAATCCGAAAAGCGCGGCGATACCTTTTTCGCGCACGGCGATTTTCATGCGGTATTTCACGATGAGTGGAAGCTTGTGACGCAGGGTGATAAACGCTACTTGTTCCGTCACAATGAAGACCGCGAAGAAAAGCAAGATGTGGCGGCGCAGCATCCCGAAGTGGTGAAGGATCTTCAGGCGCGCATCGAAACCTGGAAGAAACTGCATCCGCCCAACGGCGTCAAACCTGGGGATGCAGCGCCCGCTGGTTGGAAGGCTCCGGAGTCATACATTGATGCGGCTAAGTAAATTTCTTCTATTCGGTTTAGGATTAGCACACCTTCACGCGCAGGAATGGCGCGCCTGGGGCAACGATTCTGGCGGGCAACGATATTCCCCACTGAAGCAGATCAACAAGACCAATGTTACTAATTTGAAGCTCGCCTGGACTTACCATTCAGGCGACGTTTCCGACGGCAAGACTTATACCGTCAAGAGCGCCTTTGAGGCAACGCCGCTTATCGCCGATGGTGTTATGTACGTTGTCACCGCCTTTCAACGCCTTGTCGCACTTGACCCGGAATCCGGCAAACAAATTTGGGCTTTCGATCCGAAGCTGGACAAGACGCGCCCGCAAATGATGTATACGAACCGTGGCGCCGCGCTGTGGACCAACGGTACGGAAACGCGCCTGTTCTACGGCACACTCGATGGCCAACTTTGGGGGATCAACGCGGCTACGGGTAAACCCGTCGATAGTTTCGGTCCGGGCGGATTCGTCAACTTGAAGACCGGCATGGTGGATCCCGCCGACACGAGAAACATGGGCCGCGGCTACGGTATGACTTCGCCACCAACGATTTATAAAAACCTGGTCATTTGCGGGTCTATCGTGCCTGATGCAGAGCCGCAAGGCCCCTTGGGCGACGTGCGCGCCTTCGATGCCATCACCGGGAAATTGGTTTGGACCTTTCATACGGCGGCCCGGCCCGGCGAGTACGGGGGTGATACTTGGGCTGGTGAATCGGCCCTCGGCCGCGGCGGAACAAACATGTGGTCCATCGCCAGCGTGGATGAAAAGCGCGGCATTATTTATCTACCGCTAACGTCGCCTTCGGCTGACCGATTCGCAGGCGACCGTAAAGGCGCGAATCTCTTCGGCGATGCACTGGTTGCGCTGGACGCGGCCACGGGCAAGCGGCTATGGCACTTTCAAACGGTGCATCACAACATTTGGGATTATGACATTCCGGCCCAACCTAACTTAGTGCAAGTAACTCGCAATGGTAAGCCTGTTGATGCCGTGGCGCAAGTTACTAAGACGGGATTCACGTTCCTGTTTGATCGGGTGACCGGCAAGCCGTTGTTCGACATCGAGGAGAAGCCTGTGCCGAAGAGCGAGATCCCCGGTGAAGAGATGTGGCCGACGCAACCGGTTCCCGTCAAGCCGGCGCCCTTCGCGCGGCAAACCTTCAGCGCCGGGGACTTGACTAGCGTTACGCCAGAATCGCGCGCCTTTTGCGGCAAGCTAATTGAAGATGCGGTGTTGGGGAGTCTTTATACACCCGTTGGGTTCAAAACTACTGTACTCTTTCCCGGCACGAACGGTGGCGCGAATTGGGGCGGCGCATCCTACGATCCGGAAACGCATACGTTGTATGTGAACTCAATGGATGTGGGGCAAGTTTTTAAGATGGTGAAGAACCGCGAAGGAGCCACGCTGCCTTATCGGGCGCAAGGAGTGGGCACGCCTGCTTCACGCTTTTGGGATAACAACATGTATCCTTGCCAAAAGCCGCCGTGGGGCAACCTTACCGCCATTAATTTGGACACGGGCGAGTTTCGGTGGCAATCTGTATTGGGCGTGGTGGATGCATTGCTTGAAAAGGGCATCCCGCCTACAGGTACATCGAACCTGGGCGGATCGATCATAACGGCTGGAGGTTTGGTGTTTATTGGGGCTACCAACGATAGCCGCTTCCGCGCGTTTGATAAAGATACGGGCAAGGAATTATGGGTCACCAAATTGCCGGCCAGCGCGCACGCCACGCCGGTCACATTCATTGGCAAAAAGTCGAAGAAGCAATATATAGTAGTAGCGGCGGGAGGCGGCAACAAATACAACGACACTTTTTCCGATTCATTAGTTGCCTACTCTTTGCCGTAGCCGCTTGGGCAACGGATCCGCCATTCAGCCACAAACAACATGCCCCGTTGAAGGTGAAGTGCTCAAGTTGTCACGCTGGCGGAAGTGAAGCTGCGCAGTTCCCGAAAGTAGAGAAATGCCGCGGGTGCCACGCGGAGATGAGCGACAGGAAAATTCCGTCACGCCGCGTGTATCAATTGCCGGACTTCGTTTTCTTCAGCCATGCAAGGCACAAAACCGAGTGCGCAACCTGCCATGGCGATGTGTGGACGAAGGATGTGGTGACGTTGGAACGCCCGTTGAAAATGGCGAACTGCATTAGTTGCCACAGAGAGAACCACGCCACGGCGCGGTGCAATATTTGTCACGAACTAGGACAATAATCCAAGGAGACTCACAAATGAAACATATACTGACAACACTGCTAGCGGCAATTTCCGCTTTAGGTCAAGGGCGCGGCACGCCTGTCGACAACGATCAGGTGAAGGTGCTGAAAGTCACACAAGACGCGCACAAGAAGACCGGCCTGCATAAGCATGACGTGAACCGCGTGATGATCTATCTGCAACCCGGCAAGCAAACGATTGCCTACGAGGATGGCAAAAATGTGGTGCTCAACTGGAAGGCGGGGCAAGCATTGTGGAGCCCCAAATCAGGCAAGCATATCGCGGAGATCGTCTCCGACGGCACGGTGACCATCGTTGAAGTGGAGTTGAAGAAAGCCGGTGGTGGAGGCAATGCGGCCGCCTCGCCGCTGGACCCTGTAAAGATCGACAAGAAGCATTACAAGGTGGAGTTTGAGAACGATCAAGTGCGCGTGATCCGGGCGAAGATTGGCGGCAAGGAGATCGCACCGATGCATGAGCATTCGCTGAACCGGGTGGTGACTTACATTACCGATCAGGATTTTAATGTGACTTCAGCTGACGGAAAGGTGGAACATGTGACGCATAAGGCCGGGGAGGTGAGTTGGGGAGCGCCCGCTAAGCATAAGGAAGAAAATTTGAGCAGCAAGCCGTTTGAGGTTGTGGTAGTGGAGTTGAAGTGAACCGTAAGCCGATGCTGTGACGGTGCGGCGCCTCTTCATTTCTCACTGAAAAAGAAGCAGGTGGCGATGTCCAAAGTTGGGATTCCACGAAGAGGGCGGGCCGTTATTGGTTTATCCGGAAATACTCTCCCGCTTGATCTCCATCAATTCGCGAGTGGTTGATATGGGCAGAGAATTGCCGCCAGCGCCTTCCATGGGAGCGCTCATAAAGTGGTTAAAATTGAGCAAGTTTTAGGTTACTCGGAGAAGCCCCCGATTGTCATCGGGGGCTAGTTCGGCTAGTTAGTAGCTTGTTTCCTTAGATTGATTTGAACGCACGGCTAAAGCAACAGAAACAAACCAGTCTTGCGATGTTGCCCAATTAGTGGTTACACTCGCGTATCCAATATGAGAAAAAGACTCTGCCTTGCCCTCTGTGTTCTGGGCGCTTGCGGCATACTTCCTCTAGCTCTAAACGGTCAACCTGATTCCGATTTAGATCTCTCTGCAAGCCCGATGCGGCCGTTCATCGAATCCTTTAGCGTGGACCGCGTGAACTTACTGCGCTATTATGCGTCGCCTCTGGATCCGGTTGGAGCCCAACGAATGAGGCGCTATCTTACGGATTGGCGCGAACGTTTGAAAGGAATCAACTTTGAGGCCATGCCACAAGACGGAAAAGTGGATTACGTGGTTTTTCGCAACTACCTGGATCACGAACTGAAGAAACTGGATTTTGATTCCAGGGCGCAAGCCGAAACAGCGATTTACATGCCTTTTGCGGCAACTATTATCGGGCTGGAAGAGACACGTAAAACGACCACTCCCCTAAAAGCGCAGGATGCCGCCGCAAAATTGGCGGCTTTGACGGCGGAGATCGAGAACAGCCGCAAAAAATTGGACCAGCAGCTACAATCGGCGGGTGCGCTAGAAGGCGCGCGACAGCGAAAGGTAACGGAGCACGCGCCGCCAATGAAGTTACTGCTCTTCGCGCTCTGCTCCGGTCCTGGTATGCGTTTTACGATAACTACGATCCACTCTTCACTTGGTGGGCGAACCAAACGTACACGGCCGCGGACGCGGCGCTGCAAAGTTATTCATCCTTTCTTCGCGAGCGTGTTGGCGGATTGCGTCCATTGCCGGAGTCCGCAACCACTCCAACCATTGGCGGTCGCGCGGGCGGAGCACGCGGAGGCGCACTTCCGGGAACCGCCGGTGCGCGCGCGGGTTCCACGGACGACATAGTTGGAAACCCCATCGGTCGCGAGGCCCTGATGAACGAACTGGCGTTTGAAATGATTCCGTACACGCCCGAGCAATTGATCGCCATCGCGAATAAGGAATTCGCGTGGTGCGAAGAGGAAATGAAACGGGCCTCGCGTGAAATGG
>JAYVXT010000591.1:0-4455 GCA_043785065.1 Bryobacterales bacterium | reverse complement strand
CACAAGCAACTCTTTACTGGGCATACGGAACCAGATCATCTCCGGGCGGATTCACACCGTAGCGGTTCTCGACTTGAATAAGATCTATGAGCGGAAGGGCGAAACCGCCAATAACATAATGGGCAACCTCCGGGCGCTCATGGATGAAGGGTTTACGCAAGTTGCGCATGAGTCGAAGGTGCCCGTTAGAGTCAAAGCGCGGGCTTTAGTGCTTGCGGCAAGTACCTCCGGGCTCTGGGAGACGAAATACCAAGAATGGGCGGCTAACGGGCTTGGGAGGCGTTTTATTCACTCCCATTTCAAGCTCAGAAACAAAAGCATCATCGCACGTGCAATTTTCAATGATGAACCAATCCGAATCGGCACAACGCATCTCATGCACGTACCGGAAGAATTAACCCTTCCGCTTGGGAAAACCACCATAACAGAACAAGAAAAGCTCGTCAGAATGCTTGCGTTGGGACAGATGGAAAACGATGTGCAACTCATCGCGCTCCGCAAAGCGCTTGTCATGCTGAATTGGAAATACAAGGACCATGACATGAAAGAACCCCTTAGGATTATTTCAGAGTTTTCCGAATCTTTTCACAAAGAAGGCTTAGACCTAGACATCGACGGACAAGACATGATTCCCGTTGAAAACAAGAAACCCTCAACCAAAAAGGACACAAAACAGAATGCCATCAGTAAGCAAAGCGACACACAATCCCACGGCGGGCAACGGAAAGCTGTTAAAGGGCTCAGATTTCCAGGACGCCGGTCTTGATTGTTCCGGCGGCGTAATCCTCCGGGTGGACAAGGCCCCGGAAGGATTCAGCTCGCCATTCATCATTCGGTTCGATACCGATATACTTCCGGGCATTAATTCCATGCCTGTGAACGTGACGAACTCACGGGCGCTTGCGGCGATGATTTCCGACAATACCGACAATTGGAAAGGTTGGGGAATCATCATTGAAACCAACTCTCAGCAGAACCCGCAAACGAAGAAAATGACCACGGGCTTAGTCGTTGTAGAAGCGGTGAAACCCGACGTGGTGGCTAAGACCCGCAAGAACAAACCGACGATCAAGGACGAACCGGCAAGCACTGAACCGGGCGCAACAAAGCGTAAAGGTGGCTTGCCATTCTAGCCGCGATGTTGAGCGGCTTAACTATCGACATCGAAGCACCTTGGGCAAGGAAATTGCATCGAGACATCGCGGCGCTTGCGTTTGCTTGCATTGCGATTAAAGACGTAGGCATTGAATATGTTGATAAGGCGGACAATGGCGAAACCCTTGCAGACATGGCTTATGCTCACGCCGATACTCTTCTAGTCGCACGGGACACAAAGCAGTAGTATAAAATACCCCGATGGCATGGAATGATTACAACGCATTTTTAGGGAAGGCCAAAAGTAAGGGGATTGGGCACAAAGCGGCTCAATCCCTTTACCGGGCGGCTCAAACAACCCTAGGGCGGAAACCAACGGCAAAAGATTTGACACTCTTCAAAGGCACGAAAGGGAAAGCGGTTAAGGGGTTGCTCATGAAGGCAACCGCAAGCAACAATGTGGCAGCGTCTCCGGCTCCGGCGGGCAAAGCTGCAAAACAGAATAGTGTTTCGCGATGGGAAAAGTTCATGGCGGCGAACGAAGATCGCGACTACGGCTATTTGGAGTTTGAATCAAGTGCGGACTATGAATAAACTTCGCGACGTGAACCCCTCAGAGACGCGGGCATTGTTTGAAGTATTACCAGACTTGCCCTCAACGCGTGCTCGAAAGGTAACCCCCCCCCAGCATTTATACCTTCGACAACTAAAGAATTGGCTTGCTACTGGCGAATTACCAATAGGGCGCAACGATGGAATAAAGCTATTCGTCGGGAAATGCAAGCCAGTAGTTATCGAGGGCAAGTGAATGGCAAAGGGAAGCATAAAACAAACCCCGGAAGGGCGGGCAAAGCGCAAGAAAAAGACAATCGACCCCGTGCGGGTGCAAGTTGCCATCAAGGTTGCCAACATTCCAGGGGCGGAAGACTTTGTGACCAAAGGGTTTCTTGACCGGGTGATGAAAGGTTGGATCGAAACCGGCGAAACCCCAAGGGGAATCGAGGTTAAAACTATCCGCTGGAAGAACCCCGTTAGAAAAGACAAATCCCTCGCGGTGTGGAAGTCTTCGGAGTCTCCGGGGGAAACCCTCACAACGGCTCTAACCACATTGCGGAGGTTACTTAGGCGATTCCAATTTAGTTTTTCCCGTGTGGGGAATCGTAAAGGAACTGGCCCGCGTTGATACAACGATGTGCGATTATGACCGTCCAAGGGCGCCGAACCTTGGACCGATGTTTGCGGCGGCTCATATCGTCGGGATCAAGGCCCGCTGGATACGATACGACCGAACCCGGCGCGGGTGGCATGTTGTAATTCGCTGGAATCGAAAGATGCATCCAGCGGAAGTAGTCGCGTTGCAAGCTTGTCTCGGTAGCGACATTCGGCGCGAGACGCTTAACCTCATGCGGGTTATGAGCGAATATGGGCGAGAGGGCCGCACTCGCTGGAACCTACTGTATAAGAGGAAATTAAAATGAAGCGCAATTACTCAACCCCAAAGCACGGCGATGGCAGATCGAAGAAACGGAAACCGCAACCTATCCGGCATCCATGGCGGCTTACCTACAAGGGAATTGACATCAAAACTAAACCAACAGAGACACGGAGGATCAAAACTTAATGGCGGAACCAAGGAAGTACAAACGAAAGACGTTTAATGACCCGGAAACGCTTGCCCTTGGCGACAACCTGCGGCCCCCGATGGTTCTACCCCAAACGGCTCCGGGCGTTGTCTCAATCAGCCCTAACGCTCTTATCAAGGCTCATTTTCACAACATGGAAGCGGCATGTTTAGCTATGAAGCAATCCGGCGACTTGGTTGCTTACTACCATGCATCAAGCGCAAATTTCAAGGATTGCGAACCATGGAAGCTACACCCCGATAGAGTGAAACTCTTGCACTACCGGGAATACTTCGTTGATCTGCGCGAACGTTTAGTGGAAGTTCACCGGGAACACAAATGTATTTCCGGCAAGCTTTTGGACGTGCTAGCATTTGCGTTTGGACCCTTTCAAGACAAATTCAACCTGCGCGGGATATCGGTTAGGGTGTCGGAAGAAATCGACGAGAGACAAGAAGAGATTTGGTTTAACAAGGACATCACGGAGGGCTTATGAGCGAAAGACAACAGAAGGACGCCGAATTCATGGCGGAAGTGGAGGCAATGGAAAACAAAATACCCCTAACTACCGTTGAAGCATCACTCAACGACATCGCGACCAAATCGGCGGCGCTTGCCGTTGAGATATTTCTTTCAGACCTTCACTTTCAAGCTGGTTTCTTTGAAAGCTCAGGTTATCTTTTCCGCGCTATGCAAAACCGGAAACCGGTTCTAGAAAACAAGATAGCTATTATATTAGGAGTAACCAAACGTGGAACAAACACCGATCAAGAAAAGTCATAAGAAGAAACCGGCGGCGGCGGCTCCGGCGGAAACCGTAACGATAGGCGGGATTGCGAACCCAACGGAGCAAGCAAGCTTCCCAGGGATGGAACCCCCACCGAAACCCGAAAGGGAAGAATACCCCAAGCTTGTAATTCCCATGCTTCCAAACGGCGCGTTCCACTTGGAAGGGATGCGGGAATCGACACAGCAAAAACTTTTCGCGGCGACGGCGTTACTTCCGAAACCCGAAGTAGTTGCGCCTATGAGTATTCCCGATGGGGTGGTTGCTGGTATCTATGCCATCTTAGGGGCGGCGGAATCGGCGCTTGCTCAACGCACGGGCATACCGGCAAAAGATGCTAATGCTATTTTCAAGTACGGCGCGGCAGACCTCGAAATGCTTTCAGAACCGACGAAAAAGGTACTTGCAAAGCACGCTGGAAGCTTGAACCGTTTCCCTGAAGAAACCGAATTGCTTCTAGCATTGGCGGCGGTGCATATGTCCAAGCTGCAAGCGTTGCAGCAAGTCAGGGCGGATAGATCCCTCGAAGAAATCATCAAACCGGAATCGAGAGATGGCGAATAAAACAATCTACGGCAAGCGGCGGCAGGGCAAGAGTACGCTTGCCCTTGCCCTTGCACTCGAAGGATCAAACCGCGTCATTGTATTTGATCCTAACGGGCAGTTCCCCTTGATTGGAGCTATCCCAATTGAGCAGGTTGCAGATTGGGCGCAAGCAACCCGCAACCGGCCCGGCTATTGGTTGGCAAGGGTGGGACCGTTAGACTCGGACGTGATAGATGAAACCTTCGCGGAGTTTGCGGAAATACTCTTCGATGAGCGTAACCTCGCTATCATCGTTGACGAAGCTCATATGCTTCAGAAACCGTCTTACATTCATCCGGCGCTTGACCGCTGGAATCGACGCAGCCCGGAATCAGTGAACCTGATTCAAACTACGCATCGTATCGT
>JAYVXT010000590.1:0-13899 GCA_043785065.1 Bryobacterales bacterium | reverse complement strand
CGAAGATGTTCCAGGGATCTGCATTTGTTCGCTTTGCCCGACACGCAGCGAGACAGCGAAGCTCCCTGGCCTCGGAACGCTGGTGTACAAAGCGACGTTGTTGAGGATCGATGCGGGAACGCGCCCTGATGAGCGGAACGGGAGATTGCTGAGGCGCTCAGCAGTCCTGTACATTAGCTTTTCCGCGTCATAGATTCGCGGGAGTAACTCCGCAACCGGCGCAATGCCAAGGCCTATGGAATTGCCCGCGAGAGACATCTGCACCTCGGTTGGGGCGAGTGAAACGCCGCGTAATTCAAGATGCCTAGTGAAATATACCCGTTCAAGAAGGTCGCGGAGTTCGTCCGCGATGGTATCGGGCGGATTACCGCTAAGCGCCTCGCAAATTAAGCGCTCCGCCTCGCGGGTCAAACCACAATCGAGGGCAAGAGTTGCAGCACTTCGATAGAGAATGGACCGTGTCGGCTCAGGATCTTCTTTTTGACCCGCGAGATGCGCGGCTTGAGTTTCAAGCTCGAATGCGGCTCGTAAAAGTGATTGCCCACGCTGGGAGTCTCCTGCTCTTTGAGCTGCAAGCGCGAGATCGGTGCGCTCCCTTGCATTGCGATGAAGTTCTTTTATAGTGCTCACTTCATCTCCAGGTGCGCTTACGGCTGCCCAAACTCAATGATCGCTACGTACGCAGGTAAGCCAAGATGGTCGGTAATCTGAACCTGAGCGTTCTTTTTTTTCAACCGTCCCGCGATTTCGGTGTCGGTTCCCTTCAAAATGCCCGAAACTTCGAAACGGGCCTTGTTCGAAAAGATCAGTTCATCGTCGTCTGTGTCGCCGACCCAATAATCCAATCCGGTGCCCTTTTTCGAGCGCTCGATCACATTCTTCCCGGTGACAGCTCTAACTATTAGGATCGCAACGCCAGTCGCGCCCATCTCGGTGGCCTCAGGAAGGTCATTGTACGTGCGCCGATGCTGGTCTGTAACGGCCGACCAATAGATAGCGAATTGTTTAGAGTCAACGCAACTAACGCCGATCACGACGCCAGACGCGTGCTAACGGTCCTCGAAACATACCGCCGCTGCCTCGGCCATAAGGCCACCGCAATGGGGTGAGAGGCCCGGCATTCCGGCTTCGAGTTCTTGCAGCTTCAATTGGGGGAATGATTCTGGCACAATGGTTTAGACGTAAGGGTATCACCAAAGCACTGATAGTGGATCAAGGCCGGGTTTGCAGCGGCCTCGGTGAAGAATTGGGAGCAGGGGCGCACGCGTCCGGAAGGTCCTGCGCGGGTCCTTCTGGCTGTAATCGCCAAGCATCCAGAGGCAGTGGAAGACGCGCTTCGCCCGGCGCCCTGAGCAAAACGCGCGGGATACGGCACACTCACTGTAGAAAAGATGAAACGTGCTAGACCTTGAACGTGAAGACATCTTAGCGGTCCTGGCCTTCTCGCACTTGGCGAGCATCGTCCCCAACCGGTCGTCTGGGGAGAGGATTTCGCAACAGAGGCGAACGGCTTCGGTTGGTTAGCTGGCCATTTTGCCGATTGCCGAACAAAAAGCGGACGATTGCGATCCTCCTTAATCCCGGCAACTTTAAATGTATTCGTCGAGATAAGATTCCAGTTTGTGATGAAAGGGCATTTCATTCACCTTGCCGTTCTTCTCAAGCAGGTTGAGGCTCCAGCGTTTTTCCGCGGGTAGCGGACGACGTTATAGGTCATGACGGCAATCAACGCACGAGCACACAAGGGCTTTTTGGGGTATTTACTCAATGGTAGTTCTCGGCATTGGCCAGGATTCACAGCACAAGCGGCTCTCAGGTATAATTGAAGTTCAATAACAACACAATGTACCTTTTCTTTCCTGTGGCCGTTTACGCTATTTTTGTCTATCTGCTAAGGAAATCTCAGGCCGGATGGCGCGATTCAACGTTGTGTGGAGCTGCGATCTGGGGATTTGCTCTTTTTGTAATTACGGAACTTCTAAGCATCTCGAAACACCTTTCCCTATGGCCGGTAGTCATCTCCTGGGCATTGATTGGGGCCGGAGTATATTTAGCATCCAAATGGGGTTTGGCCTTAGATGGTGATTTTCGTTCTGAGCAGATAAGCGCTGAAAACAACCCCTGTGATCCAATGGGTTTTGTTTGGCCGGCGATTCTAGTGTTCTTCTTCCTCGCCATTACTTGTTTGGTTGCCGCGCCCAACACTAGCGATGCAATGCGTTACCACATGCCTCGCGTCGTTTATTGGTTCGAGTACAAAAGCATCGCTCATTACGCAGCCGTCGAATATTGCCAGCTACAAATGCCCCCGTTCGCGGAGTTTGCCATGTTGCACGCTTTCATTTTGGCAAAGGGAGATCGTTTCGTCGGGTTCATTCAATTTTTTGGATTCCTCGGAAGCGCCGTCGCCGGGTCGGTAATTGCGAAGTCGCTCGGCGGAAGCCGGTATGTTCAGGCTTTCGCAGCTCTTCTTTGCTCCTTGCTTCCGGTCGCCGTCCTGGAGTCTTCAGGTGCTAAAAACGATTGCTTCACATCGTTCTGGCTCATGCTGGTTCTCTATGGGGGATTACGATTTGGGCAGAAATGCAATATGTTTTGGGCTGTGATTTCCGCAATCAGTATGGGCCTGTCGATCTTAACGAAGGGAACGTGTATTATCTACTCCCCGGTGTTTTTTGCAACAGGTCTTTGCTGTAGCGGATTCAATCCAAAGCGATCTATACGGTTTGTTCCAGTATTTATCGCGTTTATATTTTTCATAAATGCTCCGCATTGGATTCGCAACTATGAATTTAGTGGATCGCCTTTGGGATTTGCTTCGGCCACCAACACGGGGAAAGATTTCACCTTCCAAAACGAGGATCTGTCCCCTGCTGGAATTCTAAGCAATGTCTTGCGAAACTCGGCCTTGCATGTGTCAACTCCCGTCAGCCAGGTAAATCGCTATATTGAGACACTCTTCCGATTTCTGATCCGGAAACTCGGCCGGGATCCGAATGATCCCGTCGCACTTTGGACCGGCACCACTTTTGCGATAAACGATCCGTCTCTTCACGAATCCGTTGCGCCGAACCCTCAGCACTTTGGTCTTTTTGCCGCATGCCTCGGTTTGCTGATTTATTTTCGGGCATGGCGGACCCATCGTTCGTGGGTAATTTATGGCTTGGGTGTGGCAGTCTCGTTCGTCGCATTTAGCGCACTCCTTCGTTGGCAACCTTGGCATACGCGTTTACACATGCCGTTCTTCCTTGCCGCGTGCCCTCTAATTGCTCTTGTGTTGGAACATTACGCGCCCAAGACGGTGAAGGCTATCGCGTTGTTTCTCTTCATGATGGCCTCCCCGTTGGTTCTGACTAACGGATTGCGGCCACTCCTTTTCGCAGGAAACATTTTCGACGTCCCTCGGATAGACCGCTACTTTCAAGAGCATGCTAATTTAAGGTCAAGCTATCAGCAGTTGGCGGAAAATTTCGAAACAGGGTTTTGCAATGATGTTGGCGTTGACAGCTCTTTGAACTTCTTGGAATACCCCATGCTGGCATTACTTAAGCCGGGAGAAGGAAAAATAAAACTACGGCAGATGAGTTCAACACCATTTACGGAAAGGCTGGGACCAGCAAATCCGGTCCCTCCTTGCGCCATTATTTGTCTCGGGTGCGCGGGGGTTCTCACGAAGATGGAAGCTTACAAGGACTATAGCAGCAAAGTAAGAGTGTACGGAGAAAGTGTTTTATTCAGCAAGAAAGCGCTCTTCGGATGTGATGTATCCTTTGTTTCCGGTTGGTACAACCGGGAAGTGTTTTCGGGAGACAAGTGGATCTACTGGACTCAAAAGGAAGGAACTATACAGATCTATTCGGATAAGGCCCAGATTATTTCAATTGCCGGCGAAGCAACTTCTGTGGTTAGACCGAACAGCTTCGAGGTTACCATCAGCGATCATAAAGTTTACTCACACTTGCCGCTGGAAAACTTCAGCTTCAATGTAAGTGTTCCTGAGGGGCAATCCACGGTTACATTCAAGAGCGAGCTTCCGGGAAGCGCGACTCGAAACGATGCCCGCCCACTTGCTCTTGGCTTATGGAATGTTAGTTTCAAAGTGGCCGGTTCAACGCGAAGCTGCCTCCTTCATTTTTAGCGCGAACTCACGAGGAATCAACGTGGGCTTGTTGGGCCATATTAATTCTCCTATCCGATTCGTTAGCCTGAGATCTATCTCAGGGCATCAGGCAGACTACCACAATGTAGGTACGACAGAGATGCGACGGTTCCTGAGCCGATTAGACTTTCTTCGGTCTGCTCTTCATCTTGCCCGCAATGGCCCAACACTGATCACTTAGGTTCCTAGCGTGATTAGCCGCTGCTCTCCAGACGCGCATTTCTACTAGCCCACTATGGAAGAGGATTGTTCGGAGCCCCAACAGCGCACTGGGTTCGGAAGAATCCCCCTATTGCCATAGTGGGCTAGTAGACGCCATAGCCAGAAGCTGCTCGGGGAGCCGCAAGCCGTTCAGCGCGGCCAGCCAAGTAATGGCGACGTGAGAAGATTACTTGCCGGAGCGATAGCGAAACAGCACAGCGAGGGGCAGCATGCGAATGGGCTGATACCTGTTCCGGAACACAGGGGAAGCAAGCAGCATCGCGATGGTGAGCAAACTAAATTCAATATCCAGGCGCCGGATTCCTCCAAGCGCTAGGGTACTGGGTGAACGTCAAACTGGCCGAAACAATCTTCATGGTGCTGATCGTCACAAGCCTCGTTCCATGGATGAAACGATGGGCACTGCTTCCGCAAACGCATCGGCGCCAATATTTTGCTCTTTTAAAAACCACCGTTTTATGGAAGGCTGACCGACAGCCAGTTACTTATTTCTTCACGCCTATCGCGATGACCGATGTCGGATGCCAGGGCAGAAATTTGTCGATGCGCCGCCAGAGCCAAACCAACCGATCAAACATTTTGATCTGTCCGCGCGGGATGCGAGTCTGTCGTAAGAGCCTGCCCTTCACATACCAGCCGGGGCGCGAGATGCGGTTGAAGTTCAGGATCTCCATGACTTCGAAGCCGGCCTCGGTCATCACCTGGCGAAGCTGCTGATGCGAGTAACGGCGGTAGTGGCCCAGCACGATATCGAGTTGCCCATAGATTTCCTGGCCGTGGGGAACCAAAATAATAGCCCGTCCGCCGGACGCGAGAGCACTGTAAATATTGCGCAGGCAATGGACATCGTGCTCCATGTGTTCGACCACATTCAGGCAGATCACTGTATCCATCAATCCAGCGAAGCGCTCGAAATCCGCGGTGTTTGTAAGGTCGCAAGTGGCGACCTCAATCTTTGTGCGATGCCGCAGCCGGTTTCGAAGCCGCCCCAAGTGCTCTGCGTCGATATCGCTGGCAACGTAGCGTTCACGACGTTTGGCAAGCTGGCGCGTCAGATTGCCCATGCCCGCGCCGATTTCCAGTATCCTCTTGCCTGTGTAGGGACGAATCGTATCGGCCATCCAGCGGTTGAACTTCGGAGCCACCGAAAATGCGTCGAGAATCTCCGCGCCCGGATCACGGTAGAGATCGGACGTCATTCCGCAACGAAGAATGACCCAGATCGCCTGGATCGCGTCCTTCATTCCGATCTTCTTGCCGTCTTCATAGGTGCGTCCTTCGTAGCTAACCGGCACCTCATAGATGCGCACATGGCGTTTGGCCAGCTTAATAGTAAGTTCAGGTTCGATGCCGAACCGGTTGCTGCGGATAGGGATGGTCTTGAGCAGCGATGTGCGAAAGGCTTTGTAGCCTGTTTCCATGTCAGTGAGGTTCAGATCTGAAACCACATTGCAGAGCGTTGTCAAAATATGATTAGCGACGCTGTGCCAATAATAGAGCACACGGCGGTGTCCGGAGGCGGCGAAGCGCGAGCCATAAACGACATCGGCCACACCATCGACCATCGGCTGCAAAAGATGGACGTAGTCTTTGGGGTTGTATTCGAGATCGGCGTCCTGAATCAGGCTGTACTCGCCCTGGGCTTGATCGATCGCCGTACGGATTGCCGCACCTTTGCCTTGGTTTTTCGGCTGGCGGAATAGGCGGATCATGCTGGGATACCGCGCCACGAGGCTCTCCACGATGGAGACGGAGTCGTCGGTGGATCCGTCGTCGACAACAACCAATTCACGCTCCATCCCGAGGGGCAAAGGGGCCGCGATCACCCGTGAAATAACCTCTTCGATGAACTCTTCCTCGTTATAAAGCGGAATGAGAATGGAAACTAGCGACCCTTTCATAAACTTAACCTATGAATCCGGGTCCCAGCAGCAGGTGCTGCTTCAAATTGCAGTCGCATCGGTATGAGCCACCAGTGAAAGCGCCACTAAGATTACCGGATCAAGAGATGATACATATAACTAAACTCAAGCAGGATGCCGCTAAACATGGGGTATGGCTACCTCCCTCTTTGTAAACTTTTTGTAATCCCATATTATAACAGCCTAGATATAGCGCTCTCGCTCAAACTTCCCAAAGTGTCGCGCCAACCAAACAAGTCAGCACAAGGAAGGCGAAGATCACTATGGCTGGCCAAATAAAAATAGAGAGTTCTTCGCTGTTGGCTGCCGAATACCGATGGTCTGTTTGAAACTCTTCGACGAAGAACGAGCTTCAACGCTTGGTTGCGAAATAAGAAACTGCGCCAAGCAATGTCCAGGCGAGGATTAGTTAGCCTCTATTGTTAGCCTCTATTAAGGATAGCTGCCTAGGAACACTTAAGGTTTCCGTGATGATGGACAGCGCGAGCCCCCAGAGCGTGGCCTCGCACAGCAGGGAGTCACGCCGACCAGCCCGCGATTGACTAAATAGGCGGACAAGAATGAAATAGACGACGACGGGGATGAAAATGTACATGTTGGCCGGAACTCAAATATACCTGGTGATTATGGCGGAGCTATCGACGCCGCTGCTGGGGAATATAAGACTCACCCTTAATGCCACCCGCTCAAGCATATACAATGTTTTCTGCTTGAGCGGGAATGCCGTCCGCAACGAGGCGACTAGCAGTTTGTCTGGTGATTCTTGGGATTCTTAAACAGCTTCAGGTCGATTGAATCAGCCATTGCTTTGTAATCGGCATCGTTCGGATGGGCATGATCTCCGCTGTCGCAGATCTTCAACATCCGCGTCGGCGAAGCAGGTTCGTGCAGAACACGATCCAATCTATCACTCCATCATATTTCCCACTGTTGCGGATCCAAGCATTAACCTGAAAACGGCAGTTGGATGCATCTGACTAGCCCCCGATGATAATCAGGGGATCTGCCACTAGCCTTGGACAAACAATAAATTAGCCAATGACAAGTGCCCCAGAAGCCCCCGATTACCATCGGGGGCTCTGCGTGGATGTGTCACCCAAATGGTGAATTACGCCGTACGCGGAACTACCTTTATCTCAAGCAGTCTGGGTCTATAAGGTCAACTCAACTGCCGTTTCTAGCATTAACCGCTTGGCGCTTAGCCTCGTTCCCGGTTGAGAAGGCGGGAAACATATTCCCAGGAAGAAGAAATCCTTCTATTGGAGTCAGGTTGGCAGCCAGTGCACCGCAATTCGGGCAACAGAACACGGTGCCTCAGTAGATGCTCGATTTTGATGGTGATGTCATAAGTGAGCAACGGGAAGTCCCTCTTCATCCGCTCGACTATGCGCATGCCGTGTGTCGGGCCGTTGAAAAAATCCGGGCCACCGAAGGTGATATGTTGCGCCCCGGACTCCGCCTTCTGGCGGATATCGTCAGCCGGAACCACTCGGAACGTCCCGTTGTAAACGGGCACAACGGGACAATGACGGCAGCGGTGCTTGCAGCCACGGCTCGTCTCCGTATATCCGGCGATGCTATCCGTCTCGCCATCGAATAGGGTGGCGTGTTGACTGAGCGGAGGCAGTCCAGAGCGGTCCGGTGTCTCAGATCGCATCCGTTCAAGCGATAGCAGGATTCCGCGGAAGCGGATCGATCAACGACCGATCGCCTGGCTCCCGTACAACTTCCTTATAGTTTCCGCCGGCGCCGGATCGCCCATGGCGTCTACAAATCCTCGCAACGACACCCTTTGCGGGCCGAGCGCGGCAACCAGATCCGGCAGATCGAAGCGCCGGATCGCCCCAGGCACAACCTGCTCGAAGGCACGTCGATGCAGTCGCGATTCGATAATTGAATTGTAAGAAACCAGCATGCCCTCGATCTCTACCGAGTGGAGGCGTCCGTCGAATGCCGCGGCAAAGAGCAAAGGGACGCTGGCGGCCCCAATACCGATACCTTTGATGCTGTTCGGGTCTACATCCGCCCTTGCCGCGAGCAGTTCCACGCCCCGGATGATATCCAACGCACGCATACCCACCATCGTTTTGCCCAATAAAAGTGCGCCGAAGATGCTTGATGCGTCGCCGAACCATTGTTCGTTCTCGCCCGGCCTGCCTTCCGATGCCTGACGGCCTTCACCAAAACCGCGTGCGTCGATAGCCAGGACGATGGCCCCCTTCGCCATCCAGTCGTCCATCTTCGACGCCGCCGCGGATTTGCCCAGTCCATTGGCATAGATCACCGCCTGGCGTTTGGCGGTCCCTCCGTCCGGGATGGCGAGCACGGCGGGAATCGCAATCCCAGGTTCGCTCTCATAGACGAATTTCTCGATGCGGTAGCCTTTGCGATGAAGTGTTCCATAGCCGACGACGCGCGGGACGCCGGGCACCGGTTGATAACCACTCAGTTTGCGCGCGGCCTCAATCGCCTGGCCTTTCGATGGACCGGTAGCGCGCATCTGACTTGCACGCTTCCGGTTTAACGTGAAGACGCTCTCGCCGTCGAAAGAAGTGGAGACCTGGCCGGTTGTCGAGCACTGCAACTCGGCCTCTGTCGAAAGGGGAAACTTAGGTTCGACGCCATCGTCTTCCTGGCCTTTGAGCCATCTGCTCATCCAACTATAGACGGCCAGCCGGCGCGGCAACGTATACCCGTGACCGTCGTCGGCTTCCACCATTTTCAACTTGTCCGCCATGCCCATTGAGTCGTATACACGCTGCACTTCGGCGAACGTCGCGCGCGCTCCGCCGATGGGGAAGAAGTCGCGGATCGCTGAAAGGATCAGATAGGGTTTGGGCGCGAATGCGTACAGAAAGTCCGGAAAATCGTAGCCCAGGTTGAGAAACGGTGAAAGGTTCTGCTCCGCATCCTGAGGTCCCAGTTGCGCCATCAGCCGGCTCCAACTGGTGATGTAGCAACTGGGCGCCGCAACTTTCAGACGATCGTCCAGTGCGGCAAGGTATGCTGTATGAGTGCCGCCGCCGGAGTTGCCAGTGACGCCGACACGTTGCGGATCCACCTCCTTGCGGCTTAGCAGATAATCGAGCGCCCGGATGCCATCCCAGATGGTATAGCGGGCGATATTGTCGCCGGTGGCAAGACACTGCACTCCGAGCATGGTGTGCTCGCGGGTGGAGGCCACCAGGAGTGAACTGCGCAGGTTCGGGTCGAAGAACTGTGATCGCTCCCCCTGGCCGATGGGGTCCCATGCCAGCGCGACAAATCCCTTGGTGGCGAAGCTTCCAAGGACGTACTGCCACGCTTCGTGGGATTTTGCGCCCGCCTCGTGCCCAAGCGGAAACAGAATGGCCGGATAAGGTCCGGTTCCGCGTTTGGGCAAGTACAGACTCGCTGTCACGTAGAACTTGGGCTGGCTCTCGAAAATCACTTTTTCGATACGGAAGTTCTCCCGCTCGATCACACCAACCGTTTTCGCATTAAGCGGAGTGCGCTCAGGCAAGCCGCCAAGGTTGAGGAGCAACTGCCGCCGGAACTCGCCTCCGCGCGCCTTTACCGCATCCGCATTCTCCAGCCGCGGCCGCCGGGCAAGGTGTTTTTCCGCTTCGCTCCGCAGCCAGGCAGGGAGCCTCTGCGGCATGTCGCGCAACTCCCCGATTGCCGCGGTGAAATTCAACTCCTCCGCCGTCTGGGCGGCCATCGGATTTAGCAGCAGCGCCAACAAGAGAGCGCGCATTAGAATTGAACTTTCACGCCGAACTGCACAATTCGTGGTTCAAGCGCGGACGTGATGCGGCCGAACTGCGCTGACGATTGGTTGGTGGTCGGCGCATTAAACATCACGTTGTTAAAGACGTTAAAGAACTCCGAGCGGATTTCCACGTCGAAGCGTTCCCCTACTTTCGTGCGTTTGGTCACGCCGAAATCCATGTTGTAGTAGTGTGGACCGCGAATGATATTCTTGCCCGAATTGCCGAACGTGCCGATGGCGTTGGGCGTGAATACCGCGGTGTTGAAAAACTGCGCCACTACCGCCCCATGCGAACGGCTTTTATCGAGACTGGCGTTGCCTCCGATATAGTCGGCCCTATCGCGCGCGATGCCGGTGAACGCGTTGTCGCGACCGCTGGAAATGGAGAATGGGAACCCGCTTTGCAGCGTGAGGATGCTGTTCAACATCCAGCCGTTGATAATTTTGCCTGCGAGACCCTGGACAGGTGTATTCGGTATCTGCCAGACGTTCGAAAACTTGAAGTTATGCGGGACGTCTTCGCGCGACAGGCCATAATCGAATCGGCGGTTGTACGGGTTCGTCCAGTTGTAATCGTCGAACTTCTTCGACCAGGTGTAGTTGGCCAGGATGGTGTAGCCCTTGCTGAAACGCTTCTCGGCGTTAAGCTGGAGCGATTCGTAGTTGGTGTTATTGCCCGATTCGTAATTGCCGATCGGGCCGAATTGCTGCAATGCCCGGCGCGCTTGCGTGTTGCCAACCGTTGAGGCGCCCGGCGCGTAGACGGCGGGGTTTAATTCGCGAGAGTTTTCAGCCGCGGCAAACATGTGCGTTCCTTTGTTGCCGATCGTCGCTACGCGGAAGACCCAATCCTTGCCCCACTGCCGCTCAATCGAGAGGTTCCAGCTATAAAGCGTCGGGACCTGAAAGTCCTTATCGAAAACGGCTCGCAGCGTGGCCGGTAAGGTGAATCGCACTTCCGGACCGGCGATGCCGGGCCCATATTGCGACGGGAACGGATTGGCGACGCCCACGGTTCCGAACGGGTCGGCGAATGCAACATCCTGGAATGTGAATGTGGGGGCGAACGGAGCGATGTTGGCATAAGGATTGTACGCGCTGGCTTGAATGGGAACATAGAAATAGCCTGCGCCGCCGCGGATGCTGGTCTTGCCGTCCTGCGTCAAGCGGTATGCGAACCCCAGGCGGGGCGCAAGCGCGTTGAGCCGGTTTTCGGCGCCGGCGGCCGGGCAGCCGGTATCCGGATTGTCGCCGCCGTAGATCAAGCCCACCGGCGCATTTGGATAACGCTTCGACTGTAACCGGGGGGCGTAGCAAACCACGCGGCCCTTGATCTCACGATAAGGCAGCCAGGGATCCCAACGGAGGCCCAGGTTTATTGTGAGCCGTTGGTTCACCCGCCAGTTGTCCTGGGCAAATACGCCCCACCGCTTGCCGCGCAGACTCTTGAATTCGCCGCCGCCCTGTGAGAAACTTGACGCGCGGCCCACCATAAAATCGGCGATGCCGTCGCCGGAGAGTTGGCCGTTGAAACTGAAATTACCGTCCATCTGGAAAGTGTTGACCAACTCGTTGCTGAGCCGCACCAGTTCCACGCCAAAGTGGAGTTCGTGTCCGCGGTGGATCCATGTCAGATTCTCCCGCCAGGTATAATCGCCGCGATCAAACGCTCCGTAATGGGTTGTGCCGAGGCCGAAACCGCCTGTGATGCTCATAGAGAGTTCGGGCGGAGTCTTGAGCTCGGATTGCGCGGAAGAGGAGATCCGGATTCCGGCATCGGGAAAGCCGAACGGTGCGCTGGGGCGCGAACCGCCCACCTGCTGGTTCCAGCCAAAGGTGCTGGTCAACATCAGGGCCGGCGCAAACGTGTAGGTGTGATTCACGCCCAGGTTTTGCACGCGGACTTCGTTGCCTGAGCTGTTGGCGGCCAGAAGGTTCTCTTTCGGTGGAATCACCGCCGGCTGGTTGAACTTCGTATAGAAGTAGCGCAAACTCAACTGATGCTTGCCTCCTGAGTAATCCACCTTCGGCATGTATTGATCGTCATCTGAAATGCTCTTAGTGCCAAGGTATGTCAACTGGCGGCCGACCCCGTTCGGCAGCGGGATATTGTTCAGAAAGTACTTGGAAACGGGGCTGATGCGGCTGGCCGGGATTTGGTTGTTCGCAAACGGCTGCTTACTCACCGGGTCGATCAAGTCTTTACCGGTAGTGGAAAAATCGCCCGCGCGTTCGGCGGCGGTGGGAACGAATGTCACATTACCGGACGCAGCCGCGCTAACGCGCGTGCCCTGGTAGGTTCCGAAGAAGAACAGTTTGTCTTTCAAGATCGGTCCGCCGGCGCTGACGCCGAACTGATTTCGCTTGAGCGTGTCCTGCGTCGGCGCGAAGAAATTCCTTGCGTTCAGATTCCCGTTGCGCAGGAATTCAAAAGCGGAGCCGTGTATCTGATTTGTTCCGGAGCGTGTGACGATATTGACAATGCCGCCGCCGGCGTTGCCGTATTCCGCCGTAAAGTTGTTGGCCTGCAGGTTGAATTCCTGAATTGAATCGGGATTCGGGAACGGTACATTCACGTTGAGATAAGTATCGTTGTGGCCGACGCCGTCAAGTTGATAGTTCACTTGTCCCATGCCGGCGCCGTTCACGCCCGCGGTTTGCTCATTGGGGTAGACGCCCCCGTGCCCACAGATGCGGCAGCCGTTGCGGCCCAGATCGACCGTGCCCGCGCTGAGAAAAACCAGCCGCTGCGCCAGCCGGCCGTTAAGCGGCAGTTCCGTGATCTTTTCCTTGTCGACCAGTTGGCCCACGGTTCCGCTGCGTGTATCGACCAGATCGGCGTTGGCCTCCACCGTGATCCTGTCGGTGATCTGGCCTACCTTAAGCACAATATTCTGGCTGGCGAGCTGGTTGACGGTGAGCTTAATGCCTTTCTGAACGTAAGTGGAAAAGCCCGGCTTATCGGCCGTCAGCTCGTAACTTCCGACGGGCAGCCGCGGGAACAGAAACCCGCCATCTTCGCCCGAACTGGTATTGAGGGCAAAACCCGTTTCCGGGCTCTTGATCGCGATGCTTGTCCCCGCGACGGGCGCTCCGGAAGGGTCAGTTACCGTTCCGCCAAGGCTGGCGGTGGTGTATTGCGCAGTTGCGATTTTTGCGCTGAGAATCAAAATGATCGGAGTCCAACGGATTGCCATATTTCCATCCATAAATTCGTAGATTTACGAGCTGCCGACGGGAAAGGTTGAGCCAATGAACAGAGGCATACGAAACGTGTCGAAAAACCCTGGGCGACGAGAGAGACAAATCGCACTACACAGCGATCAAGGATAAAGATATCCGATATGGGGAAATTTTACAAGCCCGAATTTGCAGAGATTGCACTCAAACGCTCCGGCTTCTATCGTCGAGCGGTTTATTGTCGCGGCAGGAATTGTTCCACTGCATGCCCGCGTATTTTGGACTGCAATGATAAAAATTTAGTCATGTACCAGCTACTTCGTCCCCTAGTTGGCGCTGCCGCGTTAGCCTCGCTCCTCGCGCAAGGTCCCGCTTCGCGTGGCGTTCTCCCGGCATCGCGCGTGAGCCCGGTCCTCCAAAGGCAGACCCCAACGACCTCACTAAGATGATGGTCTCCAGCCATGCCGCTCCTTACACACGCAAGGTGGCCGTGTATGTCCCTAAACAATACGTCCCCGGAACGGCCGCGTCGCGCACCGCCGGGGCCGACGGGCCGGACCTGCTGTTGTTCAAGGTGCTGGATAATTTGATCGCACAACGCCGCGTGCCGGTGATGATTGCCATCTCCATCGGCCACGGTTCGGGAGACGCGCAGGGCAGCGAGC
>JAYVXT010000589.1:0-4476 GCA_043785065.1 Bryobacterales bacterium | reverse complement strand
GCTTGAGCGGCGGAACTCTTACCAGGGCGCTCGCCAAACCTTTGAAAAATGACGGTATATAAAGTTTGCATGCTTGGGGAACCGCTTTTTTCATGGCCACGGTGTTGAGCCATTTCCAATTTCGCCTAATGTGAAGTTTCATGTGTCTCCATGAGTAAGGCATAGGCGGTTGAATTGGGCCGTGGCCGTTTCGGCAAGTGATTCAGAGCATGGCTAATAATAAACTGAGGGTGTTCGTGATTGTTTGGATTTGCGAGGCGTGAATAAGGCGGTGGAAGAGTAACTGAAATAGCCCTCTTTCGAGGATTCCGCAGGAGAAAATGTAAAAGGGAACCTAAGAATTGTTCCGATGCCGCAATAAATTCATTTTCATCATTCAAATCTAAACAAAAGTATTTAAAATAACTATTGCAATTAATCGCAACTTGGGTTACGTTTTAGAAGGTTTGCAAAAGGCCGCTCTTCAATGGCCCTAGATGCCATGGAACGCGGTCCGGGTCTTGGAGGACAAATGCACCTAATTGAAACAATGATTGGTCTGTCACCCGATGGTGGCAGCGGTTCACTGGAATTAGCAATTTTCGTTGCTTTGATTGCCGTTCTCGCAATTTGTGTGAGACGTTTTGCGCGACGAGGTTTGTACGGCGAAGAGGTGTAGGCGCAACACTGTTCACTGAGGTCCTAGCGCGTTTACTAGTCCCCGATGAAAATAGGGGGATTGTTCGGAGCCCCAAGAATCCCCCTATTCTCATAGAGTGCTAGGTAGGCTAGGTGACCAGTTATTCGCGTTAGTAAACGCCGAAAAAGGAAGGTCTCCCTGAATGGCCAACCAGAAACCCAAAAAGCCTAAACCGGCGGACCCGGCCCAGCCCGAGGCTTTGCCCGAAGGGGCCCCTCTCACCGATAGCGGTGAGGTGGCTTTCAAATGGAGTGAGGATCTTCCGGAACCTCCCCCCGACAAGGAAATTCACCTAAGGCGGCCTCTGCCTTTAGTGCCTACTCGCAAGCCCGATTAAAAACCGAGGTGCTCCCATGGCCAAGAAACAACCCCCCCCATCCTCCAGTTCTAAACAACCAATTCCGGGTATTAAGTTATCCTCACCACAAAAGGCAACTGCCGTTATTGAAATGCTGCCTGAGCCTCCTACAATAGAGAAGCCTAAAAGCATCCACCCGCGGCACCTCTTGCCCCTTGTCCCTGAAGGCGCCGAACGCGATGTCCACAGTGTCACTCGCGAGGTCCGCTTTGACGCGCGCAGTATGGAACCAATGGCTGCCGGGGACGAGATTAAGCTTAAGATCAATACCGAACTCACACAGCCAGGTCAAAATAGTACGGCCTCCAACGTAGGGGAACCGAGTTGCGCCATTGCTGGAAACACCGTTCTATATACAGGCAATTGGTATGCGGCGATTTCTTCCGACGGAGGTTCCACCTTCCGTTTTATGGATCCAGGAGCAGGGTTCCCGAATCCCTCCCCGCAGTCGCAATTTTGTTGTGATCAAGTGGCGCACTACAATCCGTCGCTCGACATGTTTGTGTGGCTCCTTCAATACGGGCCTTCCACCGGCGGCAATATTCAGCGCCTTGCCTTCGCCAAACCAGCGGATGCCCTCGCTGGCCGCTGGAAATTGTTTGACATTACAACACAGTTACTTGGCGTCCCAAATGCATTTCTGGATTTTCCCGATCTTGCCTTTAGCGATAACAACCTATACGTCACCACCAACATTTTCGGCACAAACAACACCTTTGGCTCGGCAGTCATCCGTATCAGCTTTGCGTCCATCCGCTCGGGTAACGTCAGCGCCGTGCCCTTTGTATCCATGCAATTGCAGAGCTTCCGTGTTGCTCAGAACTGCGGCACAACCGCATTCTTTGCCGCCCACGCTGACACCAGTGTGCTGACGGTTTTCCGCTGGCCTGAAAATCAGGCTCTCCCAACACGTACCGATGTCCCCGTTGCCCGCTGGATTGGCGGCAATGGCTACATTTCCCGAACTCCCGATGGCCGCCGCTGGCTTGATCGCGCCGATCCTCGTATCTCCGGCGCCACGCTGGCTGGAAAGGAGTTGTTTTTTGCTTGGTCGGTTGATCGCGACTCTAACCACCGCCCTCGCCCGTTCGTCCAAATCGCGCGCATTGCGGTTGATACTTTCGCGGTGATCGAGAACATTAACGTCTTCGATCCAATGTCGGCCACCTGTTACGCGGCATTGGCAACTAATTCAAATAACGAGGTTGGCATCTCTTATATGATAGGCGGTGGACCTCGCCACCCTTCGCACGTCGTTGGCTTTCTAAGCGGAGTACGCAAGGACCTTATCGTAGGCATTGGAGAACGCAGTCCTCTGTCGGGCGACGGGAAAGGCGAGTGGGGTGACTACCTGACGGTGCGGCGGGTGTTCCCGCAACAAACGCTATTCGCCGCTACCGGCTTCACCATGAAAGGTGCGGGGAACGGCTCAAATCGCGATGTAACTCCGCGATTCGTCGTCTTTGGCCGCGACCGCGATGGCGGGGCCGGCCCAGCGCCTGCGCCGGCGATTCCCGTGCCCACAACGGTTCCACCTCCGGCGATTCCCGTTGATAATCTAACCACCCCGTTTCACGATGTAAACACGCTGCCCACGGTAAGTCCGCAAACCGCCGCCACCATCAAGGCCGCGTGTATTGCTGAAGGTCTCAAGGATGCTCCTGCATCAATGGATATAGTTGCCCCCTTGCGGCTGGTTACGAAACCAGGCATCGAGCGATGGCCGGTGAAGACCGGTACGGACCGCGACACCGCCTTGGTGGGCAAGAATATTCTCGACGGCCAAAAGCTAGGCGCCGGCATTGTGGATACCACTATTGAGGATATGAACAATATCCTCCGTCCACCGGATATGCGGCCTGAAACGGGCTTGTTTCCGAAATACCAGGATCGCCGCCGGGGCCCGGTTGAATTTGTGGTTTGGCGCGTGGAATGCACCGTTATCGCGGTAAAGCTGGAAGCCGATGGGGATTACCATCTGGTGCTCCAAGGCGCCAGCGGCAAGATGATGGTGGCGGAAACACCAACTCCCAAAGCCCCTTTCGTGGACTCAACTTGTCCCTGGATCGAAAACATCCGGAACGCCCGCAAAGCCATCGACGACAAGTTGATTGCGCCTCTTTCGCCGCAAGATTTTGTCCAATCGGGTACAATGCTTGTGCCGAGAGCGGCGGTTGGAGATAATCCTTTGTTGCAGCCACTCGCCATGGAGATGCTGCCGCAATCGTTCGTCACTCCTGAATCCGACGACGCGATGCAGCCAACCTTTGCCTCACAAGTACCTCCGACGCGCGCCCGCATCACAGGAGTCGGATTTTTCGATAAAGTTCACGGACAAACCGGGGTATCTCCGCTTAACGGCATTGAGCTTCACCCAGTGCTCAAGATCGAGTGGATTTAGCTTTCAATAATAGGAGTGAACTTAGGGGGCGGCAACTTTCAATTGAGGGCGTTGTAACTAAGCCGCCCGCAATCCGGAACGGACCAACAACTTCTGCCTTGACGAATCGACATCGAAGGAAACATCCGCGTCCGGTTCGATCTTTCCTTGGCTTACCAATGCCGCCAGCGGTTGCATCACAAAACGATGGATCACCCGCTTCAATTCGCGGGCTCCATACTCATGGCTGGTCCCCTTGCTCAGCAAGAATTCACGCGAGGCTTTAGGCACCGTAAGGGTGAAACTCCGTTCCAATAATCGGCGGTCCAAGTGCTCTTGCAGTGCCGTTAGCTGCTGCTCAAGGATAAGTTCCAAGGAAGCCCGTGTAAGTGGGCTGTAAGTGGCAAACACATCGACACGGTTAATGAATTCCGGCGAGAACTTACGTTTCACCGCCGCCATGCATACCGATTCCAGTTTCTTGGCGCTTACGCGGGATGCGGCGGCGCGCTCAATCATCATCGTTTCAAAGCCAAAATCGGGATTCAACTGCCGCGCCATTTCCTTTGCGCCAAGGTTCGATGTCATAAAGATCAAACTGCGGTCGAAATTCACGGTGGTGTTGTCGCCCAGCCGCAATGCGCCTTTATCCAATACGCCCAACATGAGCCGCGTCATGGAGCCCGCTGCCTTTTCGATTTCGTCAAACAACACAATCGACAAATTCAGCTTTTCGCTGGCTACGGCGTTAAGTTTCATTTGCGTCAGCATCGGTTGCGTTTCGCGATGACCGAGGTAGCCAGGAGGCGCGCCGATCAACTTAGCCACTTCGTGGTCCATCTGAAACTCGCCGCAATCGATGCGCAAGACGTTTTTCTGGCTGCCATGCAGGACCTCGGCCAGAGCTTCGACGGTTCGCGTTTTGCCCGTACCGGTGGGGCCAAGAAGCAGGAATACGCCTGCCGGCCGCCCTTCTGGGGAAAGGCCCGCCTGGTACATTTGCACGTATGGAATAACCGCGCCAAGGCCGTCGGATTGTCCCACGATCTTGCTGTGAAG